>JBCCYT010000090.1:0-17632 GCA_039188975.1 Actinomycetota bacterium
GCATGTACACGGTCTGGGTCGATGGCACGCCCAATCTGCCACTTCTTGGGTCGGTGGTCGTGCTGGGTCTCATCGCCGGCTTCTTGCTGATCGCCATCGACGTCTTGTTCGAGGATGGTATTCACCATCAACGTCGAGGGACCCACCGGGTCAACCTGGGACTGGTGATCTGCCAAATCGGGCCCCACGAGGGGCAGCTACTCGATCTGTCGGTCCACGGTTGCGGTGCGGTTGTTCCCGTCGCGCCCGACCAGCTTCCCGAACATGGGAGCGAGGTTGCCGTTTCGTTCCGGATACCGAACGCCGATGGTGCCTGGCGTGACGTCGCCGCCATCGCAACACTGGCCCACATTGCTCCGCTCAACGCCGACGGGAGCCGGCTCGGCCTCGTCTTCGTCTCTCCGGTCGATGTCGCGCTCGATCCGGTGATCGAGTTCCTGACGATCGACCGGCGGCAGTTGTCGATCGTCCGTCGTTTGGCCGAGGTGGCGCAGCGCTGATCGACGGAGGCCGCGCCGTGTCGGGGTCAACCGAGTCGGAGCGTCTCGAGCGGTTCGAGCCGTGCCGCCTTCACGCTTGGGTACAGCCCCGCGAAAACGCTGGTCAGGAGGGCAGCACCAACGCCGATCAGATACAGCGTTGGTATCCCCAGATAGTGCGATGCGAGCTCGATTCCGAACAGGTCGAGGTCGGGTGAGAGCACGTACACCCATCCGGCGATTCGGCTGGCGTAGATCACGATGCCGATTCCGACTACCGCACCGGCCAGGCCTCCCATCAGGCCGACGGCCACAGATTCGAGGAGGAACTGCCAGGCGATCAGCGATCGACCATGGCCGAGTGCTCGTCGAATGCCGATCTCTGCTGAGCGTTGGATCACCGAGATCGACATGACGTTGGCGATACCGACGCCGCCGACGATCAGGGCCAACAATCCCATGGCCGCGACGATGATCTGCAGGGTCGAGTCGGCGGCTGCTTCGGCTTCGAGCGCGTCGCTCAAGACGGTGGTCGTGGTTTCCTCGTTGCCGCCGAGGTTGATCGCGACCGGAAGTGCATCCTCGGTGACCAATGTGAACGCCGGGTCCGAACGCACGTACACCGTGTCGGGCTCGAGCCCGATGTCGAAGTCGGCATCTGCGGTCGCAGCGGGGATGATCACCGCATTGTCGAAGACCCCGTCGAGGGGATAGCGCTCGACGATGCCGACAACGCCGTAGTCGAGATCGTTGAGCTTGATCGTGCGGTTGCCTTCGCGGAACCCGAACTCATCGGCGAGGCCGATGCCGACCACTGCGGTTCGTGCTCCGGTGTCGTAGTCGAATGAGTTGAGCCAGCGGCCTGCCACCAGCTCGACCTGCATGACATCGAGGAAGTCCTCGTCGGCGGTCAGAACTGGGGTCGGAAAGGCCGTGTAGTAGTCGCGGGCCGCCTCATACGGCGTCGTGATGACGCCGGTGACCGCCTTGGTTGCGGTCGAACCTTCGACCGTTGCGAGCTTGTTGATGCGTTCGACGACGTCTTCGGGAAAGACCGGTTCGTCGGTGCCGAAGGACCCGGCCGCTTCGCCCCGGATCAGGTTGTCGCCGAGCGATGCGAGTGTCTGCTGTAGGTCGCCTTTCGCCGATTCGGTGAGGCCCACCGCTGCCACGATGGCGCTCACTCCGATGATCGGGCCGAGCATGATCAACAGGGTGCGGCTCCATCGAGCCGTCAGGCCCGCTACCGCCACGCTCAGCAGATCGCGAATGCTCCTCATGCGTCAGCATCCGACGTGGGGGTGGCGCCGGGTGCGGGATCGGCCAGCTCGGCCTCAGCCTCCGCCGGGCCGAGCGTCCCACCAAAGGCCGATACAGCATCGCCGCCGGAGAGGGCTTCGTCGGCCACGATCTGGCCGTCTCGCATCGAGATGCGCCGGTCGGCGGCAGCGGCCACCGCCGGGTCGTGGGTGACGATGGCGATCGCTCGTGAGCCGTCGTTGAGGTCGCGGAAGATCTCCATGACGTTTGCTGCGTTGGTCGAGTCGAGCGCACCGGTCGGTTCGTCGGCAAGGAGGAGTTTGGGTTCGGTGACGATCGCCCGCGCGATCGCACAACGCTGCTGTTCGCCACCCGACATCTGTACCGGTCGGTGTTCGTGGCGGGGGGCGAGACCGACGACGTCGAGCGCCTCCATGGCACGGCGTTTGCGTTCGCGTGGGGACAGGTTGCGGTACAGCAACGCCGTTTCGACATTGCGTCGAGCGTCGAGATGCGGGATGAGGTGAAATTGCTGAAAGATGAAGCCGACGACGTCGCCGCGAAGCGTGCTTCGATCGTGATCGCTGAGATCGCCAACGGACGTGCCGTCGACGGACAGGGTGCCGAGGCTGGGGAGATCGAGCAGGCCGAGAAGGCCGAGCATGGTCGACTTGCCCGACCCGGACGGGCCGACGATCGACACGAATTCACCGACCGCGATCTGGAGGCTGACACCGTCGAGCGCATGGACCTTGATCTCGTCGCCGTAGATGCGCGAGACCTCATCGAGGTCGAGCAGGGGCGGGGCCGCGGCCATGGTTGAACTCAGCCGCCGATGACGTCGACGACGATGATCTCGCTGCCGTCCAACCCGCTGAGAACTTCCGTGAACGAACCTTCCTGGATACCGGTTGTGATGGCGACGGTCGATTGAGCGAGGCTGTCTGGATCGATCACTCGGACCGCCGGTGTGCCGGCCCCGTCTTGGAAGATTGCGGCCCGCGGCACGACGAGCGCATCGATGCGCTCATCGAGCACCACCTCGATCGACACGCTGGCCCCGTCGACGGCGGCCAGCTCGCCGGCCACTTCGACCACGCCCTCGTATCGTTCGCTTCCACCGTCGGTGATGTTTGCCGCGTCGTCGAGTTCGACGATGCGGCCCTCCACGGTCTGGTCGCCAGCTTCGAGCTCGACGGTGACCACCTGACCGAGCACCAGCTCGGACCGGTCGGTCGGATTCGCGAACAAGGTGATGGTGAAGTCCGGTTCGGTCAAGGTCAACAGCTGTTGGCCGAGCTGGACCGTCTCGCCCTCGTCGACGAACACGGTGCCGACCCGGGCCGGCCAATCGGCGACGATCATGTCCGACGGCACGAAGATCACGTCGTCGTCGAGGGTCTGGACCAGAAGCGTTACTTCGCGGGCGCCGGCGGGGAAGGTGACAGTCCCGGTCAGCACGGCGTAGTCAACGCCCATCGTTGCGGTGCCGCCGACCTGGTAATCGACGGAGATCGCCCGGCTCGGCGCCGCGTCGGCTCGGATCGTGACGGCGACGGCGCTTCCCTCCGCAACCCGGACTTCGTTGCCGACGATCGTCAACTCGGGGTCGTCTTCGTCTTCGATCGTCACCGTGCCCGACACCGCAGAACCGAGGTTGTAGGGGTCACCCGGGTCGGTGGACGCCTGCAGAGTGACCGTCATTGTCTCGTTGGGTTCGATCGTCGCGTCTTGCGTGGTGGCGATCGTCAGCGTGAATTCATCGGTGCCGGCGGGGAAGATGAAGCTCGGGTCGTCGTCTTGCTCGGCGTAGTCGTCGTCATCGGTTGCCGTTCCGGTGATCGAGTAACGCACCTCGACGGCGCGACCGAGTTCTCGGTCTGCGGTGATCGTGTAGTTCGCGCCTGCACCTTCGTCGATCTCGCGGTCGTCGCTGTCGACCGTGAGCTGAAACGTCGGCACCTCGTTCGGGGTGGCGTCGGTGATGGTGACCGTCATCGTGTTGAGCGGCGCCGGGTTGTAGTTGATGCCTTCGCCAACCGCCTGCTCAGGTGTGATCGTGATGGTCCATTCCTCGTCGTCTTCGTCGACGTCGTCGGCGAGCGTCTCGAGGGTGAGGGTGAAGGTGGCTGCGCCTGCGGGCCACACGATCGGCGAATCCTCGAGCGGGTCGTCGAGATAGTCGACGTCGATGTCGGGATCGGTGACGTCGTCGCTGTCGCCGCCGGTGGCGTCGCCGCCGAAGGTCAACCCGATCTGGGTGTCGACCAGCGGGGCCGGGCTGGCGGTCAGCACGATGTCGAGGGTCGTGCCCTCGGCGATGGTCGTCTCGGTGTCTTGGACACCGATGGCCGGCACGGTCGAGGTTTGGACGGGCGTGAGCGCCGCGCCGGCGCCAGCCACGGTACGGGTCACGTCGTCGCCCTCGCCGGGTCCAGGCACCGACGGACCGATGAGAATGGCTTGGGTGTCTTTGTCTCCGACGGAGTATCCGTTCCCCGGGGTGAGGCTGATGATGACGGTCTCGTCCGGTTCCGGGGTGGCACCGCCGTACCCGTAGTCGATCTGCCAATTGCGCAGCGCGGCCCGGGTTGCTTCGGTGTAGAGCCGGTCGATCGAGCCGGGGTCGTAGCCCGATTCGAACAGGATGCGTTCCAGCTGCAAGACGTCAGGGCCGTCTGAACCCACATCGAGCTGGCGATAGAAGCTGAAATCGCCGTTGGCGGCGACCGCAGGCCGGCCGTCGAGGGCCAGGATCACCTGGCCGGCCTGAATCTCGTCGCCGTCATCGATCCCGACCTGACTCACCCGGCCGTCGAAGGGCGAGTTGATGGTCTGGAGTTCGTCGCGGCGCAGCTCGCCATTGAGCGTCAGCTCGTCGCGCAGCGTCTGACGGCTGACCGTGTCGGTCAAGATCTCGACCGGTGCATCGCCGGTCTCCTCTTCACCCGTGACCTGCCAGACGACGACGAGACCGGCGATGAGGGTGAGGACGATGAGCACCCCCATGATCTGGCCTCTGCTCACGAGCCGCCTCCGAACTCGACGTTGGCTTCGCTGGTGCACTCACCGACATCGTCGGTGTTGGCGATGTCCTCACCGGGCGGGCCCTCCCACTGGCTGGCGGCGGCGAAGCCGGGGAAGAGCAGCCCGCGTTCGTTGGGGACCGGATCGGGAATGCTCCAGCCCCGACCGATCATGCACTCGCGGAAGGCGACGTATTGCCGGTTTTGCTCCTCGACTTCCTCGGGAGTGAGGTCGTCTTGCGCGGCGTCGGCTTCGGCGAGGCGTTGCTGGATCTGGCTCCGAGCCGCGCAGGCGATCAGTGCATCGATGTAGGGCTGCTGGTTCTGGGGTGCATCTTCGCCCAACGCCGGGTCAGGAAGTCCGAGGAACTCGTAGCCATCGGCATCGAGGCAGCTCTGGAATTCGCCGATCGCATCGAACAGTGCCTCATCTGCGCTGACTTCTTCTTGCGGAAGCGTGGTCGTGGTCGTGGTGTCGGAGCCGCTCGCGTTCTCGACCGCTTCGGCGCCGCCATCGCTTTCGCTCGCGCCCGCGGCGCCGGCCTGCTCGGCGACGGTTGTCGTCGAATCGGCGACGGCGTCCTCGTCAACCGCGATATCGCCCTGGGTTCGCAGGACAACGTCATCGCCTGCGTCCTCCTCGGCCCCACCGCCGCACCCGGCGGCGATGAGCGTGCTCACAGCAATGACCGCACCGAATCGGCGCGCGCGAATCCCCAACATACGTACTCCTCCCTCGGAGATCGTAGCGAGCCGAACGGCGTTACGACGAACCAACTGTTCAGCTTCCCTATCGTCACCGGATCGGTGTCGAAATCAGCGAGGAAAGATGGCTTCGATGGCGGTTCCGACGGTGATCGAGGGCCACGGCTCCGCACCCTGCGCGGTCTTCGCGAGCCGGTCGATTTGCGCAACAAAGCCGAGCGCCTCGAGCGGGTGCAGGTCCGGTGGCTCGATCCCCCGGCCGTCGATCTCGAGCCGGGGGAGCGGGTCGAGTGTCAACAAGATGACCCCTCCCGCGTCGGCGGCTTCGAGTTCGATGCGTGATGAGTCCTCGGACCAGGCAACGTCGAGCCCGACGCGCCGAGTCGACTCGAGTTCGATCGCCGCATGGACACCACCGACGATGTCGGTCACCTCGACGTGCACCGCCGGTTCGGCGGCGGCGGAGAGCAGCACCGGGACGAGTCGAAGGCCGGGATCGTCGAGGGGCCCACCGAATGCGGGCGTCCCATGCGCACCCCACGCCGGTTTCGGCTGACGAATCCGCATCTGCAGATGGTGAGGCGAGCGCATCGCCGCGATCTCGCGAAGCGCCTGGCGCACCACCGGTGCATGCAACAGGTTGTTTGCGAGCACGGTTGGGACCGGAAGCGCCGAGGCCTGCCAGAGCGGTGGCTCGACCATCACCGCCCGGATTCGTGCGCCGCCCGCGATCTCGTTGGCGATGAGGGAGAGAACGGTCGCCACCTCGGCGGGCGGAACCGCAACGATGAGGGCATCGCTGCGGGCGCACAACTCCGCCAGCGCGAGATCCGCGACATCAGCCGCAGCTGCGAGCTCACCAGCCGTTCCAGGCCGGCCGCCGACACCGATGAGGTCGGCGCCGCGGGTGTGAATCACGGCATCGGCATGCAGCGTTGCCCCCTTGCTTCCACCGACGATGCCGATCCTGGTCACCGACGCATCGTGCCACGGCCATGGCGGGGAGGCCGCGCCGGGCGGGGCGGGTTTGACCACTAGCGTGGTCGCCGTGCGTGGGATCGTCGGACTTCTGCGACTTGCTGCGATTCTGATCGGCGGCGGCCTGGCGGTGGCGTTCACCGTCGCTGCGCTCGCGCCCCGCGTCTCCGACATCTACGCGGCGAACGAATCGTCCAGTGGCGAAATCAACCTCGACGAGCTCGCATTGCGGTCGATCGTGTACGACCGTCACGGGGCGGAATTCGATGTGCTCTACGACGTGCAGAACCGTGCACTCGTCGACCTCGCTGACATCAGTCCACGGATGGTCACTGCGTTGATCGTCGTCGAGGACGAGGGCTTCTATGACCACAACGGCGTCGATGCCAAGGCGATCGGCCGAGCGTTCATCGAGAACGTCAACGCCGGTGGGATCGAACAGGGTGGTTCGACCATCACCCAGCAGCTGATCAAGAACGGTGTGATCGGCGATGACCGTGACCTTGATCGAAAGATCCCCGAGGCGGCATTGGCCATCCGCATCGAAGGACAGATGAGCAAGGACGAAATTCTCGAGGCCTACCTCAACACGGTGTACTTCGGATCCGGCGCCTACGGCATCCGAGCGGCGGCCGAGATCTACTTCGACACCGAGCCGTCACTGCTGTCCTGGCCACAATCGGCGCTCCTGGCCAGCCTCATTTCGAACCCGACCGCATATGACCCGACCCGGTTCCCCGACGTTGCCCGCGAACGCCGCAACATCGCACTCGGTCGCCTCTACGACACGGGCAACATCACCGAGTTCCAATACCAACGATTCCTCGAGTCCCCGTTGCCGACGTCGCGTACTGTCGCCGCCGAATGGGAGCCGACGAGCTACTTCATCGAGGAGGTTCGGCGCCGGCTTCTCGAAGACCCCCGCCTCGGTACGACCGCCGAGGAGCGAGCCGAGGCACTCTTTGGTGGCGGTCTTCGGGTGTACACCACCTATGACCCTGCGGCTCAGGCCGCAGCCGAAGCCGCCGTCGAAGCGCACATCCCTGACGACGAGCGTGCGTTCTACGCTTCGCTTGCCGCCGTCGAACCCGGAACCGGGCAGGTTCGAGCAATCGTCGGTGGCCCTGGTTTCGACATCTTCGAATTCAACATCGCAACCCAAAAAGGGCGGCCGACCGGTTCGTCGTTCAAACCGTTCGTGCTGGCTGCTGCGATGGAGAAAGGGTTCGTTCCCAACGACCAACTCAACGGCATCGGTACCTGTTCGTTCACCAACCCGGGGGGCTTTCCGAATCCCTACAACGTCAACAACTTCAGCGGTCCGGGTGGTTCCGTTGCCTCGATCCGGTCCCAGACGCTGTCGTCGTCGAACTGCGCCTATGTGCGGCTGGGGTTGATCGTTGGCCTGTCGAACGTTGCGGATACGGCTCGAGCGCTCGGTATCACCACCGATCTGAGCGATCTCCCGATCTCGATGCCGCTGGGGCCCAAGGACGTCACGCCGCTCGACATGGCCACCGCCTATGCAACCTTCGCCAACGACGGCTTGCAGGTCGATCCGATCTTCATTCTTCGCGTCGAAGACCGTGAGGGCAACATCGTCTTCGAGAACCGGCCGGCGCCTGACCGGGCGATCTCCACCCAGAGCGCCCGGCTCGTCACCAGCGTGCTGGAGGCGAACGTTCGGGGAGGCACCGGCACGCGGGCGCGGCTCCCCGAGCAGGTGGCGGCGGGCAAGACGGGCACGGCACAGGAGTTCACCAACGCCTGGTTCGTCGGCTACACGCCACATCTGGCCACGGCGGTGTGGATGGGCAATCCCGACGCCGAGGTCGAGATGCGAAACGTCGACCGCGGTGCGCTCGGTCGAGGCAACATCTTTGGTGGTTCGCTCCCGGCAATGATCTGGGGCCAGTTCAACACGGCGTTCCACGACGGGCTGGAGCCGCTGCCGTTCGACGCTCCCGAGGGGACGCGCGGCGGAATCCGGATCCGGACCGACCAAGAAGAAGACGACTATCAGGAGTTGCTCGACAGCTTCTGCGGCAAGAAGAACAATGCGGGTGCAGTGGACACCGACGGCGACGGTGTCTTCGACTATTGCGACCCGGAGCTGAGCGACGACTTTGAGTTCGACCGCGGGATCGGCGAGTGTCCCCGACTGTTCGAAGAGATCGATGAGAACGGCGACGGGCGAATCGACGGTTGCGCGCCGCCCACCACCACAACGACAACCACCACCACGTCGACGACGCTGCCGCCATCGACGACTACGGTGCCAGGGGCAACCACCACCACGACGGCGCCGGCGACGACTGCGCCTCCGGCGACCACCACCACGGCAGCACCGTCGACGACCACGACAACGACGACAACCACCACGACAACGATTGCCCAACCGCCTGATGAGTGACGCTCTGCTCGACCTCCAACGCCTCGACACCACGACCGAGCAGCTCAACCATCGTCGGGTCCACCTCGACCAACGCCAAGCGCTCATCGAGGCCCAGGCCGAGCAGGCACGCCAACAAGCCGAAATCGATGTGGTGGCGGCATCGCGAGTCGAGGTCGCCAACCGCCAGCGGCGCTTCGAGGACGAGGCGACCTCGATCAGCGACCGGGCCGACGCCAGCGACGCTCGCCTGTACAGCGGAGAGGTCACCGCAATCAAGGATCTGGAAGCGTTGCAGAGCGAGATCGCATCGTTGCGGGCTCGCCAAGACGACGCCGAGGAACAGGCCCTCGACGCAATGGAAGAAGCCGATGAACTCGAGGCCCGCATCGGTCAGCTCGAGGCTGAGCGGGCGGGGATCGATGCAGTGATTTCTCGCCTCGAGTCCGAGATCGCCGCTGCAGAAGCCGAAATCGATCAGGAGCTCGAGCAGGTCGCCAGCGAACGAGTAGCGGTGAGCGGAAGCGTCGAGGCGACGTTGGCCGCGGAGTACGAGCGGCGCCGGCCGGCGTTCGGGGCCGCCACGGTCGTACGGTTCGACGGCGCAGGCTGCTCGGGATGTCCCTCGGCAATGCCGGCGGTCGAAGTCGACCGGATCAAGTATCTCGATGGCGACAATCCGGCCGACTGTGAGGAGTGCGGCCGTATCGTGCTGCGCTGATGTTCGTCTGGTTTCTTGCCACCGCAGTCTTGCTGGTGCTCTTTGTCTTCGATTCGCCGGCGATGGACTACCGCTGGGTTGCGGTGGGGGGCGTGTTGCCGCTGGTCGAAGCGCTGACCGGGCGCCCGTGGATCCTCCACACCCTGCTTGGATCGGTGGTTCTCCTCGGGCTCGTGATGGCGTTGACCGTCGGCCGGCGGCTGCGGCGTCGCGCCTGGCTGGGAGTGCCGATCGGCACCTTCGTCTTTTTGATCTCGGCCGGTGTGTGGTTCCGTCAGGATCTGTTCTGGTGGCCGGTGGGCGGCGGGTTCGACGCACTTGGTTCGGGACCGCTCCCCGAGTTCGACCGGCCCCTGGGCGTCTTGCTCGTCATGGAAGCCGCGGCGGTCGTGGCGTTGGTGGTGATCGGCCGGCGACTCGGATTCGGTGAGCCCCATCATCGTGAGGCGTTTCTTCGCACCGGTCGAGTCCCGAAGGAGAACCTGCGCTGATGCTGATCGTGGTGAGACATGGCCGTACCCCAGCGAACGCGTCCGGGAAGCTGCTCGGCCGTCTCGACCCGGATCTCGACGACGTCGGTCGGGCGCAGGCCGGCGCGATTGCGGCTGCGGTTCCGTCTGGCGCCCGTGTGATCAGCAGTCCGCTGCAGCGCTGTCGGCAGACCGCGGCAGCGATCGGTGAGGTGGTCGACATCGACGATCGGCTGATCGAAGTTGACTACGGCGAGCTCGATGGGATGGCCATTCGTGACGTGCCCGGTTCGACCTGGACGTCCTGGCGGGCCGATACCGCGTGGTCGCCCCCTGGCGGGGAAAGTCACGACCAGTTGGCGACTCGGATGTGGTCGCTTCTCGACGAGCTCGCGCCAGCGGCCGCCACCGACGACATCGTGTTGGTCAGCCATGTTTCTCCGATCAAGGCGGCGCTGGCGTGGGCGCTTGGCGTTGGCATCGAGGTGTCATGGCGAGCATTCGTCGCGCAGGCTTCCATCCTCCGCATTGCGACGGGCGGTCCGACCCCGTCGCTGCACTCGTTCAACGAAGTCCAGCATCTCGCCAGTGTTGCTGTGGACGGCTGAACGACGCCGACCGGTGAGACAAGTGCCTCGCCAGCCTGTGGCCGTCAGTGCTACGCTGCGTGAGTTCCTTGGCGGGAACGGCGGAGGAGGAAATCATGGGTCGGCGGACACATGGCGCGTGCATCGACGATGCCGAATACAGCGAGTTGATGCGACAGACCCAAGAGCGCATTCGGCAGGTTCTCACCGACACGCGCAAAGCGCGCGGAATCTCCCAGCAGCGGCTGGCCGATGTCATCGGGGTCAATCGGGAGGCGATGCGTGATCGTCTGCTCGGTCGCACCCAGACCAAAGCCGAGGAGGTTGCGGCGTTCGCTGCGTTTCTCGATCTCGACGTTCGCGAGTTCTTTCCGCCGGAACCGGCGAGGTGAACCATGACCGGGGCGTGGGAAGTCCCGGAGTCAGAGATCGAACTTCGCTTCGTGGCGTCCGGCGGTCCGGGCGGGCAGCATGCAAACCGTTCGAACACCAAGGTCGATGCCGTCTTTCGACTCGATGCGTCGACGACCATGCCGGACGCGCTGCGTGAACGGGTCCGGTCTCGGCTCGGCGATGTGGTTCGTGTCACGGTCGACGATGAGCGCTCGCAGCTGCGGAATCGGGAAATTGCGATCGAACGGCTTCGGGGGCGCGTCCGGAACGCGGGCGTGGTCGAGAAGTCCCGTCGAGCAACCAAACCGACCCGAGGGTCACAACGACGGCGGGTCGACGCAAAACGCCGACGGAGCGATGTGAAGCGAAATCGGCGCCGGCCGAGTCGCGACGACTGACGACGCCGCCCAGTCGGTCAACGGGGCGGTGGGGGCTCGACCCGTGCCCGTCGGTGCCGGTCGATCAGGCCGAGGTCGAGCAGCGCGTCGGTACTGCGCCGAACGGTCTCGTGACCCATGCGGGCAAAGGTCGCAATCTCTCGTGCGCTCATGGGGAGATCCCGGTCCAGCATGGCGAGGGCCATCGCAACCGCGCCCGTGCGCCGAGGAACGACCTGGTCGAGGTACTCCATGACATGGATGCGCTCGACCCACCGGAGCATGTCGTCAGAAAGTGGGGGCTGATCTGTGCCCGACATGGACCCATGGTGGCAGGTCTCGGTCGGCTCTGCTGGAGAACCGCTCCTGCCGCTCTGGTGCCGGGTGAGTTGCCGGTTCTCGGCCGTCCGATCCTGTCGCAGGCGCAGGCGTCTCGCGACTACTCCGACGGGAGTAGTCGCGAAGCCTCCCCTCGGGGGACGCCAAGCGGACCGCGGCGTCGGATGATCGACGTGAACGCGGCGACATGCGCCGTCGACCAGAAGGGGACCCAGCCATGCGGAAGACGATCACTGCAGTCACGGTGATGGCGCTCGTACTCGCCGCGTGCGGCGGCGATGACACGGAGAACGCCATCGAGCCAGATGCCTCGGAGGCGGCCGAGGTCGAAGAGACCGCCACCACCACAGTGACCCCGACCACCGTGACCCCGACCACAGTGACCCCGACCACGGTGACCCCGACCACGGTGACCCCGACCACAGTGACCCCCGAGGCCGCCGTCGAAGAACCCTCGTCGCCGTTCACGACCATCCGCCCGGCTGACGATGAGATCCCCCGCTTCGGCGCCGAGATGGGCGAGGCCAACACCGCGGAGATCAGTGCCTTCCTTCAGGACCCCAACGACGACGGCGGACCCTTCTACATGATCAACATGATCCGCTACCGCGATCAGGCCGAGTATCCCGACGGTCGCGAGACCGACCTGACGGGCGAAGAAGCTGACGCAATCTACGGTTCGTTCATGGGCGAGACGATGCTGCCTCGCTATGGCCACGAGGTCGTGTACATCGCCGAGGTCGAGCAGGACCTCATCGGCGGGTCGGCGTGGGACCAGATCGCGGTCGTGAAATACGCGAGCCGGGCCGCGTTCGCCGAGATGTCTCAGGATCCGGAGTTCCAGGAGATGTCGATTCACAAAGCGGCCGGTGTGCTCGACACGGTCGTCCTCGCGACAACCCTGCTCGAAACCCCGCAACTCCCACCTCTCGAAGACCCGCCGTTTCCGGCGACTGACGGCGACACCGTGATGGCCTTCATGCACGTGTTCGACTACCGCGAGACCGCCGAGTACCAGCCCGACGACGAAGACGCCGATCCGAATCGGTCGGGTAGTGAGGCCGTCGCGCAGTACAGCGCGAACGCCGGAACGGTCGCCCAACCGCTCGGCGTTCAACCGGCCGCGTGGTTCACGGTCGAGGCAACCGTCTTCGGGCCGGTCGACGTGTGGGACGAGGTCCGCATCAACCTCTTCCCGAGCCATGCTGCCTTCGAAGCGCTCACCGCTGATCCGACCTGGCAAGCGGGAACCCACCATCGCACCGCAGGGCTCGAGCAGACCTTCGCGATCATGAATCAGCCGGTGGTCAATGCGTTCAACGGCATGGTGGCCGACCTCGGCTGATCTCTCCTGACCCAGGCGTGGGCGGTGGCGGGGAGTCGACCTGTAAGCGGGGTTCTGTCCGGGGCCTTCGCCATCGCTGAGCGATGGCGTTGGGGCCCGTGGATGACCATCCATCTGTGCAGTCGACCCGGGAGTGTCTGCGGACGGACCGCCCTCTCCCTGCGTGACCTTGCTCCGGGTGGGGTTTGCCGAGCCACCCCTGTCGCCAGGGGTGCTGGTGCGCTCTTACCGCACCGTTTCACCCTTACCGACTGAGCGAACCCAACCGGCGGTCTGTTTTCTGTGGCACTTTCCTGCGAGTCACCTCGACTGGCGTGAGCCAGCACCCTGTCCTGCGGAGCCCCGACTTTCCTCAACCCCGAAGGGCCGCGGCCATCCAGTCGGCTCCCCGCCACCACGCACAGTGTGCCAGTCAGGTCACCCGATTGCCCTGACAAGGTGCAAAATGGAGACGGTTCGCCATCAGGGGCGTTTGCGCATCGCGCCCACGCCGGCCCCCACCACCCCGATGGTTGCGGCGAGCAAGGCGTTGAAGACGATGCCGATGGGGGAGAGACCATCGCCCTGGATGAGACGGATGACACCGCCGATGACCTGCACGACCGCAAACGCAGAGAGACTTGCGGCAGCACCGTTGACAAACGGCGCATCGGCCGCGTGGCGCCCGGCGGTACTCCCTCCGAGCAGGTACGCAACGACGATCGCCAGCAGCGCAACGAACACCCAGTTCGATTGGTCGGTGCCGGCGTCGTTGTCGGCGAGGAGCCGAGAGATGACCGCAGCGGGAGCCGCAATCACGAGGCAGACCAGCGCGCCACGGCGCACAGCGGAGACGTTGAGGGCGGCGATCACAGGGCCTCTAGAGTACCGCCGATGAGTCACGTCGACGGTACCGAAGCGATCGATGCGCTGCGGGCTGGGCTGCGCCAGATCACGGCTGCTGTCACCCGGGCGCAGTACCTCGCCGAGGCGGCCAACGTCGACGGCGAACCCGGGCTTGCCAACGTGCTTCGGTCGATGGCCGAACGCAACCAGGGTCTCGCACAAGGTCTGTACGGCTTGCTGGCCGAAGAGACCGACACCGCCGACGCCCATCCCGGCGCCGACGACCTCGCTTCGCGGCTACCGGTAGAAGCGGCGATGTACACGTCGCTGGCCGATGAGATTCGCACCCACAGCCGACCAGACCTCGCCGCCTGGATGGACAAGCTGGCCGAGGCCCAGCACGATCACCTTCGCCGCCTCGATGAGGCCCGGCACTGGAAGACAGGGGAGTCCTGATGAGTATCGACGATCACGGTGGATGGCCGGGCGTCCTTGCATCGTTGACGGCTGGTCGCGACCTCAGTGGCGAGGCGTGCACGGCGGTGCTCGGCGAGATCCTCCGAGGCGATGTGTCCGACACTCGGATCTCGGCCTTCATCGTGGCGCTGCGGCAAAAGGGCGAGACGGTCGAAGAGCTGACGGGTCTGCAGCGAGCGATGATGGCGGTCGCCGAGCCGCTGCATCTCCCGAGCGGAACGACTGACCTCGTCGGTGCTGGCGGCGCTCCGAGTCGCCGCAAGCACGCCCTCAACGTGTCGACCATGGCTGCGTTCGTGGCCGCGGGCGCCGGGGCCACGATTTGTAAGCACGGCAACCTCAAAGCGTCGTCGACGTCGGGCAGCTTCGACTTCCTCGACGCGCTCGGCCTCGAGATCGCCGACGCGGCGACGCTCGAGACGCAGGTCAGCGAGCACGGGATCGGTTTCGCGTTCGCCCGCGCCTTTCATCCCGCCGTGCGGCACGTGGGGCCGGTTCGCGTCGAACTCGGCATCCCGACGGTGTTCAACATCCTTGGCCCACTGTCGCATCCCGGCGGACTCGACCGGCAGGTGATCGGCACTGCCGACCGCCCGCTCATGCATCGATTGGCAGAAACGCTGCGTGCGACGGGTTCGGTCCGTTCGTTGGTGGTACACGGCGACGGTGACCTCGACGAACTCACCACGACCGGGCCGTCATGGATCGTCTCGCTCGACGAGGGTGAGATCACCGAGACTGAAATCGACGCCACCGACTACGGCCTCAGCCGAGTCACGCCTGACGCGTTGGCCGGTGGCGACGCCACCGCCAATGCCGAGATCGCGGCTCGGGTCTTGGGTGGCGAAGCTGGCCCCCCGCGCGACATCGTGGTGCTGAACGCAGCCGCCGGGCTCGTGGCCGCGGGCGTTGTGGCATCGATCGGTGAGGGCGTCGAGGCGGCTCAAGCTGCGATCGACGATGGTCGGGCGGCTGCCAAGCTGGCCGCGCTGCAGGTCTGAGCGGCCCGGTTTGGGCGGTCCGCCTCTCGTCGTGAGGCTCAGCGCTTCTTCGGGCTGAACGTCGGCACCCTCGGGAACGGCTCGGCGAGCACACCGTCGACCGCATCAAGCGTGATGCGATGCGCGTTTTCGTCGAGCCAGCGAGCGATACACAAGAGCTCGTCAGCATCCGCACGTGAAGGTGGCGGCAGGGGTGCAGTGCACGCTGCCCCGTCGGGCGCCGACGGCGTTCGGAGGTCGAGCAGGGTCGGCGGGTCCTCGACTGACCCGCACCCGCGCAAACGGCCGCTGTCGATCTCGGCCCATGCCGTGTCGATCGTGAAACGGACTCGACCCGCCCGACGAAGGAGATCGAAGCGGCGTTGTCGTCGAAGGGCTCCGGCGAGTGCGTCGGCGCGATCGCGCACGTCGGCCGCTTCCTCGTAGCGTTCGTCGGCGGCAAGGGCGACGAGGCGCTCACGAAGAGGAGCCAGCAGGCCATCGGGTCGGACGGTCAGGCCTTCGACCAGGTCGGCGATGATGCGGGCGTAGGCCTCCGGTTCGGTGTGTCCAGAGCATGGACACGCGGCGACACCGATCTGTGCCGCAGTGCAGACCGGTTTGTTGGTGCGAGCGCTCGACCGGGTCGTGCAGCGTCGTATCGGGACGGCTGTCTCGATCGCCTCGATCAGCCGCCGAGCGCGCTTCGACGACGACACGGGCCCGAGGTACAGCGCGCCATCGTCTTTCACCGTTCGAACCACCGACAGACGAGGAAACCGTTCGTCGAGCGTCAGTTTCACGTACGGGTAGCGCGAGCTGCGGGTGCCTTGATGATTGAAACGGGGCAGGTGCCGATGGATCAGACGGAGTTCGA
This sequence comes from Actinomycetota bacterium, assembly GCA_039188975.1. Lineage (GTDB taxonomy): Bacteria > Actinomycetota > Acidimicrobiia > Acidimicrobiales > Aldehydirespiratoraceae > UBA11606. The sequence continues at coordinate 16,232 of JBCCYT010000090.1, forward strand.
GCACCGCAGCTTCCAGCCCGTTGCGACAGACCTGGTGGTCGACGCGGTGGGTTTCGCGCAGCAGCTGGGCGACCTTGCGCCGCTCGTCGGTGGAGAAGTAGCTGCGGACCCGACTTCGGAGGTTGGTCGCCTTCCCGACGTACAGCACGTCGCCGTTGCGGTTCCGGAAGAGGTAGACGCCCGGTTTTCGGGGGAGGCGGTCGGTGAGGCGCAGTTTCGACGCTTGTGCGTTGCCGGCCATCGTCGGCAGGGCGAGCAGATCGTCGAGACCGGTCACGCCCATGGCGCCAGCCCGTTCGAGCAAGACATGGAGAAGGTCGCCGGTGGCAAGCGCGTCGTCGAGGGCACGATGCGATGGCGTGTGGCTCAGGCGCAGACGGTCGGCGAGCGTGCCGAGCCGACAGTTGGGGACCTCGTCGCGCAGCAAGCGCCGGGCGAGCGGCAACGTGTCGACCGTGCGGTTGGGCAGCTTGGTGCGGCCGTCTCGTTCGAGCGCGGCGTTGGTGAACGCCAGGTCGTAGCGCACGTTGTGGCCGACGATCACGCTGTCGGTGCCGACGAAGTCGAGGAACGACGGCAGCACTGCCTCGATGCGCGGCGCTCGGAACACCATTGCTTCGGTGATGCCGGTGAGCACCGTGATTTCCGGTGGGATGGCGCGCCCCGGGTTGACGAGTGTCTGGTAGGTGCCGAGGCACTCGCCGCCTCGGAGCTTGACCGCACCGATCTCGGTGATCCCTCCGTCGGCAGCTTTGCCGCCGGTGGTCTCGATGTCGAAGACCACGAACGTGACCTCGTGGAGCGGCGTGCCGAGATCATCGAGTGCGCGTTGGAGCGGAGGGGCGGGCGGGGCTTCGGGCGTTGGCTGCGGCAACGCGAACAGTTGTTCGGTCATGGGGTGTCGACAGTGCCCGAACGTTCGTTCGTCGTCAAGTTTTCCACAGTCAGGTCACGCAGCGGAGCGTGTCACACCCCCTCTCTAGGGTTTTCCACATGTCCAGCACCCCAACCAACCGCCGGCACCTTCGCCTCGTGCCGGATCTGCCCCCATCGTCGGAGTTCGATGTCGTCGGCCCCGAACCGGCACTGATGATCGACTGCGATGCGTGCGTCATGCAGTTCAGCGACCAATGCGACGACTGCTTGGTCAGCTTCCTCGTCGGTCATGAGGAGGGCACGCCAGTGCTGCTCGATCAGGAAGAAAAGCAGGCGGTCGACCTGCTCGCCGACGCGGGGCTCGTGCCGCCGTCGAGGTTCGTGCAGCGCAGCGGGATCGCCTAGGCGATCGTGGTTTCGTCGCCACGAGGGCGGTATCGGGTGCGGGGCGTGCGACGATGGCATGGTGCCCGTCCCGTCCATTGCTGCGTTGCGAACGATTGGCCTCGACGCCGGTCTCTGCGC
>JBCCYT010000091.1:0-17597 GCA_039188975.1 Actinomycetota bacterium
GAGCATCCGCAACATCAACGAGCACGCACCGACCTTCAAGAAGTTGGTGTACTCGCTCATGTTGGAATCGCCCACGATGACGTGCAATCGACGGTAGCGCTCGGCGTCCGCGTGGGGTTCGTCGCGGGTGTTGATGATGGGGCGGCTGCGAGTCGTCGCGGAAGAGACGCCTTCCCAGATGTGTTCGGCTCGCTGACTCACGCAGTACATCGCACCACGGGCCGTCTGGAGCACCTTGCCGGAACCGGCGTAGATCTGGCGGCTGACGAGGAACGGGATCAGGACCTCGGTGTAGGACGAGAAGTCGTCGCGCCGGCTGGTGCAGTAGTTCTCGTGGCAGCCGTAGCTGTTCCCGGCGGAGTCGGTGTTGTTCTTGAACAGGTACACGTCGCCGTGTACCCCTTCGTCGCCGAGCCGCTGCTCGGCGCTCGTCAGAAGCTGTTCGAGGATCCGCTCCCCCGCCTTGTCATGCACGACGAGTTCGCGAACGCTGTCGCACTCGGGAGTGGCGTATTCCGGATGACTTCCGACGTCGAGGTACAACCGGGCGCCGTTGCCGAGGAACACATTGCTGCTGCGGCCCCACGAGACCACGCGGCGGAACAGATACCGAGCGACCTCGTCGGGGCTCAGTCGGCGCTGGCCCCGCAAGGTGCAGGTGACGCCATACTCGTTCTCGATTCCGAAGATCCGTCGCTGCACCCAGACAACCTAACGAAAACTGCGGGGTTGAGTGTGGTCGTGTGACCGGGGGCGTTCAGTCACCCGAGTAAGGCGGCGGTTTCGTCGTCGGTCAGCCGCCGGAAGGTGCGCCGATGGTCACCCCGTTCGAGCACCGCCACTTCGAGCGCAGGTGCGTCGAGGGTGCGTTCGGGGCCGGCGAGCGCAGCAACCGCCCGTTGGAGCCCCTCAGCGAGGGGCGGAGGTGCATCGAAGGAGCCGAGCCGTTCGGAGATCGGGTCGGTTTCACCGCCGAGCACGACCGCCATGTCTTCATCGACGACCGTGCCGTCGTACAGGATGTGGAACAGCTGATCGGCGGATCCGTCGGTGTGGTAGCCGATCTCGGCAACCAGGATCTCGACCTCCATCGGCTTCATTTCATGGGTGAAGATCTGACCCAGACTCTGAGCGTATTGGTTGGCCAGGCTGCGGGCGTCGACGTCTTCGCGGCTGAACGCATAACCCTTCATGTCGGCGTGGCGGACGCCGGCGATGCGGAGCTGATCGAACTCGTTGTATTTCCCGACGCCGGCAAACGCGATGCGGTCATAGATCTCGCTGATCTTGCGCAGCGTCGACGAGGTGTTCTCGGCGCAGATCGCGATGCCGTTGTCGTAGCGAAAACCCACCAGGCTGCGACCGCGCGCAATGCCTTTTCGGGCGTAGTCGGCGCGGTCTTTCATCACCTGTTCAGGCGCGACGTAGAAGGGCATGTTCATTGGATCAGTTCCCCCGTCGGCGATCGATCAAGGCATCGGTGCGGCGGGCGAGTTCCGCATCGTCGATTCGGGTGTACCCGTCGGCGGTGATGGTCGCCACGATCGGATAGATACCCCGGATCGGGTCGGGTCCGCCAGTGGCGGAATCCTCATCGGCAGCTTCGTAGAGCGATTCGAGCGCAAGGTCGGTGACGGCACCGGCATCCATGCCCTGGCGGTACCCGATCTTGACGACCGTGCCCGCATGGAGACTCCCCGAGCCCGTGCTTGCGTGGTCGGCTTCTTCGTAACGACCGCCGGTGACGTCGAACTCGTAGAGCCGCCCTACCCGGCGAGCGAGGTCGTAGCCAGCAAAGATCGGCACGACGACCATGCCTTGCATCGCCATCGGGAGGTTGCCGCGGATCATCTGGCTGAGCTGGTTTGCTTTGCCTTCCAAGCTCAGCGACGTGCCTTCGACCTTCTCATAGTGCTCGAGCTGAAGCTGGAACAGCTTGACCATCTCGATGGCCGGACCGGCTGCGCCGGCGATGGCGACGCCGCTGTGGCGGTCGGCGGGAAAGACCTTCTCGAGGGTGCGGTGGCTGATCAGGTTGCCGGACGTGGCCCGGCGATCGCCGGCGAGGAGCACGCCCTCGTCGAAGCGAATCGCGACACAGGTTGTGCCGTGGCGATAGTCCTCCGGCGCGAGATCGGCGGCGTCGACGTCGGCGGGCGCGAAGCCACTGCGGCGCAGCAACTGGCTGAAGTCGGGTCCGGGATCGTCCTGGACCCGAAACAACGGGAGATTCATGTGATTCCTGGTTCGTCGGGGGGCTACTGCCCGCCCTTTTGGATGTAGCTCTTCACGAAGTCCTCGGCGTTGGTTTCGAGGACCTCGTCGATCTCGTCGAGCAAGTCGTCGATGTCAGCCTTGAGCTCTTCGGCACGCTCTGAAGCAGCCGGCGCCTCCGTGCTCTCGGTTTCGCGCTCGCTCGGGGCGGGCTTGCGGATCTGCTCACGCTCGGCCATGACAAACTCCCGGTTCGGTGGTCAGGTTCCAAGCCGCCGCAGAAGCTCCGCAGCGGACTCGCACTCATCAAACAACGTACCCACATGGGACGCGGTCCCGCGCATCGGCTCCATCATCGGTACCCGTCGTAGCGCATCACCGCCGATGTCGAACACGATCGAATCCCAGTTGGCCGCGACCACCGCATCGGGGAACGCCTCGACACATCGGCCCCGGAAGTAGGCCCGAGTCTCGGCCGGTGGCATGTCGATGGCCGCCGTCGCGTCCTCCGGGGTGATGAGCCGTTCGAGCCCGACGCGCCAGGCGAGCCCCTTGTCGGGGCGCATGTCGGAGTACTGGATGTCCATCGCCCGCAGGCGGGCATCGCTCCACTGCAGGTCGTTGCGTTCGCGGTAGGCATCGAGCAGGCGATACTTCGCAACCCAGTCGAGCTGGGTGGCGAGTTCCATCGGATCTCGTTCGAGGCCGGCCAAAACGAGTTCCCAGCGCCGAAGCACCTCGTGGGCGGTGTCGCCGCCCACATGCTCGGTGCCCCGATCTTCGACGTACTTGCGGGCGAGATCGAACAGTTCCCACTGGACTTCGAGGGCGGTGATGGTGGAGCCATCGGCCAACGGCAGCGCCTCGCGCAGCGAGAGGTCGTGACTGACATGGCGCATCGAGGCGACCGGGGCCTTGAACTCCCAGCCCCGTGGAATGGCGTCGTCCTCGATCAAGGCGAGCACGAGTGCCGTCGAGCCGACCTTCAAGAAGGTGGCCACTTGGGAGAGGTTGCAGTCGCCCACGATGACGTGGAGGCGCCGGTACTTGCGAGCGTCCGCGTGGGGTTCGTCGCGAGTGTTGATGATCGGACGTTTGAGGGTGGTCTCGAGGCCCACTTCCTCTTCGAAGAAATCGGCTCGCTGGGTGAGCTGGTAGTGAACCTCGTCGGTGCGTTGACCGGGGAGCTCGGCGCCGACCTTGCCCGCACCGGTGAAGATCTGACGGGTGATGAAGTGTGCCGTGCAGTGCTGCACGATTCGCCCGAAGGGGGTGTCACGGCTGACGAGATAGTTCTCGTGGGTGCCGTAGCTGTTGCCCTTGCCGTCGGAGTTGTTCTTGTAGAGCACCAACTCCTGGCCCGGCGGCAAGATCTCGTTGGCGGCGGCCATGGATCGCTGCACGATCAGCTCGCCGGCGACGTCGTATCGCAGGACGCTCAACGGGTCGGCGCACTCCGGTGTGGACATCTCCGGATGGGCATGGTCGACGTAATAGCGGGCCCCGTTTCGGAGCACCGCGTTGACAAGGTGGGTTTCGACCTCGGGAGGCAGCGACCCCATCGGGCTGAACCCGCGAGCGTCGGCACCGGGGCTCTCATCGATGAAATCCCACGCGATCATGTCGGATCGAGCGTCGGCCCGATAGCCGTTGGCCGCCAGGTACGAGTTGATCAGCAGCGACGATGCGCTGATCGGGTTTGGTTCATCGGTGCCCCGGTGAACGATGCCGTATTCGGTCTCGATGCCGATCGTCTTCGCAATGGCCACGTCGGCACCCTACTCAGCGGATGTGACGGCGCCGATACCGGCGACCGAGTCCGGTGAGGATCTCGTAGGGAATCGTTCCTGCGGCGTCGGCAACGTCGTCGATCGTGATCGTCGGACCGATGAGTTCGGCCGCCGTTCCAGCTTCGATGGGGGCGTCGGGCGGCACGTCGGTGATGTCGACTGTGATCAAATCCATCGAGATCCGCCCGACGATGGGCGCGCGGTGGCCGCTGAACGCAACCGCACCGCGGCCGGACTGGGAGCGAAGAACGCCGTCGCCGTAGCCGACACCGATCGTCGCCACGCGGCGGTTGGTTTCGGCTCGATGGGTCGCGCTGTACCCGACGGTTTCGCCCGCCTGCACCTGGCGAACCTGGAGCACGGGGGCGTGGAGCGAGACGACGGGGGTCAGTCCGAGGGTGCGGCCTGGTGTCGGGTCGGCGCCGTAGAGGCCAATGCCGGGGCGGACATGATCGAAGTGGTAGGCCGAGCCCAAGCCGATGCCGGGCGTGTTTGCCATCGATGCCAGTCCCATCGAGAGGCGCGCACGAATCTGGTGGTAGGCCTCGAGCTGACGTGCGCTTTGATCCGACTGCGGGTCATCGGCGGAGGCAAGATGGCTCATGACGTGGACGACGGTGATGCCATCGAGACGCTCGGGCTCATGCATCAGGCGTCGGGTCTGGTCGGGGTCGAGGCCGGTGCGGTTCATGCCGGTGTCGAGGTGGACGCTCGCCCGCTGCGGTACTCCCGTCGAGATCCCTTGGGCTGCCCACGCATCGATCTGAGCGAGGTCGATCAACACCGGCGTGAGCCGGTGCTCAACCAGCTCGTCGAGCGTGCCCGGTTGGGCGCCGGCGAGAATGAAGATGTCGATGTCGGGATCTGCGGCCCGCAGCGCAATGCCCTCCCCCACCTCGGCCACGAAGAACTCGCGGCAGCCTGCCCCTGCCAACGCGGTGGTGACCTCGCGAGCGCCGAGGCCATAGCCGTCGGCCTTGACCATGGCGGCGACCTGGGCCCTGTTGGCGATGGCGCCGAGGCGCGACCAATTCGCCTCGACCGCACCGAGGTCGATCGTGAGTTCAGCTCGGGTCAGCGGCTCGGCCATGGCGCCCATGGTGGCCCAGGACGGACCGTCGGTCGGGTCAGAGGATCTGCGACAAGAAGAGCTTGGTGCGATCTTCGGTCGGGTTGGTGAAGAAGTGCTCCGGCGTTCCGGTCTCCACGATCTCGCCCGACTCCATGAAGATGATTCGGTCGGCGACCTCACGCGCGAAGCCCATCTCGTGGGTGACCACGATCATGGTCATGCCGCCACGAGCGAGGTCCTTCATCACGTCGAGGACCTCCTTGATCATCTCGGGGTCGAGCGCCGAGGTCGGCTCGTCGAAGAGCATGACCCGTGGCTCCATGGCCAACGCCCGGGCGATTGCGACACGCTGCTGCTGACCGCCCGACAGCTGACCGGGGAACTTGTCGGCCTGCTCGGGGATACCGACTCGCTCCAAGAGCTGCGCAGCCAGCGCTTCAGCCTCACCACGGGGCTTCTTGCGGACCCAGATCGGGGCCAGCGTGATGTTGTCCCTCACCGTCAGGTGCGGGAACAGGTTGAACTGCTGGAACACCATCCCGACTTCGGAGCGGATCTTCTCGATGTTGCGGGTGTCATTGGTGAGTTCGACCCCGTCGACGATGATGCGCCCGCCCTGGTGCTGTTCGAGCCGGTTGATGCAGCGAATCCAGGTCGACTTGCCCGAACCAGACGGCCCGAGCACGACGACGACTTCCTGCTCCTTGATGGTGGCCGAGACTCCCTTGAGGGCCTGGAAGTCGCCGTACCACTTGTTGACCCCGTCGCAGACGATCATGTCGTCGCGTGCGGCGAGTTCTTCGGTGACCGCGATGGTGGCGTCGTTGAAGCTCATGGGTTCTACCTTTCACCGACCCCGAGGTTCTTCTCGAGGCGCTGGGAGTACTTGGACATGGCGTAGGCGCCGATGAAATAGATCACACAGATGAACAGCAGCGCGGGTTTGCGCTCACCGAGGAACTCCGGCTGGTTCGGGATGATGTCACGAGCCATGCGGAGGAAGTCGAATACGCCGACGATCGCGAGCAGCGACGTTTCCTTGTACGTGGCAATCGCCTGACCGACGAGCGGCGGAATCGACACCCGCAGACCCTGCGGCAACACGATGAAGCCGGTGCGCTGCACCGTGGTGAGGCCGAGCGCATCACTGGCTTCGTACTGCCCCCGTCGCACCGACTGCAGACCACCACGAACGTTCTCGGCGAGGTACGCCGCGGAGAACAAGACGAAGGCGATCGTCACTGCGGCAAGGAGCGCCAGCTCCATGCCCTCGGGCAGGAACAGGTTCACGAACACGGTGAAGAAGAACAGCATCGTGATCAGCGGCACGCCGCGGAAGGCCTCGATGTAGGTCGTGGCGAGGAGCCGGAAGATCGGCAGACGTGAGGTGCGGGCCAAGGCGAGCAGCACGCCGAGCGGGAAGCTGAACAGCAGGGTGAAGACGGTGACATAGATCGACACCATGAAGCCGCCGGCGAAGTCCTCGGTGGGAACCTCGATCGAGGACGGCGTGTTGATCACGGTCACGATCACGTGGAAGATCGTGATGAACCCGACCCACCCGTAGACCAGGCTGAGTCGCTGGCGGGTCTCGCCGATGAAGTTCGGCGCCAAGAGCCCGGCCAGGCCGAGGGCCAAGATGCTGAGCCGGATCTTCTGCAGCATGCCGAACCAGCCGAAGAAGGCGCCGATCCAGGTGAACGCGGCAACCGCGAGAACGAGGACTGCGATGATGCGGCCGAGCTCACCGATGCCGGGTTTGGTGAGCGCCCACAAGAGCGCGCCACCGCCACCGGCGAACAGGAGCCACAGCGGCAGGTCGACGGAGGCGACATAGCCCCAGTCGAGCACCGGTCCTCGCAAGATGCCGAAGAAGGTCACGAATGGGGCAAGGAACCACCCGAGCACGAGCAGACCCTTGACCCGGCTCTCGAGCTCAGAGCCCCGCAACCGCCGACCGAGGAGGTAGGCCCCGACGAGGATGAAGAACATCAACGTCCACGGGTTGCGGGTGGTCTCGGCCACCTTCACCCCGGGTTCGAAGTTGAAGCCGGCGACACCGGTCTCTTCGTCGGTGGCGAAGGTGTAGTTGCCCCAGTTGTACCACCAGGTGGTGGAGACCAAGAAGCCCATGAAGGCGAAGCTGAGGGGGATCGAGGGGATGAACGTGCCGCGGCGCCGCTTGTCGCCCAGGCCAAACCAGATACCAGCGGCCACAGCGATGAGCACGGCACCGATCAGCAGCCAACCGGTGCGATCCGACAACATGTCGCCGAAGCTCTCCCGCACGACCTGGAGCCCCTGGCTGGGGGCGGGGCTCCCGTCTGGGTAGACGAGGGTGCCGAGTCCGTCGCGAGCGAGCTCTACGCCGTCGGCATCGGTGAGCAGCGGGCTGCCGTCTTCGCCGACCAGCACCGATGGTTCACGCAGGAAGACGCCGGCGATGACGAGGCCACCCCAACCGAGGCACCAGGTGGCGATCCGCTTCATCGAGACACCCTGACCGACTCTCATGAGACCGAGCCCGATGCCGGCGAGGATGAGCACCAGGGCGAGCGAGATCCACACCCGGTGGTAGTCGTCTTCGGGGTACGCCTGGGTGAAGAGCAGGCGCAGGTTGATGCGCACTGAGTCCCAGTTGGTGTTCTCGCTGAAGATGAAGTTCAGCAGCGCGCGGTATCCGAGGATGGCGATGGCTGCGAAGACGAAGCTCAGGATCGAGCTGCGAAGGATTGCGCCGACACCGCCCTGCCCGACGCCGAAGAGGTTCTTCAGTGCCCATTCGACCGGCGGCAGGCTGGGTTCTTCGGGACGAACGGTCGTTTTTTCGTTCTCGGCCGCTTGGGCCATGAGCTGGACGGTGCTGGCGTCGAGTTGTGAGCTTTCCATCTCAGCGCTCCACGATCGCGAGGCGGACATTGAAGAAGTTGACGACCACACTGATCGTCAACGAACACGCCAGGTAGAAGCCCATCCAGATGGCGAAGACCTCCAGGCTTCGACCGGTCTGGTTGTAGACCGTCTGGCCGACCTGCACGAGGTCGGTCGCACCCACTGCGATGGCGAGCGACGTGTTCTTGGTGAGGTTGAGGTACTGGTTGCCGAGCGGCGGGAGGCTCACCCGGAACGCCTGGGGAAGGATCACCCGGCGAAGCATGGTGCCGCGCTTGAGGCCGATGGCCTGGGCCGCTTCGGTCTGACCCTTCGGCACGGCGAGGATGCCGGCGCGAACGATCTCGGCGATGAACGCTGCGGTGTAGAGCACGATGCCGAAGAAGACGGCCGCGAAGCCCTGAGAGAAGTTGAGGCCGCCGGGGCCCGGATTCACGAAGTTGCCGCGCTGCTCGAAGTCGGGTCGGCCGAGGCCGAACGGGCCGCCGTCGCGGTCGCTGTCGAACTTGTCACCGAGGACCTCGAACAGGTCTCGGCCGGAGTTGACGAGCCAGCTCGAGCCGCCCGGCCAGATCACCCAGATGAAGACGGTGGCGACCAACGCCCCGAACCCGGCGAAGATCATCCGGAAGTAGTCGTCGTCGGTGAGCTTGGCCAGGCCGGCCGGCGTGCGGCGGCTGTTGAGGAAGCGACGGATCCAATCGGCCGCGAGGCCCACGGCAAGGACGGTCAGCAGGACCTGCACCACGCCGGCCGGGACTGCATCGATGCCGTCGGCGATGGCGTCGAAAATGCCCCCGACCCAGCTGAAGATCGGGTGCAGGAACCAGCCGATGGCACCGAAGACGGCAATGACGCCGAGCATCGACAGCCCCGGGTAGGTGGTGGCGCCGGTGGCGTCCTGTTCGGCTTGGCGACGCCGACGCACGACGGCGCCGATGATCGCTCCGATCAAGATGAAGACCATCCACTGGTAGAAGCCGTCGGCGATGTGGATGCGTGGGACCGACACGCCCTTGTTGGAGAAGTGCAGCCACCCGTTGATCGGGCCGACATCCTCGCTGAAGTTCTCGAAGCCGGTCAGGACCGCAAAGAAGATGATGATGTGGACGAGTAGCGGGATGTTGCGCTCGTACTCGATGAACACACTCGACGTCTTGGAGACGACCCAGTTGTTCGACAGGCGAGCAACGCCGACGACGATGCCCAAGATGGTGGCGAGGAGGATGCCGCCGACCGCGAGCCGGATGGTGTTGACCATGCCCGCGTAGAGGGCCCGGCCCCCGGTGTCGGGCTCGTTGTCGATCGTGCCGTTGAGGTTGATGCCCGGGTTGACCTCGAGGAAGTCGAAGCCGCCGTCGATGCCCTTTGCTTCGAGGTTGTCGCCGGCCTGCACGGCGAGGAACACGATCGCAAAGACGACGAGCACCAAGGTGGTGACCTGGGCCAACCACTTGACGACGACCGCATCTCGGTAGAACGGCGGCCGCGCCGACGCAGCCGCGACCAATGAACGTTCGGTGGTGTCACTCACCCGGAAGTTCCCCCTTGCACACGTGAGTTGTGTTCACCCAGAGCCCCCCAGCTCACAGTGGCTCGGGGACTGGGACAGCGTGGCTGCCCCAGTCCCCTGGTCACCGTCCGGATCCACCAGGATCCGGTGTGGTGTGTGTATCAGTTGTGGATCAGCTGGATCAGCGGGCCGGCGGGGCGTAGATGAGGCCGCCGTCGGTCCACTGAGCGTTGGCCGAACCGTCACGGGTGATCCCGAGCGGCACGAGGTGACGCTCGAAGATGTCGTTGTAGTTACCGACCTGGGAGATGACCTGGTAGAACGCGTCGGCCGAGAGGCCCATCGCGGTCTGCAGCTCGCCTTCGCCACCGAGCAGACGGCCGATTTCGGCGGTCGGCGGAGTGGCGACCGCAGCGTCGACGTTGCTCTGATCGATGCCGTTCTCGTCGGCGATCATCGTGGCGTAGACGGTCCAGTTGACGACGTCAGCGAAGGCCGAGTCGTTCTGACCGTAGGTCGGGCCGAGCGGCTCCTTGGAGATCGGCGTGGCCGGGAAGATGACCCACTCCTGGTCGGCCGGCTGCTGCTCGGCCTTACGGCCAACGAGGGCCGAACCATCGGTGGTGATGATGTCGCAGGTGCCGCTGATGAAGGCGTCGGTGACCTGGTTGAAGTCCTCGAACGTCTGCAGCGTGATGCTGATGCCTTCGGCGTCAGCCGCATCGGCGATGTTCTTTTCGGTGGTGGTACCAGCGTTGGTGCAGACCACGGCGCCGTCGATGTCGGCAACGCCGCTGGCGCCGGAGAATCCTGCGCCGGCCTTGCCCATGAGCTGCTGACCGTCGAAGTAGGTGGTCGGACCGAAGTCCATGCCCACGTCGGTGTCACGGCTCTGGGTCCAGGTGGTGTTGCGGAACAGCACGTCGACCTGACCGGTCTGGACGGCGGTGAAGCGCTCGGCCGCGGTGAGCGGCACGAAGTTCACGGCCTCGGCGTCGCCGAGGATCGCAGCCGCAGTGGCACGGCAGTAGTCGGCGTCGAAGCCGACCTGCGAGCCGTCGGGCTGGGTGACCGAGAAGCCAACGCCAGCGCCGGAGACGCCACAGTTGAGCTCACCACGGGCCTGGATGGCGGCGAGCACGCTGCCGTCCTGCGTGGCCTCGACCACGTCTTCGCTGTCATCGCTGTCGTCGCCGGAGCTGGCGTCGTCGCTGTCATCGCTGTCGTCGCCGGAGCTGGCGTCGTCGCCGGAGCTGGCGTCGTCGCTGGCTTCGCTGGCGTCGTCGCCGCCGACCTCTTCGTCGTCGTCGGATCCGCAGGCCGCAACGACCAGCGAGAACCCGAGCAGCACGGCGAGGAGCCGCAGCAGGTGGTGCTTACGCATTGAGTTATTCCTCCAGTGTTTCCCGTTTGGGATCGGGCGAGACGTTACACAGTCGATGTGTCATCTGCCACGGCTGGGGTGAATTTGTCGCAAGGAGGAAACACAGCCGAAATAGCCGCTGGCCAACGGGCTCGTGAGCCCGGTTCAGCGTGCTAGGGGAAGATGCCCCGGAGGTCGTAGACCGCCTGGAGGCGGGCACACGCTTCCACATAGGCGGCGTGCCGCCGGCTGCAGCCGAGCTCCGCCCGTCGAGCCGCAACCCGGTCGGCGGCATCCCACAGCGTGTCGCGGAGTCGTTCGTCGACCCGTTCGGCGGGCCACTTGTCGCTGGTCTTGTTCTGGACCCACTCGTAATAGGAAACGACCACACCACCGGCGTTGCACAAGATGTCGGGAACGACGTCGATGCCCTTGTCGAGCAGGATCTTCTCGCCGGCGGCAGTGACCGGCCCATTGGCAGCCTCGAGAATCACCTTTGCCTTGACGGAATCGGCGTTGTCGGCATGGATCTGGGCTTCGAGTGCGGCCGGCATCAACACGTCGACCTCGAGCGCAAAGAACTCGTCGTCGGTGATCTCGGCGCAGCCCGGAAAGCCGATCACGCCTCCCGTGCGAGCAACATGGTCCTGCAAGGCGACCACATCGATGCCGTCGGCATCGTGAATGTTGCCACTGATGTCGGCGACCGAAACAATCCGCATGCCGAGCGCCGCGAGCGCGACGGCGCCGTGGCTGCCGACGTTGCCGAACCCCTGAATGGCGACCGTCTCTCCATCGAGCACCCGGTCGTACTCACCGTAGAGATGGCGCAGCACGTAGGCGGCGCCGTACCCGGTGGCTTCGGTACGGCCGAGACTGCCGCCGAGCTCGACCGGCTTGCCGGTCACGACGCGCCGGGCGTTGTCGCGGTCGTTGCCGGCCCGGCTGTTGAGGTAGGTGTCCATCATCCAGCCCATCATTTCGGCGTTGGTTCCGACGTCGGGGGCGGGGATGTCATGCTCGGGTCCGATGTTCTCGCCCAGGCTGTGGGTGAACCGCCGCACGATGCGTTCGAGTTCGGTCCTGCTGTAGTTGCGGGGGTCGATCGCGACGCCCCCCTTGGCTCCGCCGTAGGGGATGCCGACGAGCGCACACTTGAAGGTCATCCAGGTCGCGAGGGCACGGACCTCGTTGAGATCGACGTCGGGATGGAACCGCAGCCCGCCTTTGAAGGGGCCGAGCACGTTGTTGTGTTGGATGCGGTAGCCGTGGAGCACCTCGTAGTCGCCGGTGTCGCGCTGCACCGGGAAATTCACGATGATCTCGTTCTTTGGCTGCGCGAGGATCGCCCTCACCTTCGGAGCCATGTCGATCTCGTCGGCCGCAGCGGCGACGTTCGCCGCTGCCTCCTCGAAGAGCCGGGCGCTTGCACTCATTGTCGAAACCTTCGTGGGTTGGCGAGCCGCCGTGGCTCAGAGGTACTGACCGGTTGTAACCGAGTCGATCGCTTTGCCGCCGTTGCCGTCGTCGTCGTTGTGGATGAGCGTCCGGACATACACGATCCGTTCGCCTTTCTTGCCCGAGATCTTCGCCCAATCGTCCGGGTTGGTCGTGTTGGGCAGATCCTCGTGCTCTTTGAACTCCTGGCGGATCGACAGCAGCAAGTCCTCGGTGCGGATGCCCTTCGGGCCGCCCGCGATCTGGCGCTTGATCGCAAGCTTCTTGCCGCGCCGCACGATGTTCTCGATCATGGCGCCCGACGAGAAGTCTTTGAAGAACATGACTTCTTTGTCACCGTTTTGGTACGTGACTTCGAGGAATCGATTGGTCTCGTCGGCGCGGTACATCTCGCGCACCGTGTCCTCGATCATGCCCTGGACCGCCTTGTCGGGGTCTCCGCCACCGATGGTCTCGATCATCTCCTTGTCGATCGGGAGGTCGCTGGTGAGGTAGCGGCCAAAGATCGAGGTTGCCGATTCCTCGTTGGGGCGCTCGATCTTGATCTTGACGTCGAGTCGGCCGGGCCGAAGGATCGCCGGGTCGATGAGGTCCTCGCGGTTGGATGCACCGATCACGATGACGTTCTTGAGGGTCTCGACACCGTCGATCTCGGCGAGCAGCTGCGGCACGATCGTGGATTCGATGTCGGAGCTGATGCCACTCCCCCGCGTGCGGAACAGCGACTCCATCTCGTCGAAGAAGACGATGACCGGCCAGCCTTGCTCGCTCTTTTCGCGGGCCCGCTGGAAGACCATGCGGATCTGCCGTTCGGTCTCACCGACGTACTTGTTCAGCAGCTCAGGACCCTTGATGTTCAAAAAGAAGCTGCGGGCCTCCTTGTCGCCGGAAACCTCAGCGACCTTCTTGGCGAGACTGTTCGCAACCGCTTTTGCGATCAGGGTCTTGCCACAACCGGGTGGTCCGTAGAGCAAGATGCCTTTGGGTGCGGGCAGGTCGTACTCGCTGAACAACGCTTGGTGTACGAACGGCAACTCGACCGCGTCGGTGATCTGCTCGATCTGATCGTCGAGCCCGCCGACATCACCGTAGGAAACGTCGGGAACCTCTTCGAGCACGAGTTCTTCGGTGTCGGGTCGGGGAAGCCGCTCGAGCACGATCCCGGCCCGGGGTTCGATGAGCACGGAGTCTCCCGAACGCAGCGGTCCATCGAGTACCGCCTCGCCGAGCTCGACGACCCGGTTCTCGTCGGCTCGGCCGACGATCATCGCCCGCTCACCGTCGTCGAGCACCTCTTTGATGGTGGCGATTTCGCCCGTGCGCTCGGGACTCCGAGCGAGCACGACGTTGAACGACTCGTTGAGCACGACCTCTTGGCCCCGCTCGAGATTCCCCTGCAATTCGGGTTGCACCGCAACTCGCATCTTGCGCCCGCCCGCGTGGACATCGACCGTGTCGTCGTCGTTGAACCCGAGCACGGTGCCGTAGCCCGATGGTGGTTGGGTCAGTTTCTCGACCTCGTCGCGCAGGGTCGAAATGTGCTCTCGTGCTTCGCGCAGCGTGTAGGTCAGCTTTTCGTTCTGCGAAACCGCCTGGGCCAGCTGGCCCTTGGTTTCCAACAGCCGCTCCTCGAGGGTGCGGACTCGCTTGGGGGAATCCTGGAGCCGTCTGCGCAGGGCCGTCACTTCGTCCTCGAGCCCGGCCGCAACCATGCGCAACCGGTTGACTTCGGCATTCGCGCTGTGCTCGTCCACGGAACCCTCCGTTCGTCGCTGGGCGTCACCCTAGACCGGGCCCCATCCTTCCGTTCGGCATTGGCGCGTGCAAACACCAGCGGAACCACCCTGCGTGGCGACGTTCCCGGGCTGCGTGAACGCGGGCGGAAAATGTCACGTGTGGCAGCGGCGGAACCACGCCGCCCGTGTACGAACAGGCTCACGAAGCGCGGTAGACTGCCGATACTTGGTAAGCCCATCACGGGCACACATCGAGCGTGAGGTATCAGCGCAGCATGAAGGTATGGATCGATCAGGATCTCTGCACGGGCGACGGTCTCTGCGAAGAGATCGCCCCCGACGTCTTCACCCTCCTCGACGATGGCCTGGCCTACGTCAAGGAAGGCGACAAGGTGTACTCCGACCCCGGCGGCCCCGAGGGTCTCGCCGTTGTCAAGGCTGGACAGGAAGAGGCGACCATCGAGTCGGCTGAAGAGTGTCCTGGCGAGTGCATTTTCATCGAGATCTGACTCGCAGCACAGATCGCCGGGCTTCGGCCCGCACGAACACATCGTGAGCGAAGGGAGGGCCGCGGCCCTCCCTTCGTCGCGACGGGACTGCGCTACGGTTTCGCATGCGTCTCGATGAGCTACCGGCGTCCGCGGATGCGTTTCTCCGGGGTCTGCGCCTCGCAACGATCGTGCAACCCCACGAGCCGTTTCCGAATGCGGTCCCGGTGTGGTTCACCTGGACCGGCGACGCCATCGAGTTCTTCACCCAGCCGAACCGACCCAAGGTTGGTCGACTCCGGCGAGACCCTCGCGTGTCGGTCCTGATCTCTGCGGAGGCGGCCGAGCCGGTCTACTGGGTACGCATCGACGGACACGCCGAGCTGCACGACGATGCCACCGACCTCGTCGCCGAGCTCACCGAGCGCTACCTCGCTGTCCAACCCGGGGATGTGAGCGACATGCGTGAGCGGCTACTGACTGCCGCGCCCGACGCCGTTCGGGTGCGAGTCGTTCCCGAACAGCTCTGGCACTTCGGTGGATGACCGGGTCCTGATCGCAGGGCTCAGCAGCCCGGCACGATCAGGTTTTCGTTGAAGCCGGTTGCGATGAGTTCGGCCAAGCGGTCGGCTCGGACCGCGTAGCCCACCCCGGAGCCCAAGGTCGACGTGGAGTGCACCACCCCGATCACGGTGCCCGACTGGTCGACGACCGCGGCGCCGGAGTCGCCAGCTTCGATGTCGGCGGCGAGCAGCCAGGAGGGACGAGTGATGCGGTCGACGCCGCCGACCTCCTCGATCCGGACCGACACGGGTCGATCGACCCGAAATGGGGTGGGCTCCACGACCGGTCCCGGCTCCCATCCGAACACGGCGCCGGTGGTGCCGTCAGGCGCCTCTCCTGACAACGGGAGTGGGGCGAACGACGCCCCGTCGACCCGGATCAGAGCCAGGTCGAGCACACCGTCAAAGGCGACGACGGTGCCCGCACGCGCAGCCCCGTCGATCGTCTCGATCGTCGGATTCGACAACCCCAACACGACATGGGCGTTGGTTGCCACCACATCGTCGCTCACGGCGAAACCGCTGCCCTCGGTGGTTCGGCCGCACGCAATGCCGCTCACCCGCATCGTCGACGCCGCAAGCCGGTCGCGCTCAGCGTCGGTCAGTCCATCGGCATCCGGTGGCGCGCCGGGATCGGGGGGCGACGCCAGCGGCGGCCGCTCCGCGGGCTCCGCCATCGGCGGCTCGCTGCCACATGCGGCACCGAGCAACGCCGCCATCGCGACGACGGCCCGAACAGCACGCCGCACCTCGGATCACTCCGCGAGCAGTCGGGCGTGGGTCAAGAACCCGGTGTGGGCGACCATGCGATGGTCGGGCCGCACCGCCGTCCCGTTCACGTACCAGCCTCGGTGCAGCACCTCGATTGTTTCCGCCATCCCGAAGCGGCTCTCGTCGAACGCCTCATGCAGCTGCGAGACCTGGATGATGCTCGGCGTGTAGGCCAACAAGATGCCGCCCCGGCGCAGGGCAATCTCGGCGTGCGGGACCACCTGCCACGGTTCGGGGAGGTCGAGCACGATGCGATCCAGGTCGGTTTCGTCGATGCCGTCGTACACACTTCGCACTTGAGTCCGGTACCGATCGAGGGCGTCCGCTCCGAGGAAGCGGCCAACCGTGTCGCGGGCGTGTTGCTCGAAGTCGTCGCGCAGCTCGTAGCCGACGATGTCGGCCCCCGCCCGCAACAGCCCGGTGGACAGGGCTCCTGACCCGAGACCCGATTCCAGTACCTTCGCACCCGGGAAGATGTCGGCTTGGATGAGGATGGGGCCGATGTCTTTCGGGTAGACGACCTGGGCGCCGCGCGGCATCTTCAGGACGTAGTCGGTGATCGTGGGGCGGATGGCGATGAACACCATGCCCCGCGTCGAATGGTAGGTCTCGCCTTCGGGCTGGCCGATGAGCTCGTCGTGCGCCAGCACCCCCGAATGGGAATGAAACTCGCCGCCTTCGGCCAAATCGATGAGGTAGCGACGCTTCTTTCGGTCGATCAACAGCACCGGCTCACCCGCAATCAACGGTCCACTTCGGCTCATGTATCAACCCTTTGTCGTCGTGTCGCGCCGAGCCGCAATGGCACCGCGGTCGTGGCCCGTTCGGTCAAGGCGCAGAACGAGCAGATGGCATTGTTGGTCGGGGCACCACATCGATCACACGGCGCAAGGGCTCCCCGGCCTGCGTCGTGATCTTCCGCCTCGGCGAATCGATCGGCGGCCTGGTCGAGGAAGCGGAAATAGAAGTCGTACTTCGCGCCGGGCGACTGGCGCTCGATGTCGTTCAACGCCTCCTTGTACGACAGGTGCTTGTTGCCGGCCGACATCGGACACTCGTCGACCAGATAGTCGATGCCCCGTAACAGGCAATACGCCGCCGTCTCTCGCTCGGTCAGCCGCACCAGCGGCTTCGCCTTCTTCGGAAATCCGTCGCGAGCAGGCAACAGCGGCGCCTGGCGGGCCAGGTACTCGGTGTGCCAGTGCAACACATTGCCCATCAACACCGCGGCCTCGTCGTCGAGGTTGTGACCGGTGACGATGGCGTCGTACCCGCCACGTCGAGCAGCCTCGTCGAAGAGATGCCGCTTCGACAGACCGCAGGCCGAGCATGGGGCCCGTTTGGCGGCCCGACTCCCGTGGGGAACATCGAACCCGTGGTCTCGCAGCAAGTCGACGGTGTGAAGCGTGAGGCCCCGGGCGGCGGCGAACCGTTCGGCGTAGCCGGCCGAGGTTTCGCTGTACTCGCCGATCCCCAGCCCGATGTAGAAGCCCTCGGCCTCGTAGCCCAGCTCGATCAGAATGTCCCACACGGCGAGGCTGTCCTTGCCGCCGCTGACCGCGACGAGCACCCGGTCGTTCGGCTCGAGCATCGAGAAGCGATCGATGGCTTTCGCCGTCTGGTCGCGACAGAGCTTCAGGAAGTGTTCCTGGCAGAAGTTGGCGTTGTGACGACGAATGTCGATCACCGCCGGACCCCGGCACACGCGACATTTCATCGCGCACCTCCGGTGCGACA
>JBCCYT010000092.1:0-17021 GCA_039188975.1 Actinomycetota bacterium
CGCAATCGGCGCCAGCGCCATCGTCAGGCACCACCTTCGACGCAACGCTGCCCGACCGTGGAGACGACGAGTGGTTCTTCACCGGGTTCACCTACTACACGCTCGAACAGACCGAAGATGCCGAATTCAACGCCGGCTTCTCCATGTATGTGGCCGCCTGGCCCTTCCAACAGACCTACCCCGGAGACACCTATCAATCGGGACTGCCGTCGACATGGATGACATCCCAGGCGGTCGATCTGAGCGGACGGGAGTTGTACTCCACGATCGAGGGAGGGCTCGGCTGGTGGAGGGACACTCGCTTCGCGACCGAAGCCCCGAAGTTCATCATGGGCGGCGTTTCGCTGGACTTCGCCGAGTGGGCAAACGGCCCCGGCGCAGGCGCAGGGACCGCACCCGTCGACCACCGCGACTGGTCCACTCCACAGGGGAAGTACGGCGTTGCCCAACTCAGCCCCTACGTCCTCTGGGCACCCGACGGCCTCAACCTGGCGCAGGACTCAACCCGGGGACTCTTCGGCTACGGCTATCACCCATTGCCGATCATCGACCCGCAGCCGGCGACCCCCGAACAGCCCTTCACCATCGGCGACAACAGCTGGACCCTCTTCCTCGAAACCGAGAATTTCAGCGGGCCGGTGAGCTTCTTCATCCCGAACTTCTTCGCCAAACCAGTGGAGGAGGATCTCAGCCTCGAAGGCCTGTTCTTCGACACGAGCGGCAGTGATGTCGGACGGGCGGTCGGACTCGAGACCCAGGTGATCCCCGCGGCGCACGCCACCGTCGACGGTGTTTCGTACGCCCGAATCACCACCATGCAATACCCCGCGACCGACGACACGTCCTCCGTCATCCTTCATCGCATCAGTTCCTACGCGAACGACGCGCTCGGCGACGACGTCGACCGATGGTTCGCAGGCGGCGATCCGGCGACGGGCGCCTTCGCAGACACCGCAACGATCGTGCATCCGTTCACCGGCGATCGAGCCGGTGACGATGCCTGGCTCACCATCATTGTCGAAGGCATCGACGAGGACGAGGAGTACCTCATCGACATCGATGCGCTCGCCACCATCGACCGAAGCGACCCAACGACGTTTCGATACCGGTGGAACCTCGACCTCGTCGAACGGTCAGGGGATGTCTTCGTCCTCCCCGACTACTACCGACTCGAAGATGGACCAAACGGACCGAGTTGGCAGCCGGTCTCCGCCGGCGACGTTCCCGCCGAGTCTGGGCTGCACGACCACGAATTCTCCCAGCTCGGCGTTCGCAACGACCAAGAGCCGTACACCACCCCGACCGACCCCGACAGTCTCTGGCGTACCCCGGGCCCGGCCGCAGGGCCGTTCGAGGTCGAGCTCGGCGACGGCAGCGTGATCACCTACGAGTGGTATCGCTTCATCGATCAGCCGGCGATCCAATGGTGGGACTTCACCGACGCCGAGTTGGAGGTGATGCAAGGGCGGGTCGAACGGATCCACGCCGCCTGGACCCCCAACGACACCTATATCGCACCACCAACCACCGGCGACCTCGCCGCCCTCGATCCCGCCGTCTTGGTGACCCCGCCCCCGGGCCTGGAGATCGGCTATGTCCCAATCGTGACCCGTCAGGAAGCGGCGGGCTGAGCCCCAGCTCAGCTGGTCGCGACCAGGAGGGTCGGGGCGAGTATCTCCTCCTGGAGCGCGGCGCCCAGATTGCGGAACATCGTGCCGAAGTCCGGTCCCATCACCGTCGCCAACGACACCGATGGGGCCCCTGCGACTCGGGTCGCCGCGGCGGCGTCGAGCGACAGCTGAGTGAGATCGGTCGGTTCGCTGGTCACAAAGCCTGCCGCATAGAGAGCCGCCCGGTACTCGTCGGGCGAGGCCAAGAAGGCCCCGCTGGCATCCGCTGCGAACGGCAGCGGATACGCGAGGTCGTCGACGGGGCCGATCGCCATGAGGTCATAGATGACAAAGCGTCCGCCTGGAACGAGGAGATCATGGATCGTGGCGAAGAAGCCCGACTTGTCGGCGATGTTCATGCCGACATGCACCAAGGTGGCAGCGTCAAAAGATCGGCTGAACTCGAGCGCTGCGACATCACCGACATGAAAGGTCGTCTTCTCGCGCAGACCGACCCGACCGGAGAGATGGGCGGCCGTTGCGACAAACGCCGACGTCACGTCGACGCCGGTGACATGGGCTCCCGTCACCGTTGCGATTCGCCGAGCTGGCCCGCCGAGCCCGCACCCGACATCGAGCACCCGGTCGCTCGGTCCCACCTCCAACGCGCGGATGACTTCTGTGGTTGCCGCCGCGCCGCCGAGGTGGAACTCGTCGACAGGGGCCAAGTCGTCGATCGAAACCACGTCCGGATTGCCGAGACCGTTCATGATCGCCGTGACGAGGTCACCGACCCGGTCATAGTGACTCTCATTCATCGCGGCACCTCCGGCCCTTCTCGGCGCGTACTGTAAACGCGTGCGTCGTCTCGAAGGACCAGAACTCATCGCCTACGACGTGTTGCCCACCGATCTGGCCCGGCGAGTGTGGATCATGGAAGCACCGATTCTGCCCAACGGCGCAGACGGCATGGCGATCGGCCGCACCGTCTTTCTCCGCGACGACCGCGACGCAAGCGGCGATCGCGAACTGCTCGCCCACGAACTCGTCCACGTTCGCCAGTTCGCCGAACTCGGCCTGATCGGATTCGTTCGCTCGTACGTTCGCGACTATCTACGCGGGCGGCGGGCCGGGTCGAGCCATCGCCAGGCGTACCTCGACATCGACGCAGAAGTCGAAGCTCGCGCCGACGCGACTGCCTGGCGGCATCGCCGCAGCGCAGGCCTGCGCTGATCCACGCCAGCGGGGCGGTGACACCCGTCATAGGGCCCGGGAAGTGAACGAGCGTTCACGTAGGGTCGAACGGTGAGTCTGCTGGCCCCTCCCCACGACCGAGTCTTCTCACCTCGGCTCGTGCAGGTCGTGGCCCTCACCGGCGTCGCCTGCAGCTCGTTCACGATCACCGTGCTTTCGGCAGCGCTCGCCACCATCGCCGACGATCTCAACTCGAGTATTTCAGTCGTGACGTGGGTCATCGCCGGCCCGCTGTTGGCGTTCGCAGTCTTCACCCCGATGGCAGGCAAGCTCGGTGATCTGTATGGCCACCGCCGCATGTACCTGATCGGCTTTGCCGGCGCTGCGGTGTTCTCGTTGTTGACGGCTCTGGCCAGTTCGGCGTTCGTGCTCATCGCCATGCGAGTCCTCGCCCAAGGCTTTGCGGCGTCGACTGGCCCGTCGGCGCTCGCGATCATGATGTCGGTCTTTCCCGAGGATCGGCGGACCCGAGTTGCTGGCACCTGGAGCGCAGTGTTGGCCGCGGCGCCGGCCGTCGGGGTCGCGATCGGCGGGCCGCTGATCGAGGCGACGAGTTGGCGGGTGCTGTTCCTCATCCAAGGAACCGGCATGGCGGTCGCCGTGGCGTTGGCCTGGTTTGTCCTCCCGGCAACCGACCGGCGAAACGACCACACCTTCGACATCATCGGGAGCTTCCTTCTCGCCATCGGCATCGGCTCGCTCCTCATCGCCATCAATCGAGGAGTGCCCCTCGGTTGGGATCATCCCGGCGTCATCGCCGGGCTCGTGGCCTCGCCCCTCTTCGTCGTCGCCTTTCTTCGCTACGAGCAACGAATCGAGCACCCGCTGGTCGAGCTCGACGCGCTACGCGAGCGCAACGTGGCGCTCCCGATCATCAGTCAGATCTTCTTGAACGGCCCATACATGGCGGGTCTCGTCCTCACGTCACTCCTCCTCGCCGATGTGTTCGGTCTCGGCGCCGCAGCGATCTCGCTGATGATCTTGCCCCGTCCAATCTCCTTCTCGATCGGAGCGTCGAGCGCCGGCTGGCTCGTCGAACGGGTCGGAGGTCGGCCTCTCGTCATCGTCGGGACCTCATGCATCGCCGTCGGGTTGGTCCTGATCGGCTGGGGCGCCGTCGCTGACCAACTCTGGATGATCGGTGTTGGTGTTGCGGTTCAGGGCGCTGGTAGCGGCGTGGCCCGCCCACCGATCATCGCCGCACTGACGGAATCGATCGGTGACCGCGACGTCGGCGTCGGCACTGGAATGCTCAACATGACCGGCCAGCTCGGCGCGGCTGCGGGCATCAGCATTCTCAGCGCGCTGGTCGACGACGGTTCCAGCGCCGACCGATTCCTTGCCGTCCTCGCCCTGGCTGCTGCGATCGAAATCGTGGCCGTCGTCTTGGTCGGAGCCATCCGCTTTCGAGGGCCGGTCCAGACGCGAACGACCCCGGCCTCGCCGACGGCGCCGTATTCGGCGGTCGTCGACCCAGACCGGGGCCGCAAACGGTGACTTCTGCTCAGTAGCTGTAGAAGCCTTGGCCGGTTTTGCGGCCGAGTTGGCCGGCGGTGACCATACGCCGCAACAGCGGGGGCGGCGCATAGAAGGCTTCGTTGTATTCGTCGTGCAGCGACTCGGCAGTCCAAAGCATCACATCGAGACCGATCATGTCACTCAACTCCAAGGGACCCATCGGGTGACCGGCGCCGAGCTTCATCGCCTCATCGATGTCGGCAGCTGACGCATGGCCGTTCTCGAACATACGCATCGCCTGGCACAGGTACGGAACCAGCAACATGTTCACCACGAAACCGGCCCGGTCCTTGCAGTGCACGACCCGTTTGCCGAGCACATCGCTGGCAAACGTGTCCGCCGCCGCCTTCACGTCATCGGCGGTCCGCTGCGTCGAGATGACTTCGACCAGCTTCATCACGGTCGCCGGGTTGAAGAAGTGCATACCCACGACCTTCTCCGGCCGGCTCGTCACCATCGCAACCTCGATGATCGGATACGAAGATGTATTGGTGGCGATGATCGCCTCAGCGCTGAGAATGCCGTCGAGTTCGGTGAAGATCTCTTTCTTCAGCTCGAGGTTCTCGGGAGCGGCTTCGATGACGAGATCGCACGGGGCGAGGTCGGCCAGCTCGGTGGTCCATGTGATGTTGGCAATGGCCGCGTCTCGGGCCGTCTCGTCGAGCTTGCCCCGGTCAACGGCCTTGTTCATCGAACCTTCGACCTTGCTCTGACCAGCCTCGATGGCAGCCGCATTGATATCGCGAGCGATCACCGTCACGCCTGCCTTGGCCGCGACCTCGATGATCCCCGAACCCATGGCGCCAGTACCGATGACGCCGAGCGTTTCGATCGCCATGACTCAGCTCTCTTCGATCGTGACCGACTCGATGACGACGTCGGTCAACGGACGGTCACTGCGGTCGGTGTCGACGGCCTGCATCGCGTCGACAACCTCGAGACCACTGACAACCTTGCCGAACAGTGAATACTGGGGCGGCAAACCAACGCCGCTCGCACCCGAAACGATGAAGAACTGGCTGCCGTTGGTGTTGGGGCCGGCGTTGGCCATGGCAAGCGAGCCGATCTCGTAGCGCCCCGGAGCGGGAAGTTCATCTTCGAATCGGTAGCCGGGGCCACCACGACCCGTGCCGGTCGGGTCGCCGCCCTGGCACATGAAGCCGTTGATGATGCGATGGAAGATGATGCCTTCGTAGTAGTGGTAGCGCGCGAGCGTGACGAAGTTGTTGACCGTCTTCGGGGCCTGTGCCGCGTTGAGGTGGATCACCATCGTGCCCATCGAGGTGACCATCGTTGCGGTGTAGGTCTTCTCAGGGTCGATGCACATCGGCGGCGCAGCATCGAACTCCTGCTGCTTCGGGCTCGACCCATCGGGGTTGGGGCACTCGGTGGCCATGTCGTTTCTCCTCATTGCTGTGGGCGAGGTGGGTTGGTGGCGGTAACCCGCCGAACGTGAGGCTACCCAGGTCCCCGGTGTGCACGGTGGGGATCACCCAAACAGCACGGAAGGTCCGCTTAGGGTGACGGACGTGAGCGAGACCCGGGTCGATGACCCGCCGCAGGCGGAGGCAGACGGCGTTCGGTTGATCTGTTCTTCGTGCGACGTCGGCTGGTGGGGAGACGAAGCCACCGAATGTTGGTTCTGCGGTGCCCCGGGAG
This sequence comes from Actinomycetota bacterium, assembly GCA_039188975.1. Classification (GTDB taxonomy): domain Bacteria; phylum Actinomycetota; class Acidimicrobiia; order Acidimicrobiales; family Aldehydirespiratoraceae; genus UBA11606. Next base: position 6,042 of record JBCCYT010000092.1, read on the forward strand.
AACACGCAAGCGCGACTCGCCGCGTCGTACGAGACGAATCCGCCGCGTGACACCGCGTGCGCCCGTCGCGGTGGGCTCGCTAGCTTCGAGTCCATGACGATGCACTGGGCCGACAGCCGACTCGAAGTTCATCGTCATGTCGTCGGCCCCATCGACAACAACGTCTTCGTGATCCGCTGCAAAGCAACTGGCGAGGGTGTGATGATCGACGCCGCGAACGAACACGACCTGCTGCTCGATCTGTGCCGAACGCTCGATGTCCAGACCGTGCTCGAAACACACGGCCATTGGGATCACATCGGCGCGGTCGAGGCGGTCCGAGATGCCGGCTACGAGGTCGGAGTCACCGCCGAGGACGCCTCGATGCTCCCGTCCTATGACTACATCCTCGACGACGAGGCCGTCATCGAGATCGGCCGGCTCCGAATTCGCACCCACCACACGCCGGGTCACACGCCCGGCTCGATGTCATTCAGCGTGGATGACGCGCCCTTGCTGTTCAGCGGCGACACGCTCTTCCCCGGCGGTCCCGGGGCGACGAACTACGAGGGTGGAGACTTCGACATGATCATGAGGAGCCTCGAAGACCGGATGTTCCGCGTGTTCGATGGCGACACACTCGTCCTCCCTGGCCACGGCGACGACACGACGCTCGCCGCCGAAGCGCCCAGTGTCGACGACTGGTATGCGCGAGGCTGGTGACCGATGATCTCGCCGCCTCGACTCATCGATGAGACCGCCCGCCAGGCAGTGGTCGACAGCCTGGGGCTACTCGACACCGGCTATGACATCGCGTTCACCGAACTCGTCGAACTCGCCACCTTCGTGTGCCACATGCCGCTCGGGGCGCTGTCACTGATCGACAACGATCGGCACTGGTTCAAGTCGGTGATCGGGCTCGACCTCGAGCCGGTTCTCGGTCGCGACGTGATGGAGATTCCGAGACAGATCTCCCCCTGCGCCCACACGATCGCCACGGAAACACTGGTGGTTCCCGACACGCTGAATGATGAGCGTTTCCACGACAACCCCATCGTCGGCGGGGCACCACGGATTCGTTTCTACGCCGGTACCTCGATCGTGGTCGACGGACACAACGTCGGCACCGTGTGTGTGATGGATACCCGTCCTCGGACGTTCTTGTCCGACGAACGGCGAGCATTGGAGATCATTGGGCGACAGGCGGCGGCCCAGCTGAAACTCTTCCGATCTTCGTAGCGCGACGACTCGCATCTCCGCCCGACCTGGGGCAAGATGCTCCCCTGGCGAGCTGGGTTGGGCCGGGCACTCGCCTCGAACCGTGGAGCGGACGTGTCGTACTCATCCCCAGTCGAGCGAGAAGCGGAGCGGCTCGCGCTGCTTGCGTCGACGCCGATCAGCCCTGACCGCGAGGCTCGCTTCAACGAGCTCATCGACCTTGCCGCGTTCATCGCCCATACCCCGATGGCGAGCATCTCCGTCGTCGAGGCCGATTCGATCTGGTTCAAGGCCGCGCTGGGGTTCGACCCGATGCCGATGGACCGCGCTGATGTCTTCTGCGACATCACCGCTGGACGCACCACGCCGCTGATCGTCAACGACGCGTCGCTCGACCCGGCCTTCGCCGACCGGGCGATCGTTCGAGACGAAGGTGTCCGCTTCTACGCCGGCTTCCCGCTCCTGGTTCACGACGACCTGGCCATCGGCACGCTTTGCGTCTTTGACCGTCGGCCCCGCAACCTGCTGTCCGACGAGCTTCATGCATTGCGGGTCGTTGCTGACCAGGCTGCGACCCAGCTTCGAGTCAACCGGCTCGAAGCCATGCTTCGCGACGGCGACTGAGCACATCGACCGACACTGGCCTCTCAGAACCCGTCGGCCGTACCACCGTCAACGCCACCCTTCTTGAACACGCGCACCGTGACGCGCCCGTACGAATGAAGGTCGTACTCGCGAATCCCGCCCCAGCCGGAGCGAACGACACGACCGTTGGCCTGGATGACGATGCCAACGTCGATGTGCCAGACGATCCACACGAATCCACCGCCGAACACCATCAGGAGGCCGGCGACGACGAGCAGGGTTGATCGCGTGTCCGGACCGACCACGACGAGCGCAACCAGCAAGAACACGAGCACGGTCGACCCAAGTCCGAGCACGATCCGGGCCGCAGCCCGCACCCCGACGCTCACTCGATCTTGTTGCCAGACGACCCGCCCGTCATCGGCAGCCACGGTCGCCCCGTCACCATCGCCGCGCACTGCCCGGACCACGGCACGCAGCTCCGTCGGATCCCGATTCCCGCGGATCGGACCAATCGATTCCTTCACTCCCTGACGGATCCAGCCGTTGATCTCCACAGCGTTACCCTCTCACACGGCAAAATGTTGCCTGCGCACGGGAACCACACCGCTGCGCCCGTCGTCACAACGTCACCATCCCCCACCTCATGGAGACCTCGAAAATGCGCCGATCGACGCTCTTGCTCAGCCTCATCCTTCTTCTCGGTCTCGTCGCCGCTGCATGTGGCACCGACGACGAGACCACCGAAACCACCAGCGCCAACGCAAGCGACACCGACACCTCGACCCAGCCAGACGAAGACGCCGTGCCTCCCAGCGATGACGACGGCGCCGATCAGGTGCTCGGAGCAGGGCCGTATCCGGTCGCTGACCTGACCTTCACTGTCGACCTCGGCAACGGTTCGTCCACCGAGTACCAGCTGGCCTGTCTCGGAGACACGGCAACGTTCACCGGCGACGCACCCGGCCTGGACGCGATCGATGCGTGCCTTGCCCTCAACGAAGAGACGGTCGGCACCCGCCTGACCACCGACGACCATCTGGAACAAATGTGCACGGAGATCTTCGGCGGCCCCGAGGTGGCCCAGATCACCGGCACCATCGACGACCGTACCGTCGACACGACCGTCGACCGGGCCAACGGTTGCGGCATCGACGACTGGGACCGGCTGTTGGCGTCCTTGCTCCCGCCTGCCGTCAGCTGATCCCCGTCGGGCCGCATGGCGCTGGCCGCAACGTGTCTTCTCGTGGGTCAAACGATTCCTTTGCATGGCCCCGCCGACCCAACGCCATGAAGTGTCTCTTGTCATCGGACGACACTCGGTTCAGGCGACCGGAGCGGAGGACACTGCCATGGGAAGCAAAGATCAACTGACCGAGGAACTCTCAGCACACCTCGAACCGGGCGAAACCGTCGTCGCGTGGCGGCCGGTCGTCGCCAACGGCAAGGTCGAGGACAGTGCCTATGAAACCACCCTCGCGCTGCTTGGTCCCAGCGTCTTTCGAGGCGCCAGCCTCGGCGCCGTCACCGGGTCAGGCGAGATGCCTGACCGCACCAACCTGGTGGTCGTCACCGATCGTCGGGTGCTGTGGTGCAACAAGTCCCGCTTCGGGAGCGAGATCGGCGTCGGCGGTAGTGATCATCTCGGCGCAATCCTCACCATCGACATCATCCCGGCCCGCATTGCGCTCGCCAAACTTCGGTTCTTGTTCCACGACCGCTCCGTGGTCCAGTTCGACCTTCCATCGGATCACAAGGCCGAAGAGTTCGCTGACGACATCGCTCGCTACCTCCCGCAGCCGATCGCGGTCTGAACCACAACAAGCCCGAGCGACTCGGGGACGATACGTTTTGGGTCATGACCGAAACCGTGATCCTCACCGGCGCTCGCACCCCGATCGGCAAGATGTCTGGTGCGCTGGCCTCGTTCAGCGGAACCGACCTCGGCGGCCTCGCCATCGCGGAGGCGTTGGCTCGAGCTGGTGTCGCCGGCGAGCACGTTGACTTCGCGTACATGGGCCAAGTGGTGCAAGGCGGCGCGGGCCAGGTACCCGCTCGCCAAGCGGCGCTGAAGGGCGGCATCCCGTTGACGGTTCCGTCGACCGCCATCAACAAGGCATGCCCGTCGGGGCTCAATGCCATCGCGCTTTCGCATCGCCAGATCGCGGTCGGCGAAGCCGAACTCTGCGTCGCTGGCGGGATGGAATCGATGACTCAGGCGCCGTACATCCTGCAGCAGGGCCGCGGTGGCTATCGCTACGGCGATGCCACGATGCATGACTCGCTCACCCTCGACGGGCTGTATTGCTCGATCGAACACGAGCTGATGGGTGCCGGCACCGAGCGCTACGCCGCGGCGGAAGGGATGCCGCGAGAGCCGATGGACGAGTACTCGGCGATGTCGCACGAGCGAGCCGCGAAAGCCCAAAAGGACGGTCTGCTCGCCGAGGAGATCGTGCCGGTCACGGTCAAGCAGCGTCGTGGAGATGATCTGATTGTGGCTGACGACGAGGGCATCCGCGTCGGGACGACCGCAGCATCACTCGGGGGCCTCCGGGGCGCATTCGGCGAACCCGGCAACGTCACGGCCGGGAATGCTTCGCAGATCTCCGACGGCGGCGCGGCAACCGTCGTGACGACGAAGGCAAAGGCCGACGCACTCGGCGTCGAACCGCTGGCTGAGATCATTGCGTACGGCGAGGTTTCTGGACCCGACACCTCCTTGCTCACCCAGCCGAGCCGGGCCACGAACCTGGCCCTCGAACGGGCCGGGCTCTCGTTGCGCGATGTCGATCTCTTCGAGTTCAACGAGGCGTTCGCCGCCGTCGCGCTTGCGTCGATGACCGATCTCGGCATTCCTGACGACATCGTCAACGTCAACGGCGGCGCAATCGCCCTCGGTCACCCAATCGGGATGTCGGGCGCCCGCATCGCCATCCACCTCGCCTACGAGCTGAAGCGCCGCGGTGGCGGCATCGGTGTCGCGGCGCTGTGCGGCGGCGGTGGTCAAGGCGATGCGATCGTCATCAAGGTAAACGGCTAAGTCCGAGTCGCACCGGCGGCCCGAACCGCATCGAGGTCCGGGTAGCCGTTGACCGCCATCAACAGGTCGGCTTCGGCGAGGATGCAACGCAGAACGTGGGCTGCGCCGCGCTCGGCACCGAGGGCCAGACCGTAGATGTAGGGCCGACCGATTCCGACGGCGGTGGCGCCCATCGCCAGCGCCTTGACGGCGTCGCTGCCGGATCGGACACCGGAATCGAAGAGCACCGGTGTGTCACCTGCGCCGTCGACAACCCCGGGCAGCATGTCGATCGCGGCGATGCCACCGTTCGCCTGGCGGCCGCCGTGATTCGAGCAGTAGATCGCATCGACGCCTTCGTCGGTGGCCCGGCGGGCATCGTCGGGATGACAGATCCCTTTGAGCACGATCGGGAGGTTGGTCGACTCGCGCAACCAGGAGATGTGGTCCCAGGTGAGGACCTCGCCGAACACACCACCGAACTGGAAGATGGCCGTTGCCAGATCTTCCTCCGGAGGCTTGGGCAGCATCGAACGAAAAACCGGATCCGCAAAGTAGTTCTCGAGGACATGGCCTCGCAGCTGCGGGAAGTTGGCCGTCTTGAGGTCTCGCGGCCGCCAACCGGTGACCCAGGTGTCGAGGGTGACGACGAGCGCCCGGTAGCCGGCCGTCTCGGCTCGAGCCATCATGCTCTCGGCCAACTCACGGTGCTTCGGTGTGTAGAACTGGAAGTACGCAGGAACGTCGCCGCAATGCGGAATGACGGCTTCGAGTGGATCGTTGGCCAGGGTCGACACGGTGAGCGGCACGCCGGTCATCGCCGAGGCCTTCGCCGCGGCGATGTCGCCGTGGCCGTCCTGGGTGCACATGCCGGTGACACCGATGGGGCTCATGAAGAAGGGGCTCGGGAGACGATCGCCGAACAATTCGATCGACAGGTCGCGGTGGGACGTGTCGACCAGCATTCGCGGCACCATCCCCCACCGGTCGAAAGCGCTGACATTGCGATCCTGCGTGTATTCGTCGCCGCACCCGCCCTGTACGTAGCTGAGTACATGCGGCGGCATCGCCTCGTTCGCCCGCCGGACCAGGTCGTCGTGGTCAACCGGGAACTCGGGAACGACCCCGGTGAGCCCGTTCATGTAGATCTCGGTCTGAAAGGCGCCGTAGTTGGGCGACGGAGGCGGTGCGTCGGTCATGGCGGCGAGGCTAGAGCGAAGCACCGATCCGGTACAGATGGACCCGAGCGGGCCCGCTGATGTGCCAAGGTCGCAGCATGGCGTCGATCGTGGTGCGAGCCGTGCTGTGGGGTGGCGTCATGTTGCTCGCGCTCGGGTGCACCGAAGATCCTCCTGCTGCGCTCGACGCGGTCACGGCCGGGTCGACGTCGAGTTCGCGGCCCCCCACGACCACAACCCCGGCGACCGTCATGACATCACCCGCGACGACGGCCACAACCACAACACCCGCGACGACGATCACATCAACGACAACAACCACGACCACCATGCTTCCGAGCACGCTCGACATCGATGGCTCACCGCTGATCGAGTTCTCGATCGAGGTCGATCCTGACCTTGCCACCGAACTCTCCGAGGCGGCGTTCACGGCGTTCGTGATCGAGACGCTCAGCGATGAGCGGTCATGGGGCGCTCGCGGCGTCGGCTTTCGGTTGGTCGAGGAGGGCGGCCTCTTCACCATGACCGTCGCGACCCCGAGTCGTGTCGACCAGCTGTGCGCCCCACTGCAGACCAACGGCTTCTTCTCCTGTGCCCGAAACGGATGGGTAGCGTTCAACAGCAACCGCTGGTTTGGCGCCACCGATTCGTGGCCAGCCGACCTCGAGACGTACCGCCGCTATCTCATCAACCATGAGGTTGGGCACTATCTGCTTGGCCCGAGCCATGCCTCCTGCCCTGGCCAGGGCGAACCTGCGCCGGTCATGATGCAACAGACCAAAGGGCTTGGTGGGTGTGTGCCGAACGGTTGGGTTGAGCCCTAGCAACCGACGTCGTTTCCCTACGCCACTACGCTGACCGACCGTGAACTTCGCGCCGATCGACTACGTGCCGCTGCTCGCCGTGCTCGTTGCGGCCGCGATCGTCTGGATGGCCGCCCGGGCGATCATCCGACGTGACGCCCGCAACAAACCCGGGGTGAACGTCGAGATCAGGTTCCAGGTCGTCACGATCGTGGTGGTCTTCGCGGCGCTGGTCGCCGGGGTTGTGGCGTTGCCCATCTCCGAAGCCCGCAGCGGCCAGATCCTCGCCCTTCTCGGCATCGTGCTCTCGGCCGCGATTGCCCTGTCGGCGACGACGATCCTCGGCAATCTCATCGCCGGCATGATGCTGCGGTCCGTGCGCGGCTTTGGTCCCGGCGACTTCATTCGAGTCGAGGGCCATTTCGGACGGGTGTCGTCACAAGGGCTGTTTCATACCGAGATCCAGACGGAAGACCGTGACCTCACGACCCTGCCGAACGGATTCCTCGCCGCCCATCCATTCTCGACGATCCGCAACTCGGGCACCGTCGTCTCCACCACCGTCGGGCTTGGGTACGACGTGCCGCGTCACGAGGTCGAGATCGTGCTGCTCGCAGCAGCGGAGGAGGCAGGACTCGAGCAGGCGTTCGTGCAGATCGTCGAGCTCGGCGACTTCGCCGTCGTTTACCGATGTGCAGGGTTGCTCACCGATGTCCTTCGTCTGATCACGGTGAAGTCGAACCTCAACGCGGCGGTGCTCGATGGCTGTCATGCCGCCGACATCGAGATCGTGTCGCCGTCGTTCATGAACCAACGACAGGTGAACGACCAGACCTTCATCCCGAAGGGCCAGCGGCGACGTTCGGCATCGATCGAGAACGACCCGAAGAACGTGCCGGAGTTGATGCTGTTCGACAAGGCCGAGAAGGCGGCGTCACGCCAGATCTTGCTGGCAAGCCTGGCCAAGATCGAACAGATCATCTCCGAGGACGGCGCTACGCAGGCGCTGGAGTACCGGCGAGATGTGATCCGCGACCTGATCGCCGATCTCGATCACGAGGTCGAGGCCGGCGAGTAGGCCGTGGTCAGTCGCCGCGACGGCCGGTGAGATCGCGCAGCAATTCGATCATGCGCGATGGTTCATTGGCCGGCCGGCCGGTGATGATGCGACGACGCACCGAGCCGGAGACGACATCGATGAAGATGACCATGGCCACCGTCAAGATCAGTACCGCACCGACCTGAGGGAAGTTGCGGAAGTTGAGCTGGCTGACGAGCTCCGAGCCGACGCCGCCGGCGCCGATCAGGCCGAGCACGGCGGATGCTCGGACGTTGATCTCGAATCGGAACAGCCAGTAGCTGATGATCACCGGCATGACCTGCGGGAGCAAGCCCCATCGCACGGAACTGACCCAGCGGCCGCCGCAGGCCTCGACTGCTTCGACCGGGCCGCGGTTGGCGTTCTCGATCTCTTCTGAGGAGAGCTTGCCGAGCGTGCCAATCGAATTGAGCCCGAGCGCCAGCGTGCCCGCCCACGGGCCGAGCGGCACCACGCTCAGCAAGACCATGGCGATGATGAGTTCCGGCACCGCCCGAATCAGGTTGAACAACTGCTGAATTGGGATTCGGATGAAGGCGGGCGAGATGTTGTTCGAAGCGAGGAATGCCAACGGCAGCGAGATCGCCGCGCCGATCAGCGTCCCGACCCAGGCCACATAGACCGACTCGAACACCTTGCCGACAACGCCTCGTTCGATCACCGTCGGGAAGTCGGGCGGCCACATCTGGCGGACGATGTCCCAGGCATCGCCCGGAGCGGTCCGCAACCGTTCGAGCGAGACGTCGAGCCCCGAGACCCCCCAGATGAAGAAGACCGCGATGGCGAGGGTGATCACCCATCGGCGGTTTCGGTCTGCTGTGGACGGCTCGGGGCGGCCGCCCGGTTTCGGCGCCTCGGTGTCGGGCGGAAGCGTGGCCGTCATCAGACCAACCTCCGTCGAAGCCGGACGCTGACCTGTTCGATCAGCACCACGATGACGAACACGATCACGAGGATCCCGAGGATGCGATCAAAGCGGAAGAACTGGCGCTGCGCCTCGATCACGCGACCGATGCCGCCCGCGCCGACGATGCCGAGAACGACCGAGGCTCGAATGTTGAGCTCGAACGTGTACAGCGCATACGCCACATAGCTCGGCAGCACCGTCGGCAGCACCCCCGTCCGGACGGCGGGGACGTGGCGGGCCCCCGCCGCCCGAGCCGCTTCGAGAGGCCGAGGGTCAGCACCGTCGACGGTTTCGCTGAAGAGCTTCACCATGACGGCGAGCGAGAAGATCGAGAGCGCCCAGGTGCCGGCAAAGGCGCCGATGCCGATCGCGGCGACGAGCGTCTTCGCCCAGAACAGATCGGGCACGGCTCGCACGACGCTCATCAGGGTGCGGCTGATCCAATACGTGGGTGCGTTGGGGGTTGTCAGACGACTCATCGAGAATGCCACCGGCAACGACAGGCCACAGCCAACGACCGAGGCGACGATGGCGATCTGGAACGTTTCGATCAGCGGGTCGATGACGTTCTGGCGATCGAAGACCCACTCCCAGGGCACCGGCCAGAAGAACTCCCAGATCGGGCTCGTCCAGATCTCCCAGAACGACGCGAGCCGAAAGCCGACCTGGCGACCGGCGAAGGCCGTGAAACCGATGAACGCAGCCGCGATCAGGAAGGTACGAATCTTCGGCTTCGGCTTGACCGGCCGTTGGGCGGCGTCGGGCACCGGCTCGAGGGCGGTCACGTGTCGGTGTCGGCGAGCACGTCGCCGGCGGTGATCGACCGTCCGTAGATCTCCCGGAACGTGTCGTCATCGACGTCGTCGATGTGCCCGTCGAAGACCAGCTCCCCAGCCCGAAGCCCGATGAGCCGTTGACCGTACTGCTGGGCAAGATCGAGGAAGTGCAAGTTGATGAGGGTGGTGATGCCGAGGTCGGCGTTGATGCGGCTGAGATCGCCCATCACTTGACGGCTGGTGACCGGGTCGAGCGCGGCGACCGGCTCGTCAGCCAGCATCAACGTTGGCTCCTGGGCGAGGGCCCGGGCGATGCCGACCCGTTGTTGCTGGCCACCGGACAGGTCCGAGGCACGAACGTAGGCCTTCTCGACAATGCCGACCCGTTCGAGCGCCTGCATGGCGATCTCCCGGTCGGCGGCTGGCCACAGCCCAAGCGTCGACCGGAAGGCGCCCACATTGGCGAGACGGCCCATCAACACGTTGTTGAGCACGCTCGTGCGTTCGGCCAGGTTGAACGTCTGGAAGATCATGCCGATCTTCGACCGCACCTGGCGCAGTGTGGCCGGCGACGCACCGACCACCTCGACCCCGTCGACCTTGGCCGACCCTTCGGTTGCTGGGACGAGGCCGTTGAGGACCCGCAGCAGGGTCGACTTGCCGGCGCCCGACAAGCCAACGACGACGATGAACTCGCCGTCTTCGATCGTGAGGTCGACGTTCTTCAGTGCCTGGACACCACCTCGATAGGTGACCGACACGTTTTGCAGCTCGATCAACGCTTCCCCCGATCAGACGAGCCGACGAACCCCGGCCATGACCCACCGCAGCGGACCATGGCCGGGTTCGTCAAACGAAACAGCCCAACGTCAGCCCGGGGGCTCGCTGATACCGAGGGCGGCAGCGGCTTCACGGACGACGTCGAAGTCTTCCTCGACGGCCGGCCGGATGTCGGTCCAGCCGTAGATCTCGTCGAAGATCGCGGCGCCGTCTTCCGTCGCCAGGAACTCCTCGACCGCGGTGTAGATCGCGTCCTTGAGCGAATCAGGCAACTCGGAACGGACGGCAACCACGTCGTTGGGGATCTCCTCGGTGATGTTGAACACGATCACCTGCTCACCAACGTCGGTCTGTTCGTCGCGAATGTTGCGACGAGCATCGTCGAACGACAGGCCGAAGGTGGCGTCGCCGTTGTACACGGCGGTGACCGCGGCGTCGTGACCGCCGGTGAAGACCGGGGTGATGTCGCTGGTCGGGTCGATGCCCATCTCGGTGAGCTGCAGCGCCGGGAAGAGGTAGCCCGAGGTCGAGGACTCCGAGGTGAACGCGATGGTGCTGCGGGCAACCGACGACAGATCGCCGTTGCTGGAGCTGCCCTGGCTGATCTCCTCGCCGGCGTCGTTGGTCTCGCCG
>JBCCYT010000093.1:0-16751 GCA_039188975.1 Actinomycetota bacterium
GCATCGCTCGTCGTCTTCGGGTTCCTCGCCATGGCCGTGATCAGCTTGCTCAACGACGACGATGCACCGTCGTCCGGTGAGGCCACCACTCTGGAGCCGACCGACGTCTCGACCGATGAGACCGATGGCAGCGGCGAGTCCGATGACGCCGGCGAGCCCGACACCGGCGACGAAGCCGGTGACGAGGCGAGCGGCGACGCCGCCGCTGGCGACCTCGAAGCGGAGCTCGATGCATTCGTCGACGAGGCGATTGCGTTCATCGAAACCGCCCGGGAGCAGCCGTTCCTCGAGCGTCCCGAGGTTCGACTGGTCGATGTCGACACCATGACCCAGATCGTGCTCGACGACATCGAGTTCGACCTGGCCGAAGATCCAGAGGAGGCGGCGGCCAGTCTTGCGTTCTCTCGGGCGCTGGGCTTCTTCGGACCCGACGACGACTTCCTCGACGTCTACAACGTCTTCGTGTCCGGTGGCGTCCTCGGGGTGTACTTCCCCCGCACCGACGAACTCCTCGTTCGTTCGTCGGGCGAATTGACCTTGATGACCAAGGCGACGGTCATCCACGAACTCGTGCATGCGTTCGATGATCAGTACTACGACCTCAACGCCGGGCTCGACCGCGAGGGAGACGCCTCGTGGGCCTACGCCGCCGTCGCCGAGGGCAGCGCAACCTATGTCGAAGACCTCTGGAAAGAGGGCCTGACGAGTCAGGAGCAGGCCGATCTGAGCGCCGAGGAGTTGGCGTTCGATCCCGGCGACATCCTCTCCCTCGACTTCGGTTTCCTGATCTACCAGACCTCGGTCTACGACGCCGGCAACGCCTGGCTCGATGCCCGAATCGCACAGGACGGGGTTGGGGCCATCGAAGACGCGTTCCGCAACCCTCCGGCGACCAGTGAGCAGATCATCGAACCGGCCGGTGCGCCCGGCCTCGACGTCATCGAGGTCGCCGCACCTGAGGTCGACGGTGAGATCCTGTGGCAGGGGACCGGCGGTCAAGCCTTGATCAGTGCCATCACGTTCCTGACCGATCCTGGCTACGACGTGTCCCAGGGCTGGGGTGGCGACGCCATCACCGTCTACCTCGACCCAGCTGGCAACGAGTGCCTGCGGTGGGACATTGCCTCGGACTCGGTCACCGATGCGGCCGAGCTGCTCGCTGGACTCGAGGACTGGGTGGCGAGCGTCAGTGGTGCATCGGTCATCGACGTTGGCGAGCTGGTGCGCGTCGACCGCTGCGCCTGAGCTGCTCGGTCACCGAACGGCTCGATCGTTGCGCTGTTCAGCGACTCTCGACGAAGCGGATCAGTGACGCTCGGTCAGCCGCCGAAAGCGCCATGAACGTATCGGTGACGCCCTGCGCCTCGCCGCCATGCCACAAGATCGCTTCCTCGATCGATCGAGCTCGTCCGTCGTGCAGGAGCGAGACATGGCCGTTCACGATCTCGAGGAGCCCGATGCCCCACAGCGGGGCGGTGCGCCACTCCTGGCCTGAGGCATTGAACACCGGCCGATCGTCAGCCAGACCGGGGCCCATGTCGTGGAGTAGGAGGTCGGTGAACGGAATGATCACCAGGTCGTCGAGCTCGGGAACCTGGGTTGTTCCCGTGCGTTGTTGCGGGGTGTGACATGAGGTGCAGCCGACTGTGTCGAACAGGTTGGCGCCCCGGATGACGTCCGGGTCGTCGATGTCGCGGCCGGCGGGGATCGCCAATCCTTCGACGTAGAACGCCAGGTCGGCCAGGTCGTCGTCATTCACCTCGACCGAACCGGCGACGGGATGCACCGACGTGCCGATCCCCATGTCTTCGGCGAGGGCGCCGGCCGACTGACGGACCAGATCCGGCGTCTCCGCTTTCCAACCATGCCGGCCGAGACGGGTCTCGCCATCGACCGTCACCCATTGCACCTCGCCGGAGATGCCGTCTCCGTCCGAGTCGTCGGGGTCCGCCGCCGCGACGATGTCAGCTTCGGGGACGTACTCGAGGAGTCCAGGGCCGGCGACGGGCGGCGGAATCCGCAACGACAGCTGGGCATCGGCGGGGAGCATCCCCTCGCGTCCGATCACCGAGACAATCGGGCGTCTCAGCTCATAGGGCGTGCCGTCGGGGTAGGCGCCCTCCGTGTAGTCGTACAACACGTTGACTTGAGCCTCCGCCTCGTTGCCGCCGACGGCATAGGTCTGAAAGCGGGTGCCGTAGCCGGGGAGTGACAACGGGGCGTCGCCATCGTCGGCTCCTTCGGCCGAGACGTGCACGACCGGCCCAATGCCGACGTAACCGGGATCGATCGTTCGGGCGTGACGGCCGTTGTTGACATGGCAGGACGTGCAGCTGTTGGCGTTGAAGTCGGGGCCGAGACCGGTGTCGTCGTCGAAGCGTGCTTCGAAGATCTCGTCGCCGTCCGCGAAGCGGATCCGGGCGGTCAGACCGAGGTTGCGGGCCGACAGGTTGTACGAACGGTCGCTCACTTCGAAGGTGGTCGTGGCGTCGCCAGCACGTTCGATCAGCCACGACGGTGGTTCTTCAGATACGACCGCATCGGGTACCGCAGCGACCGTGGTGGTCGTTGGCGGCCCGGTGGGCGCAGGCGCGACCGAACCGGCGTCGCCGCCGCTGCACGCCGCCACGATGAGGGCGACGGTCAACAGCGAGACGCCGACTCGGGCGACTCGATCAGCTACCGCTCGGCAGGGTGACGGCATCCAGATCGAAGGTATCGAATGCAGGCAGGCTGTCGGCCGCGACCGGTGGTGCGGTCAGCGCGTCGGGCATCGAGGGCTGTGGTCCACGGTTGGTGACGTCGGTGTACGGGATCCGGGGGTGGCCGCCCTCGGGCGGGAAGACGAGATCGAGTCCGCCGAGGTCACCGATCTCGGTTGCGGGACTGTCACACGACGCAACCGTCTCGATGTCAGCCGGGATCGACGTGGCGAGTTCGTTGCCCGCGAAGCAGTTGCCGGCGGTCGGATCGTCGAGCCCCTGGTCGATCATGACTGCGTCGACCATGTTGTTGCGGAACACGTTGTCGGTGACGGTGTTGCGTTCGGCGTTCCAGATGTTCTCGTCGGGCAGGAACGAGATTGCGATGCCGAAGGTGACACTGTCTTCAACCACGTTCTTGGTCACGAGGTTGTCGTTGGCGCCCGGCAACACGATGCCGATCCCGAACATGAGGTCCCACAGATCCTGGCCGAACGGGGTTTCGGGGTTGCCGGTGCCGTGCACCCAGTTGCCGGCGAAAACGCCGGTGCGTTGCGGCGCCAGCTCTTCGCCGTCGAGCGTGTTCGGCACAATGCCGGCGCGGTTGTTGGCGAACTCGTTGTTGATCACGTAGAGGTCGCCGCCGGCGTTGGTGCCGGAGTAGCCGAGGGTGTTGTTCTCGGAGATGTTGTTGCGGAGCAGGACACGGCATGGCTGGCACTGGCCGACGTAGTAGCCGGAGTCGGTCTGGCCGGAGGCGTAGTTGTTCTCGATCACGCCGTATTCGGCGTTGAACGCATAGATGCCGTATTTGCGATTGTTGAACGCATTGACATGGCTGATCCGGTAGCCGGTCAAGATGAAGTCCGAGTCGTAGTCGCCGGTGAAGAACACGCCATTGGAGAAGTAGTTCTGCACGGTCAGGTTCTCGACGGCCACGCCGTTGCCAAAGACGATGATGCCGTTGGCCATCTCCTCTTTGTGTTCGCCATCGAGCACGACGGTGTTGCGGTCGACGCCGCGAATCACGATGTTGTCGGTCTCGACCGACACCGACTCGTTGTAGACGCCTTCGTCGATCAGGATCAGGTCGCCTTCGACGGCGGCGTCGACGGCTTCCTGGATCGTGGCGTAGTCCTGGGGCACGCGCAGCGCCCCGAGGGGATTGTCATCGGCGGTCGTGTCATCGGCGGTGTCGTCCGCCGGTTCTTCGGCGGCTGGTTCCTCATCGGCTGGGTCGGGCTCCGGTTCGGGTTCGGGCTCCGGATCGGGCTCTGAGGCCGATGCCGATTCGGACTCAGTTGGTTCGTCGGTTGCGACGTCGGTGGTGTCGTCGCTCCCTCCGCAGGCGGTGGCGATCAGGACGAACGCGACCAGTAGCGCGAACAATCGGTGCATGGTTTCCCCCTCCATGAGATGTCCGGAGGTGACCCTAGTGGTGCTCGTTGCGACGACGCGAAACCGATGGGGCTAGGGAACGACGATCACCCGGCCGGTCTGGCCGTTGGTTGCGGTGCCGTGAAGGCTGCAGAAGTACGGGAAGTCCCCAGGGGCGTCGAAGGTGAGCGAGGCGCTGTCGCCCTTCGCGGCGAGCGCCAGGGTGGAGATTGGTTCGAACGCACCTTCGATCGAGGGTCGGACGTTGTGCTCGTTGCGGCCTTGGTTGGTCCACACGATCTCGGTGCCGGCCGACACGACGACGACGCGTTGGACGAACGCGTTGTCCTGGATGTCGATGTCGATCGAGTCGAACCCGGTGAGGTCGAGCGCGTTGTCAGGGATGTCGATCGGCGCCGGCCCGACATCGGCGTCTGTGGTTTCCCGGTCGGCGGTGTCTGTCGCGGCTTCGAGCGACTCGAGGTCGATGTCGAGCTCCTCGGTCTCGTTGACGACCGCGCCGCTCCCTGCCGCGCGTTCTCCCGCGAAGATCCCGACCGGGTCATCGGCGGCGCACGACGCCGCCGCGATGGCGACCACGATGGTCAGGGCGGAGACGAGGCGGTTGCGCATCGCCGGGGACGGTAGCGGACCCGGGTGATCAGGCCGCGATCGGTTGGGCCGTCAGTCGGTCGCCGGTGATGAGGAGCCCGAGGGCAATGGTCGCTGCGAGTGCGGACAGGGTGGCGGGCCCGGCGATCCCGAAGGCGTCGAAGAGATAGCCGCTGGCGACAGCGCCACCGCCACGGGTGACCGTACCGATCGCGGTGTTGGCGGCGAGCGCGCGGCCCCGCGCGGCGGGGGCCGACTCGCTGACGATGGAGAACGATGTGACGATCGCGTACTCGAAGCCGAGGAAGAAGAACGCCAAACCAACAGCAGCGACCGCGAAGTTGCTGTCGGCGTTCATCATGATGATGAGCCCGACGAAGAGGCCGATGTGGGCGAGGCCAGTCGTTCGAACCTTGCCCAACTGGTCGGCGAAGCGAGCCGATCCGCCCGATGCGGAGATCTCGACGACGCCGAACGCCATTGCGGTGAGACCGACTTCGCCGGTCGAGATCCCGAAGTCGTCCTCGAGCCAGGTTCCGACGATCACGATCGTCGTGAGGCCAGCCATGGCGGTCGCCGCGGACATGGAGATGTTGACGACCGCCGGACGGGTGAGGTGTTTCGTGCCGCTGGGTGGTGGTGATGGTCGAGGACCGACGTCATCGTCGGGTACCTGGGCGACGACGACGGCCATGACGGCGCCGGCGATGGCGACGAACACGAACGGGCCCCGCCAGCCGAACCATTCGATGAGCAGTGCTGCGATCGGTGCACCGACGATCAGCGCCAACGCCCACGAGGTTTCGAGCGTGCCGATCGCTCGGGCTCGCCGGGCGAAGGGAACGCGATGGCTCAGCCATGCGTGGCCGGCCACGCTGAAGAGCGACACGCCTCCGGTCACGAGCAGGAACGACACGGCGAAGGTGGGAATCGTGCCGGCCAGGGCAATGATCCCGGAGCCGCTGATCAAGATCATCGCGGCGACGAGGAACGTGCGTTCGCGGCCTCGGTCGAGCTGGCCGCCCACCAAGATGCTGGCCAGGCCCGCCATCTCACCGATGCCGATGATCAACGTCAAGGTCGAGATCGACGTGTCGAACGCGTCGGCAAGCACGAAGAGAAAGAACGGGATCCATCGGGCGGCGGTGTTCGCCGTCGCCTTTCCCGCGGTCAACCGCGCCAGGTCTCTTCGTCCAACGTGCACCGGGCGACGTTATCGGCGGCCCGTTCGACCGGGTCAGACTGTGCCTCAGCCGCTCGGGCTACGGCGCGACGAGGTCGACGAGTTCCACGAACGGGTCGACGAAGGCATCCGGGCGTACGACACAGCCGTCGTGGTCGATCGGTGCGTCGCGAACCTCGGCGTGGGGAAGGCGCGCGGCGAGCGCGTGTTGTCGTCCGGGCGGCACCACGTTGTCGCGAGTCGTGACGAACACACCGGCTGGTAGGTCCAGAGTCGAGATCCAACGGCGACTGTCGAATCGGGCCAGTTCTCGTCCTGCGCCGACGATGTGCGGCATCGACCCGGAGAGGACTTCGTCGACGAACCAGGGGGGTCGTTGGCTTGGTGAGGTTGGCGCAACCCGCCCCCAGACCCCGCGAATCGCTGCTGTTTGGCGGGGTCCAGAGATGCGCTGGAGTGCGCTGCCGGCGATGTGGCTGCCTTTGAGCGCCCGGTTCTGCAATGCCGTGCTCGGGCCGTGCGCCCATGTCGCAGCGAGCACGATGCCCGCAACCCGGTCCCGGTAGTGACGGGCCAGGAGTTGGGTGACCGTGCCGCCCATCGAGTAGCCGGCCACGACCGTGTGGTCGATTTCGAGTTCGTTGAGCAGCGCCACCGCGTCGTCGACGGCGTCGCGCAGCCGAAAACGCCCCGTCGGGCGGATCCCACGGCCGTGGCCCCGCTGATCGAATGACACGACGGTGAAGCGCTCCGACAGGGGCCGGTAGACGCGGAACCAGTTGAGCGCCGCGGTCACTGTCCAGCCGTGCAACAGCAGCACCGTCGGTGCGTCCGGTGGGCCTTGGACCGTGCGGACGAAGGTCGTTCCGCGGCCGGGGAGTTCGAGTTCGTAGCCGACGGGGAGTTCTGGGCGGCCCGCGTCGCGATCCCCGGGAAGGAACTCCGTCGGGGTCACGAAGTCGGCCATGGCTAGTCGATCGCCAGGACCTTGACCTTCAACACGGCGCCGGTGGGAGCCTCGTACTCGACTTCGTCGCCGACGCCGGCGCCGAGCAGGGCCGATCCCATCGGCGAGCCGGGGGAGACGACGGTGACGTCTTCGACCTGCTCTTCGATCGAGCCAACCAGGTAGCGCTCGGCGTCGTCTTCGTCGTCGCCGTCGAAGATGATCGTGACGATCGCGCCGGCCATCACGGAGTCACCGCCGCTTTCGGCTTCGACGATCACCGCGTTCTCGATGATGCGGGCCAGATGCATGATCCGGCCTTCCATCTTGCCCTGCTCTTCTTTTGCGGCGTGGTAGTCGCCGTTCTCGGAGAGGTCGCCGAGCTCGCGCGCAGCTTCGATCTTGCGGGCGATGTCGATCCGGCCGCGGGTGGTGAGGTCGTCGTGTTCGGTCTTCAACCGGTCGAACGCGGCCTGGGACAGCTGGGGTGCGTCTGCCATTCGATGCAGGGTAGCGCTGTGTGATGGCCCTTTGAGGCGCACGGTCCGGCCCGGTAGGGTGGCAGGCGTGATGGCTACCTCGCTCATCATCATCATTTCGTAGCGCACGCCGGTTGCTCGGCGTGCGCCTCTCCCGTCCACTTCGGTGGGCGGTTTTTCATGTCTCAGGGAGTTTCAATTCATGACGCATCGCATCGGCATCATGGGGGGCGACGGCATTGGCCCCGAGGTCGTCGCTGAGGGTCTCAAGGTCATCGACGCGCTCGGTGTCGAGTACGAGCGCATCGACTATGACCTCGGCGGCGAGCGGTACGTGAAGGACGGAACGATCCTCACCGACGAGATCATCGCGGAGTGGCGCGGCATCGATGCGCTGTACGCCGGCGCGGTCGGCAGCCCGGGCGTGCCGCCGGGAGTCATCGAGCGGGGTCTGCTGCTGCGGATGCGGTTCGAGCTCGATCTCTACATCAACTACCGCCCGTTCAAGACCGCCTCTCATGACTTCGTCGTGATCCGTGAGAACACCGAGGGCACGTATGCCGGCGAGGGTGGGTTCTTGCGCAAGGACACGCCGCATGAGGTCGCGACCCAGGGGTCGGTCAACACCCGTCACGGCGTCGAACGTTGTGTTCGCTACGCGTTCGATCTCGCAATGACCCGCAAGAAGCACCTCACGCTCGTGCACAAGACCAACGTGCTCACCTTCTCGGGCGATCTGTGGGAACGCACGTTCAACGAGGTCGCGGCGGAGTACCCCGAGGTCGAGACGGCGTACAACCATGTCGACGCTGCCTGCATCTACTTCGTCGACCGGCCCGAGAGCTACGACGTGATCGTCACCGACAACCTGTTCGGCGACATCCTCACCGACCTCGGCGGGGCGGTGTCGGGCGGGATCGGCCTCGCTCCGACTGCCAACCTGAACCCGCATGGGATGTCGATGTTCGAGCCGGTTCATGGTTCGGCGCCCGACATCGTCGGCACTGGCAAAGCCAACCCTGTCGCTGCGATCCTCAGCGGTGCGATGATGTTGGATCACCTCGGCGAGACCGAGGCGGCCGACCGCATCCGCGCCGCGTGCGCGGATGCCGAGACCCTGACCGGAACCACCAGCGAGATCGGCGACGCCGTCGTCGCTCGCCTGTAGACCTTCAGCCCACCACCCGAACGAGCAAACGCCATCGCCATTCTGCGAATGCAGCGACCAGCAATGCAGCGAAAGTAGAGAGCCCCTTATGCCCATCACCCCGACGCCCAACATCTGGATGAACGGCGAGATGGTGCCGTGGGAGGACGCCAAGATTCATGTTCTCACCCACACGCTCCATTACGGCACCGGCGTGTTCGAGGGCATTCGTGCCTATGAGACCGCTGAGGGGCCGGCGATCTTCCGGCTGACCGAGCACATCGAGCGGCTCTACAATTCGGCCGCCATCCTCGGGATGCCGATGCCGTACGACGTCGCGACGATCGTGCAGGCGTGTAAGGACGTCGTCGCCGACTCTGGGCTCGACGCCTGCTACCTGCGGCCGATCGCCTACTACGGCTACGGCGAGATGGGCCTCGCCACCGGTGCCTGTACGACCGACATTGCGATTGCAGCGTGGCCGTGGGGTGCGTATCTGGGCGACGATGCGGTCACCAAGGGGGTGCGCATGAAGATCAGCTCGTGGACCCGCCACGACCACAACATCATGCCGCCCGCCTCGAAGACGACCGGCAACTATGCCAACAGCACGCTGGCCAAGATGGAGGCGCTCAACGCGGGTTACGACGAGGCGATCATGCTCAACGGCGCCGGTCTCGTGTCGGAGTGCTCAGGGGAGAACATCTTCGTCGCCAAGGGCGATGTGATTCTCACGCCGCCGACCTCGTCGGGCGCGTTGCCTGGCATCACCCAGCACACGGTGATGTCGCTTGCTGCTGATCACGGCATCGACATCCAGGTGGGCGACATGGCCCGCAGCGACCTCTACACCGCCGATGAGATCTTCGTGGTGGGAACCGCAGCCGAGGTCTCGGCGGTGAACTCGGTCGACGATCGTCCCGTTCCGTGCCCCGGTCCCGCAACCAAGGTTCTCGCCGATGCGTACGCCGACCTCGTGCGGGGCAAGAACGACAAGTACCTCGCCTGGAATGAGCTGGCGCGGTAGCGCCGGCCCAACCCCGTCCGGAGCCTCCATGACCACGATCGATCGCAGCGCCGTTCACGATCCGGCTTGGCCGAGCCGCGTCGACATCTATGACACGACGCTTCGCGACGGCAGCCAGCTCGAAGGCATCTCGCTGACCGTCGACGACAAGCTCCGTATCGCCGAGCAGCTCGACCGGCTCGGTGTGGCGTTCATCGAGGGCGGCTGGCCGGGTGCCAACCCGAAGGACGATGAGTTCTTCGAACGGGCCAAGACTGAGCTCGAGCTGCAGACATCGACGTTTGTGGCGTTTGGGTCGACGCGCCGGGCCGCCGGCAAGGTCGACAGCGACCAGACCCTTGCCAATCTGGTGTCGGCCGGCACCGAGGTCGTGTGCATCGTCGGCAAGTGCTGGGACTATCACGTCACCGAGGCACTGAAGACCACGCTCGATGAGGGCGTGGCGATGGTGGCCGATTCGGTCGAGTACCTCGTGGCGCAGGGCAAGCGGGTGTTCTTCGACGCCGAGCACTTCTTCGACGGGTTCAAACGCAACCCCGAGTTCAGCCTGCGAGTCGTAGAGGCGGCGGCGATGGCCGGTGCTGAGGCGGTGGTGCTGTGCGACACCAACGGTGGGTCGTTGCCGCCCGATGTGGAGGCAGCGGTGCGAGCCGTCGTGTCTCACGTGGACTGCCAGGTCGGCATCCATCTCCACAACGACACCGGATGCGGTATTGCCAATGCGCTCGCTGCGGTGCGAGCTGGGGCCACGCAGGTGCAGGGCACGATCAACGGCTACGGCGAGCGGGTGGGCAACTGTGATCTGGTGCCGATCATGGCCAACCTCGAACTCAAGATGGGGATCCGATGCCTGCCCGAGGGGCGCCTGGCCAACCTCACGTCGGTCGCCCACCATGTCGCGGAACTGGTCAACTTCTCCGTCGACCCACAACAGCCCTATGTCGGTTCGACGGCGTTCGCCCACAAGGCCGGACTTCACACGTCGGCGTTGAGTCGGGCCAGCGACGCCTACGAGCACGTCGACCCGTCCGCGGTGGGGAACGGCACCCGCGTGCTGGTGTCGGAGATGGCGGGCCGTTCGACCTTGGAGATGAAGGCCGAATCACTCGGCATCGAACTCGACGGCAAGACCGTCGGCGATGTGATCGACACGCTCAAGCGGCTCGAACACGAGGGCTATCACTTCGAGGCCGCCGATGCGTCGCTCGAACTGTTGATGCGGGGCGCGGCCGGTTGGGAACAACCGTTCTTCCGGCTCGAATCGTTCGCTGTCGACACCGACCATCGCTCGGGCACCAATGCGCGGCTGTGGAACGATGTCCACGTCGATGTCGAGACGTCGGCCACGGTGAAGCTGTGGGTCGACGAAACCCGTCACCTGGCGGTCGGGGAGGGCAATGGTCCCGTCAATGCGCTCGACGCTGCGCTGCGGAATGCGCTCGGCGACATCTATCCAGCGCTCGATCGCATCAGCCTCACCGACTTCAAGGTACGTGTCCTCGACACCGGCAAGGGCACGGGAGCGATCACCCGAGTCCTGCTCGATTCGTCCGACGGCACCCGGGAGTGGACCACCATCGGGGTGAGCGAGAACATCATCGAGGCGTCGTGGCAGGCGCTCGTCGACTCTCTGGTGTACGGACTGCTTCACGCGGATGCCTGACATCGCTGATGCCTGACATCACTCTGCTCGACGGCGGCATGGGGAAGGCGTTGGACGAGGCTGGCGCCCCGTTCCGGCAGCCGGAGTGGTCGGCGTTGGCGTTGATGGAGGCCCCGGAGTGGGTTGAGCGGGTGCATCAACAGTTCGTCGACGCAGGCGCCGACGTCGTTATCACCAACAATTACGCCGTCGTTCCGTTCCATCTCGGCGATCGATGCGACGCGCTGCTCGAAGAGCTCACCGACCTCTCGGGACGGATTGCTCGCACGGTGGCTGATCGGGCCGACCGTTCGATCGTCGTCGCTGGTTCGATACCACCGCTGTTTGGTTCCTACGAGCCGGAGAAGTTCGACCCGGTCGCTGCACCCGCCCTGCTCGAGCGCATCGCCGGCACGTTGGCGCCCCATGTTGACGTTTTTGTTGCCGAGACGCAGAGCTCGATCGCGGAGGCGACTGCGTCATTTGGGGCCGCGGCTCGTCATGGCAAGCCGGTCTGGGTCGCGGCGACGCTCGAAGACGGGGGCGGCCCGGCTGGCGTTGCTGCGCACGTGGAGATTTCGACGCTTCGGTCGGGCGAGCCGGTCGAGGACTTCGTCGAGGCAATGGATGATCTCGGCGCGTCGGCGGTGCTCTTCAACTGTTCGCAACCTGAGGTGATGCGCCACGCGATCGGCGTGGCCCGGTCGGTGCTCGGCGATTCGATCGATGTCGGGGCCTATGCCAACGCGTTCGAGGACAAACCGTCGGGTTATGCCGCCAACGAGGTGTTGGCGACGCACCGCCACGACATCGAGGATGGCGGCTACTCCCGGTTTGCAGAGGCGTGGGTCGAGGCGGGCGCCACGATCGTTGGCGGCTGCTGCGGCATCATGCCGCGCCACATCGAGCACCTCCGCGCCACCCTCGATCGCTGAACCGGCGGGTCAGCTGTCGAATCGGTCGGCGAGGGTGTCGAGGCGTCGATCCCACGCGGTTGTGGTTGCGTCGACCCAGGCGTGCAGGGGGGTGAGCCCTGCGGCTACCGGTCGGAATCGGGTTTCGCGTCCGATCTTCTCGCTGGTTGCGAGGCCGGCATCGGCGAGGATCGAGAGGTGTTTGGCCGCGGCCTGGCGAGTGATACCGACGGTGGTGGCGAGCGCGGTTGCGGTGCCGGATCCGTCACGCACGAGATGATCGAAGATCGCTCGCCGGTTGTCGTCGGCGATGGCCGCGAAGACGGTCATCGCGTCAGCGCCAGCGCCATCGGTCCTCGAGCGGAGGACTGGGGGGCGATGGTGATGGGGGCGAGGACGAGTTCTTCGACGACCGTGATGGTGGTGCCGAGCTCGACCGGCTCGAGCGTGACGTCGACGGTGCTGACCTGATCGGGATTGTCGACGGGCCACCAGCGGTAGCGCAGTCGCGAGGGGGCGCTTACGAATTCGACGGCGCCGACTCGTCCGGGGCGGTCGGATTCGGCCGATTCCACGAGCCCGCCGGGTACGGCGTCGATCGATGCGCCGAGGCCGTCGTCTTCGGTGATGGCGTCCCAGACGTCGCCCGGCTCGGCGGGGATGGTGCGTTCACGGGTGACGGTGCGCTCGTTCATGGACAACACAATAGCGCAATCAATGGGTTGCGTGTGGGCGTCCGGTCTGGTTCACTGACAGATACGCAATCAAATGGTTGCGGGTTTATGGAAACGGAGCTCCCATGCACGCTGGCTACCTGGTCCCAACCGTCCTCGAACAGACCGCCCGGGGCGAACGCAGCTTCGACCTGTACTCCCGCCTGCTCGCAGACCGGGTGGTATTCCTCGGCACACAAGTCGATGACCAGAGCGCCAACCTCATCGTCGGGCAGCTGCTCCACCTCGAGTCCCAAGACGCCGAGAAGGACATCAGCCTCTACATCAACAGCCCCGGTGGTTCGGTGATCGATGCGTTCGGCATCTACGACACCATGCAGTTCATCCGGCCCGATGTCTGCACCATCTGTGTCGGGCAGGCGGCCTCGGCCGCCGCCGTCTTGCTCGCAGCGGGCGCGCCCGGCAAACGGCTGATCTTGCCCAACGCTCGAGTGCTGATCCATCAGCCCCACGGCGGCGCCCAGGGTCAGGCCACCGATCTCGCCATCCAGATGGAGGAGATGGCGTACAGCCGTCGCCGTATCGAAGAGATGCTCGCCGAGCACACCGGTCAGTCGATCGAGAAGATCTCAGCCGACATCGAACGGGACTACATCGTTCGGGGCGAGGATGCGATCGACTACGGGCTGGTCGACGAGATCATCACCCATCGTGAGCCGGTGCCCCCGGAACCACCAGCGATCACGCCGGGGTTCGGCTGATTCGGTACCCTGGCGGCCATGGCTGCCCCGTCTCGCGTCCCAACCGACCCGACCCAGTCGAAGCACTATCAGTCGCCGCCGCGCCGCGGTGACTCGTGGCGGGCCGAGCGGCCCGGCGAGACCATCGGTGCACCCCACCCGACCGGCAAAGCGCTCGGCAATCAGGGACCCGACCAGGGCTATGTGCTGAAGCTCACGGGCATGTTCAAAGAGCAGCTTGCGCTCACGCCCGGTGAGCATGCGGCCGACGCGCTCGAAGGCGCCGTCTCCGTTGCGCTGCGGCGGGCGTCGCTGTTTGGTCGAGCGCCGGTTCGTGACGATGTCGAGCTTGGGTTGCTTGCCTACGGCTTCCTCGGTGAGGCCCCTGCTGAGCTCGTCGACCTGCGCAAGGAGCTCTTCAGCGAGGTGCACCACACCACGGTGCACTACTTCTCGGCCCGTGAGATCGCCGACCGAGTCGACGAAGCGTGGCTGCGCCAGCCCATCGCGGCGGCTCGCGTCGCCGTGCAAAACGACTGGCAGGCCGCTCTCACCGACGTCTGAATGAACGGCGTTCTAGTCTTTCGGTCGGCCGGGTAGAGTCCATGATCGTGGGGCAACGGTCGTGATGGAAGAAGATGAGTGGCCCGACGGGAAGCCGATCAGCAGCTTGCCGATCCCGCCGGCCATGCCGGCCGAGGCTCCGAAACCTCCTGCGACCGTGCGAGCGGCCCGGCCGGTGAGCGTTGGTACCCCGTCCGTCGTCGAGGCTGAGTTTCCCCCACTCATCGGCGCTGGGTTCTTTCGCCGCTGGGCGTCCGTCGTCATCGACTCGTTGCTCATCACGGTCCTGGCGGTGCCCGTGATGCTGGGCGTCTTCGTGATTCTCCCAACGGAGCGGGTCAGATGCGCCGACGGGTCGGGCGTCTGCGATGAGCCCACCGAGACGGGTCTGCTCATGCTTCCGCTGACCGCGTTGGTCATCGTGTTGATGGTGCTGTGGTACATCGCCGAGTTCGAAGGCAACCGTGGGGCGACGTTGGGCCGCCGTGCGATGCAGCTTCGGGTTGTTTCGGAGGGCACTGCGAACCGGATCGGTTCGGGCCGGGCCCTGTTGCGCCTGTTCACGAAGCCGATCTCCAGTTCGGTGTTCGGCCTCGGCTACCTGTGGATGTTGTGGGACCCCAAGAAGCAGACCTGGCACGACAAGTTGGCGAGGGCACAAGTCGTGACGCTGGTGGCACCGGTTGAACCGGCACTGTCTGAAGCGGCACTGTCTGAAGCGGCACTGTCTGAACCGGTAGCGCCTGAACCGGCGGCGAGTACGGTGCCGCTCGGAGGCTCCTATCCCCTCCACAGCTACGCGTCGTGGGGCCAGCGGGTCGCTGCCCGCATCATCGACAGCATCGTCGTCTCGGTGTATTTGGTCGGTTCCGCATTCCTGGCCGGCGTGCTCCTCGCCTGGTTGCCTCGCGAGGCACCCACGCCGTGCACGTTGAACGGCGAGACTCGTCTCTGCGAGGACCCGACGGGCGCTTCGATCCTCATCGTCGTCGCCGTGACACTCACGCTGGTGCTCGGGTTTATCTACTTCTGGTTCTGGCGCCTCGAGGGCGCAACGGGGCAGACACCGGGCCGGCGAGTGGTTGGGATCCGTTTGGTGAAGGTCAGCAACCTGAGGCCGATTGGTGGTGGCCTTGCCTTTGCTCGCTATCTCGTGCAGGCCCTGATCGGCCTCCTGTTCGTGATCGGCCCGTTGTTGAATCTTCTCTGGCCGCTGTGGGACGAGAGGCGACAGACCTGGCACGACAAAGTCGTCGGCTCGGTTGTCGTTGAGGTCTGACCGCCGAACTGTGTTCGACTCGACCATTCGACCCGGCTAGGTTCACGGAGCGTGGTTGTCGTCGGCGGACAGGTAACACCTCGGTGGTGCTCCTTCGTCGTCGCTCCCTAGATCGGCCCTGAGGAGGACCAATGAGTAACCTGCCACCCCCGTCGAGCCCACCGCCGCCTCCGCCCCCGATGGGAGACGGGTACGTCCCGGCTGCGCCGGCGAGCTTCGGTCAGCGACTCGGGACCGTCATCATCGACGGCCTGATCCTCGGTGTGCCGTTTGGGATCGTGTATGCCATCGCCTTGGCGGCCGTGCCGACCGAGATCGTGCTTTGCCAGGACGATACGGCGCTGTGCGAGCAGCCCACCGGTGGCGGCTTTGCGGTGCTGTTGCTCATCGGTCTGGTGTACGTCATCACCTTCCTTTGGTACATCGCCGAGTTCGAAGGTCGACGGGGCGCGACGATCGGCCGTTCGGCGATGAGCACCAAAGTGGTGCGCATCGGCACCGACCAACCGATCGGCGCTGGCGCGGCCATCGGGCGCTACTTCGCCCGCATCCTCTCCGGTCTCCCGTGCTACCTGGGTTACCTCTGGATGCTCTGGGATCCCCAGAAGCAGACCTGGCACGACAAGATCGTCGGCTCGCAGGTCGTCAAGGGCTGATCGCTGTGCGCCGGCGCGCTGGTCGTCATCGTTGGCTGACCGGGCGCCGGTAGCCTCGCCTGCGTGAGTGCACCACGCGTTCGTTTTGCGCCGGCTCCGACCGGCTTCTTGCATGTCGGCAGTGCCCGCTCGGCGCTGTTCAACTGGCTCTACGCCCGCAACACCGGCGGCACCCTCGTGTTGCGGGTCGAGGACACCAACGCGGAGAAGACGACCCAGGAGTTCATCGATGCCATCACCGAGCCGCTCCGGTGGCTCGGCCTCGACTGGGACGAAGGACCGTACTTCCAGTCCGAGCGGCTCGACCAGCACATGGCGGCCATCGATCAGCTGATCGACTCGGGCCACGCCTACTACTGCGACCTGTCCGCCGAACAGATCGACGCACTGAACGAGGAAGCCGGCCACAAAGGCGGCTACCACGGCTGGTCGCGAGGCCGTGCGGTCGAGGACGGGCCGGGCGTGGTGGTGCGGTTCCGGGCCCCCGATGAGGGCATGACCGTGATCGACGATGTCGTTCGGGGCCGGGTCGAGGTTGCCCACGAGACGATCGAGGATTTCGTGATCCGCCGTGGCGACGGCAGCCCCGTGTTCTTGATCGCCAACGCGGTCGACGATCACGACATGGGCATCACCCACGTGATCCGGGGTGAGGATCTGCTCAACACTGCCCCGAAGGTGATGTTGCTGTGGGAGGCGTTGGGCTATGGCGCCAAGCCGACCTATGCCCACCTGCCGCTGCTGGTCAACGAGCAGCGCAAGAAGCTGTCGAAGCGCCGTGACTCGGTGGCTCTCGCGGCATTTCGCGA
>JBCCYT010000094.1:0-16726 GCA_039188975.1 Actinomycetota bacterium
AGAGCGCCTGGTTCGCAAGTTCATCTGACCGGCCACGTCGACGAGCCGAACAAAACGCAGAACGGGACCCCTTGCGGAGTCCCGGTTCCTCGGAGTGGAGCTAAGGGGAATTGAACCCCTGACCTCTTCCATGCCATGGAAGCGCTCTACCAACTGAGCTATAGCCCCGAGTTGCGGACCACGATGGTAGCACCGGCGCCACGGCCCTCCACCCTCCTCGGAGGTCCGCGCTGCGTCATCTAGCGTCGCCATCGATGTCGGTTCAGTGGATGCGTCCGAGTCGCTGGGTGGCGGTGGCATCGGCCGGAGTGTTCGTGATCGGCGTCGTCGTCGCAACGGCGACGCCCGGGCCGCTCTTGACGATCGACGACGTCGCCAATCTCGGCTTGGCGCACACGATCGCGGGGAAGGGGTCGGCGCCGATGCCCGCCCAAGCGCCCTACGGCCCGCTGTATCCCGCACTGCTCGCGCCAGGGTGGCTGCTCGGCTTCGACGAGGGCGCCATGTTGACCTGGGCACGAACGATCAATGCGCTTGCGGGGGCCGCGCTGGTGCCGGTGCTCTACGCCTTCGTCCGTCGGGTCAGCGACGTGTCGGGGCGGGCCGCCCTCGCCGCGGCGACCGTAGCTGCGATGCTGCCAGCGGGCATGTTGACCGGGTCGATCGCCTGGTCAGAACGACTGCTGTGGCTTCTGGTTGCGGCCGCGGCGCTCGCCATGGTCCACAGCCTCGACCGCTCGAGTCCCCAAGCCGCCGCGCTGGCGCTCGCCGCCGCCGTCGGCTTGTTCGCCGGTCATCCACGGCTCGGCCCGGCCGCGATGGTGGTCATCGGCGTCGCTGTGTGGTCGCTGCGGCGCCGAGGTGCCGGTTGGGGTGTGGCTACGGGCGCGGTCGGTGCCGCTGGTCTCGTCATCGTCGAGCGGGTCCGCTCGGCAGTGGCGACCGCCGCCTTCGACAGTTCCGGCACCTACGACGCCGGTGACCTCGCATCCAGGCGAGGTGTGGATGCGCTGGTTCCCGAGGCAGGCCAGCACGCGATGGGCGCCGTCACCTATCTGGTGCTCGCCGGCGGTCTGCTGGCCGTGTGGGGAGCGGTCGGTCTGGCCCAGCATCGCCGGACCTGGCCGGTGCTGTTGATGGGGAGCGCAGTGCTGGCGGTCGCCGCCTGGTTCCTCACGGGTGTACCTCGCGCCGACAAGTGGCTCCACGGCCGCTACATCGAAGTGATGGCCCCGCTGCTCGTTGCGGTCGGTTTGGCGACGATCACCCGAGTGCGAGCGCGCCTTGCGCTCGTCCTCGGCGTCGGCGTGCCGATCGGTGCTGGGGTCGTGGCCGCGTGGAATGGGCCGGGCAACACCTGGGCGCAGGCCCGCTCGCCGGTGATGATGCTCGGCGTCGAAGTGTCGGGCGCGCCGTACGCGGCGACCGTGTTCGAACCGGGTGCGGCGGCATCGGTCGCCATCGTTGCCGGCCTGCTGGTTTGGGCGGCCGCTCGCCGGTTCGGTGTCATGGCCGGGGCCGTGGTGCTGGTCGCAACGTTTGGGTTCGGCTATCACGCTGGTGACCGGACCCTCGATGAGCTCTACGTGAACACTCCCGTCGGCGAGGTGTCGACCGCGCTCCCGCCGACGGAGGTGATCGGGGAGGTCTTCCTCGACACTGCAGCAGTGTCGCCCAACCTCACCAACGCGGTCGCCTGGGAGGTCGGTTTCGACCGCTCATCGATCACGATGACCGATGCGACGACCCACGTGCTGCTTGCGGTCGCAACCGCACCGCCCGCGAATGCAGTGCTGGTGGCGGAGTTCGCCGACGGTTCACTCTGGCGCCTCGACGCCTGAACGCCTTCGTGGCCTGAACGCCGGCGGGCCGGGATTCAGTCGTCGCCGTCGTCTTGGCTGCGCAGAAACGCCTCGAGCTGATCTTCGAGGTCGTCGCCGCTGGCGAGCTCGGCTTCGGCATCGACGAGATCGTCGTACTGCTTCTCGAGCGCACCCAACATTTCGCGGTGGGTGTCTTCGTCGCTGACCAGGTCGTCGAGCCGGTTGCGGGTCGCCAACGCGTCGGCTGCGAGCTGGCTCGAATCGAAAACCAGGCCCGCTGCGCCGACCAGGCCATCGACCAACGCAAGGCTGGCCGCGGGGTAGTGGGCACCGGAGATGTAGTGCGGAACTTGCGCCCACAAGCCAACGGCTTCGATCCCGCCGGCATGGAGGGCGAGCTCGAGCGCGGCCTGGATGCCAGCGGGGACATCGAGGGTCGCTGCGGTGAAGCCCAGCGCGGCGAGGTCTGGCGTGGCGGCGGTTGCGCTCAGGCGCGACGGCCGGGTGTGGGGCGAGGAGGCCGGATACGCCCCGAGCCCGATCGCCCGACGAACACCAAAGCGCTGGGCCAGCTCGACGACCGCATCACAGAACGTGCGCCAGTTGTGATCGGGCTCGGCCCCGTGGAGCACGAGCACGTCGTTGCCGGTCGCGTCGCGCCCGGCAACGAGCGTGATCTCGGGCCAGTCGAGCCCGACATTGACGCTCTCGACGATGTGCATCGTCGGTCGACGAGCCCGATGATCGAGGAGCCATTCGGTCTCGAATTCGGCCACGGTCACGGGTGCGATCTGGTTGAGGATGGTCTCCAACGCTTCCGCGGCACAGGCCCCGGCATCGATCCACCCGCCGAGGTGCAACAGCAACGCGGGAGCGTCGAGCGATGGGGTGCCATGCAGGGTGTACAGATCGTCGGGTCGTGCGGGTCGAGCCACGGAAACCTCCTCCAGCGTTGAGGGTAGACGCCGACCCGGGAATTGGTGAAGCGGGCGATACGTTGCAAGGCCTGATGGCTGATGTGACTGACGCAACGTTCGAGACCGATGTCGTACAGCGGTCCCACCAGGTCCCGGTCGTGATCGACCTGTGGGCCGAGTGGTGTGGCCCGTGCAAGCAGCTCGGTCCGATCCTCGAAAAGGTGGTCGGCGAGACCAACGGTGGCGTGGAGCTCGCCAAGGTCGACGTCGACGCAAACCCTGCGGTAGCCCAAGCATTCCGGGTCCAGTCGATCCCGGCCGTGTACGCGATGAAGGACGGCGAGATCGTCGACGCGTTCATGGGTGCCCAAGGCGAAGCCCAGGTCCGCGAGTTCGTGCAGAAGCTGGCGCCGAGCGAGGAACAGTCCAAGGTCGAGCGGCTGCTCGAAATCGGCGACGTGGAATCACTCAACCAGGCCTATGCGCTCGAGCCTGACAACCCGGATGTGTTGACCGCATTCGCCGGCGCGCTGATCGACGAAGGCCAGGTCGATCAGGGACTCGCCCTGCTCGACAAGATTCCCGAAACCCCCGAAACCCGCCGGCTGCGTGCCATTGCCCGCACCGGTGGCGAGCCGGTCGACGACATCGACTCGACCCTCGCGTCGCTGTTGGCGACCGTGAAGCTGAACGACGACGATCGCCAGAAGTTCGTCGACCTGCTCGAGGTGCTCGGGCCAGACGATCCTCGAACCGCAGACTGGCGTCGCAAGCTCAGCACCGCCCTGTTCTAGAACGATGATCCGGGTCGAGAACCACGATCCGGCGCCCGCCGGCGTCGCCCTGTCACCGACCCCGGCTAGGGTCTGATCGAGCCTTCGCCCTCAACAGGGCCTGGCGCACTTCCCCCACGAGTCCCCACGCCTGGGAGCGACCGTGGACGGCACCGAGCCGATCGAAGAACCATTCACCTTCCGCCGCGCGCCCGTGCTCGTCGCGGATCGCCTCGGCATCGGCCCGGCGGGGCTGGTCGCCGGGCTGCTCGGCGTCATCGCCGCTGGCTTCGGCGCCTGGTGGGCGATGCGGCCGCCGCCTCCTCCCCCAGAAGACGTCCTGCCGTTCGTTCAACAGGTGGCGGCTCCGGCGCCGGCGCCATCGTCGGTCGACCAGGACGTTGTGATCGTCCATGTCGACGGTGCCGTCCGCTTCCCCGGCATTCACGAGCTTCGAGCGGGGGACCGGGTGGCCGACGCCTTGGCCGCGGCCGGGGGTATGACGCCCGAGGCCGACCGGCGCCAGATCAACCTGGCCCAAGTCGTCGCGGACGGACAACGCATCTGGGTGCCGGTGGTGGGTGAGGAGGTCGCCGTCATCGTCGGTGCCGAAGCGGGCGACCAGCCGGCTGAGGGCGGGCTGGTGTCGCTTTCGACCGCACCGGCGAGTGTGTTGGAGACGTTGCCCGGGATCGGCCCGAGCCTGGCGACGGCGATCGTCGAGTACCGCACTCGGGAGGGTCCGTTCGCGGCGGTCAACGACCTCTTGGCGGTGCCGGGGATCGGCCCGGCCAAGCTTGACGCCCTCCGGTCCGAGGTCGCGCCGTGACCGTTCATCTCCTGGCCGGTGCCGCCGCACTGGGTGCGTGGTGGCGTTTCTCGGTGGGATGGGCGGTGCCATTGATCGTCGTTGCGTTCGGGTGGCGATGGCACCGCACGGCGACGGTGGTCGTCGCTGCGTGTCTGCTGGCCGGGTGGTGGTCGCATCGCGCGGTCGAGCGGTTCGAACCGCCGCCTGCACAGGCGGTGAGCGAGTGGGTGACGCTCACCTCTGACCCTCGGCCGTCGGGACCGGTAGGCGTCAGGGCGAGCGCCACATGGGGACATCATCGGGTGTCCGTCGCTGCGCACGGGCCCCTTGCCGGTCGACTCGACGACCACCTGGCGGGGGAGCGGATCCTGGTGGTCGGGTCATTTCGCCCCGTACGCTCCGGGGACAGCTGGGCGCAGTGGCGCCATGAGGTCGGCTCGATCACCGCCACGGAGATACGCGATCACGCCCGAGGTTCGCCGCTCAGCCGCTTCGCCAACACGCTGCGCCGGGTGCTCGCCGACGGCGCCACCTCGATGGACCGCGACGACCGAGCGGTCTTCAGCGGCATGGTCCTTGGCGACGACCGTGAACAGTCGGCGGTGGTGGCCGACGACTTTCGAGCCGCCGGGCTCGGCCACCTCCTCGTCGTCTCCGGGCAAAACGTCGCGTTCATCTTGGCCTTGCTCGGTCCGTTGACCCGACGCATGCGCCCGGCCGGACGTTTCGGGGTGGTCTGCGTCGTGCTCTTGGTGTTCGTGACGCTCACCCGATTTGAAGCATCGGTCCTGCGGGCCTCGATGATGGCTGGGATCGGGGTCGGGGCGGCGGTGCTCGGCGGCCCGATCGACGGTCGACGGGCGCTGTCGGCATCGGTGGTGGTACTGCTCGCGGTCGATCCGTTTCTGATTCGCGTCGTCGCTTTCCAGCTGTCTGTGCTCGCGACAGCCGGGATCGTGTGGCTGTCAGGCCCGCTCGCGGCCCGCTTGCGGGGACCGGAGCTCATGCGTGTCGCTGTCGCCACGACCGTGTCGGCCCAGCTCGCCGTGTCGCCGCTGCTGGTCGGTACGTTCGGTCCCGTTCCGGCGGCGGCGCTGCCCGCCAACCTGCTCGCCGGGGCAGCGTCGGGGCCGATCATGATGTGGGGCTGGACGGGAGGTTTCGTCGCTGGCGTGCTCGGTGAACCGTGGGCGGGATGGATTCATGCCCCGACCGAGCTCCTCGTCGGGTGGGTCAGGATCGTCGCCCGCGTCACGGCGGCCGCTCCGTTTGCATCGATCGGTGCCGTTGGTATCTCGTGCCTCGGCGCGGCGATGGTGATCGCCCTCCGAATCGACCGCGGCCGGGTCATCGCCGCGAGCGGCGCGGTCGTCGTGCTCGTCTTCAGCGTCATTCGTGCGCCCTCAACGCCCGCCGAATCGACCTGGGTGGCGGGTGGGGTCCTGGTCCATCCTGGGGACCTCGTCGTGCTCGAGTTGCACGATCCCCACCAACCCCGCACCCTGCTCGAGTCGTTACGCCAAGCCGGGGTCCGGCGAGTCGACGTCGTTGTCGCCCGAGACGGTGATCGGGCGGACGCTGACATGGTGGTTGCCCTTCGCGCCCGGTTCGGCGATGTACTCGTGTTGGCCCCGAGGCTCCATCGAGTGCCGACTGCAACGTCGGTGCATCCGGGCACGGTTGTCCGCATCGGGGCGCTCGTCATCCACGCTCGCACCGAGGGGGAGCAGGATCAGCTGGTCGTTGCCTGGTGCCCCGGCGCGACGTGCGAAGATGTGCCTCCATGACGAACCCGGTCGCCACGACCCCCGCGATTCGAGAGGCGCTTGCCTCGGTCCACACCCAGCTTCGTCGATCCGGCACCTGGTGGGACGCCGACCAGATCGGCGCGATCGCTCGGCGGGCACGGGATGCCTTCGCCGTGCGCACGGCGGTGCCGTGGCTGCGAGATCTTCCCACCGCCATCGATGGCCTTCCTGCGGCCGCGATCGACGTGATCGACCGGGTCGCCACCGACCCGGGAACGATCGACCGGCCGTGGGCAAAGACCCACATCGACGTGCTCGGCGATGCGCCCTATGTCGAGCTCGTCGGGATTGCCGCGGTGGCGATCATGGTCCATGTGTACGCCGAGTGCGCGGGTGAAACGGTCGAACCGCTCGGTTTGCCGAGCGCTGATGCGGGTGAGCCAAGCCGCAAACGCCCGTCCGGCATGGGCGATATCGGTGCGCATGTGCCGATGCTGGAGCCATTCGGTTACGCCAACGTGGCGCGTGCACTGAGTTTGGTTCCGTCTGCCAACCTGGCCTTCTACACCCTCGTCCGGCCGATGTACTCCGAGGCGGGCTTCGAACATCTGGTGTGGGAGACGCCGCTCAGTCGGCCGCAGGTGGAGCTGGTCGCGTCTCGCGTGGCGTCGCTCAACGAGTGCTTTTATTGAACGACCGCCCACACCACGCTGCTCCGTGCGAGCAGCGAAGCGGTTGGAATCGATGCCGACTTGCAGGCATCGGTCGACGGCAACCCAACAGACGCGGTCACGCCGGCTGCCGCCGAACTCTTGGCCTTTGCCGAAGCAGCGGTGCGGGGCGAACCGCTCGACGAGGTGCGAGCAGCGCTCGTCGATGCCGTTGGCGGAGACGGTGCTGCGCAAGCATCGGCGACGGTCGCAGCCTTTTCTGGTCTCGTCCGGGTCGCTGACGGCACCGGCATTCCGATCGACGATGGGCTCGCGGCTGCGTCGGTTGCCATTCGTGACGACCTCGGCCTCAACGACTTCCATGGTGCCGTCAATACCGACCTCACCCGAGCGGTCGCTGCGGACTTCGCCGACGTCGACAGCCTCTGGCGCGACTGACCGGAGCGTCTCGGCCGGCCGATAGTGTCGGCCTCGATGCATGTGGAGCTCGGCACGACCCGGTTCGACATCACGACCCGTGCGCTCGTGATGGGGATCCTCAATCGCACCCCCGATTCGTTCTACGACGGCGGCCAATACTGGGCATTCGACGAGTTTCTCCGCAAGGCTGAACAGCTCGTCGTCGAGGGTGCCGACTTTCTCGACATCGGCGGCAGCAAGGCCGGTCCGGGGCCTGAGGTCACGGTGCAAGAAGAGATCGACCGAGTCGTTCCGGCGGTTGAGGCGCTTCGACAGCGGTTCGACCTCCCGATCTCCGTCGACACCTTCCGCGCCTCGGTCTTCGAGGAGTCATGCAAGGTCGGCGCCAACATCGGCAACGACATCTCCGGGTTCGCCGATCCGGACTTCTTGTCGGTGGCGGCCCGCCACCAGGCGTCGGTGGTCGCCACCCATGTGCGGATCGGGCCCCGCATGCCGGATCCCGAACCCGTGTATCTCGACGGTGTCCGCGCCGATGTCGTGCAGTTCCTGCGCCGTCGAAGCCAGATGGCGCTCGATGCCGGCCTGCCGCGGGAACGCATCATGATCGACGCTGGTCTCGACCTCGGCAAGAACCCGGTGATGTCGGCAGAACTTCTTCGCCATTCCGACGATCTGGTCGGCATGGGGTTCCCGGTGTTTCTGTCCGCCTCGAACAAGGGCTTTCTCGGCGAGCTCGTCGGCACCGAAGTCGACGACCGACGCGAGGCGACGTTTGGGGCCCATGCCCTCGGCATCGCGCTCGGTTGCCGCGTCCTGCGAGCCCACGACGTCCGCGGCAATCGACGGCTGGCCGACACGATGTCAGCGATTCTGCAGGCCCGTGCCGACGACCGGTATCGGCTCCCCGAGGCCGGCTGATGGTGCTTCGGCTCATCGTTGGCGATGACCCGATCCTCGTCGGCGAGGCGGTCAGCAGCGCGGTCGACGAGTTGGTCGGTGACGGCGATCGCAGCCTGATGCTCGAGCTGCTCACCGAAACCGACTACCGCAACGACGACGGCGACTGGGAGTCAGCGAAGGTGCTCGACGCCGCTCGTACGCCGCCGTTTCTGACCGACCGTCGAGTCGTCGTCGGCCGACACCTCAGCCGCTTTTCCAAACAGGATGACTACGGCCCGATCGTCGACCTGCTGCGCGAACCGCTCGACACCACGGATCTGGTACTCGTGTGGGAGCGAGGGGTGGAGCCCAAAGTCGATCGCATGCCGGCGCTCCCGAAAGCACTCAAGGAGGCGGCGGAGCTCGCCGGCGCCGAGCTGGTCCAAACGGCGGCGCCCAAGGGCAAGGCCGCCGGGGACTGGCTGCGTGATCAGCTCGCCAGCAGTTCGCTCACGTTCGAGCGTGGTGCGCTCGCCGCGATCGAAGATCTCCTCGGCGAGGATCGGAGCCGAGTCATCGGCTTGGTCCGCACGCTGGAAGGAGCGCTCGGCCAGGGGGCTTCCGTCTCCGCCGACGACATCGCCACGTTCGGCGGCGATCAGGGGTCGACGGTGCCGTGGGCGCTCGACGACGCGATCGACAAGGGCGACGTTGCCGGCGCCCTCGCGATCTTGCCTCGACTCATCCCGTACGCCGGCTCACCGACCGACCGCAACGGTGCTGCCTTCCGACTTCTCGCCGTGCTCCACAAGCGCTACAGCAACATGCTTCGGCTCGACGGGGCCGACGTTCGCGATGACAAGGTCGCAGCCAAACTTCTCGGGATGAAGGGCAGCACGTTCCCGGCCAAGAAGGCCATGCAGCAGAGTCGCCGCCTGGGGACCGACAAGCTGGCCCGGGCGATCGAGCTGCTCGCTGACGCGGACCTGTCGCTTCGGGGAACCAAAGACTGGCCACCCGAGTTGGTGGTCGAAGTCCTGGTTGCGCGGTTGGCCAACCTCAGCGGCCGGCGGTAGCTGCCAGCGGCCCGGAATCAGCCAGCAGCGTTGAGGCGCTTGGCGAGCTGGCTCTTCTTCCGAGCCGCCTTGTTCTTGTGCATGATGCCGTTGGCGGCAGCCTTGTCGATCTTCGCCATGGCCTCGCGCACCAGCTCGTCTGCGTTGTCGGCACCGTCGGCGATGGCCGCATCGGCGTTCTTGGTGCGGGTGTGGATCTCGCTACGGACCTTGCGGTTGGCGAGGTTGCGCTTCACCGTCTGACGGTTGCGCTTGATCTGCGACTTGATGTTTGCCACGGGTGTACCTGCTGAATCGAAGAGCTTTGGTGCGGAACGACGGTCCGCAAACCGACCCCAAAGCGTATCGGGGGAGGCCCACGGATCGCACCTACGGTCGGTAGCGTTTCTGTACGCATGGAACTCGAACGCATCCGCAACACGTCGATCATCGCCCACATCGACCATGGCAAGTCCACGCTCGCCGATCGCATGCTGGAGCTGACCGGGGCCGTCGAGGCTCGAGATATGCGCGCCCAGTATCTCGATTCGATGGACCTCGAGCGTGAGCGAGGGATCACGATCAAGTTGCAGTCGGTTCGCCTCGACTGGGACGACCACGTCATCAACCTGATCGACACCCCGGGCCACGTCGACTTCGGGTACGAGGTCAGCCGCAGCTTGGCGGCGTGCGAAAGCGTGATCCTGGTCGTCGACGCCGCCCAGGGCATCGAGGCCCAGACCCTCGCCAACTGTTATCTCGCCATCGAGAACGATCTCGAGATCGTCGCCTGCCTCAACAAGATCGATCTCCCCGCCGCTGAACCTGACCGGTACGCAGCCGAGATCGAGAACGTGCTCGGCATTCCGGCTGACGACATCTTGCGGATTTCGGCCAAGACGGGTGAGGGGGTCCCTGAACTCCTCGATGCGGTCGTCGGGCTCACCCCGCCACCCGAAGGCAACGCCGATGAACCGCTCCAGGCCCTCATCTTCGATTCTCACTTCGATCAGTACCGCGGTGTGATCTCGTCGATTCGGGTCGTCAACGGTGTCCTTCGTTCGAAAGACAAGCTTCGCTTCATGCAGGCCGGCACCAGCCATGATCCCGACGAGATCGGTGTCCGGAGCCCTGACAACTTGCCGGTCGATCAGCTCGGCCCCGGCGAAACCGGCTATCTCATCGCCGGGATCAAAGACGTCGGCGAAGCAAAGTCGGGCGAGACGGTCACCACCGAAAAGCGCGGCGCGACCGAGCCACTCGACGGCTACAAAGAGCCGAAACCGATGGTGTTCTCGGGGTTGTACCCGATCGACGGTGACCAGTTCACCGATCTGCGCGAAGCGCTCGAGAAGCTCCGGCTCAACGACAGCTCGTTTACGTTCGAGCCCGAAACATCGGGTGCGCTGGGCTTCGGGTTTCGGTGCGGTTTCCTGGGTCTGCTCCACATGGAGATCGTTCGCGAACGGCTCGAACGAGAGTTCGGCCTGTCGCTGATCTCCACCGCCCCATCGGTCGAGTACCACATCACGAAGGGCGACGGCACCGTCATCGAGGTGTCCAACCCGTCGGAGATGCCGTCTGCCGCCGAGATCACCTCGATCGCCGAGCCCTATCTCAAGGCCAGCATCCTCACGCCCACCGACTACACCGGCACCGTCATGGACCTGTGCCAGACCCGGCGCGGCGAGATGGTGAAGATGGAGTATCTGTCGCCGGAGCGGGTCGAGTTGCACTACCGGTTGCCGTTGGCCGAGGTCGTGATCGACTTCTTCGACCAGCTCAAGAGCCGTACGCAGGGTTACGCATCACTCGACTACGACCAGGACGGCTACACCGCCGACAAGCTCGTGCGGGTCGACATTCTCCTGCACGGCGACCCGGTCGATGCATTCAGCACGATCGTTCACACCGACAAGGCCTACGACTACGGCAAGAAGATGGCCGACAAGCTCAAAGAGCTCATCCCGCGCCAGAACTTCGAGGTACCGATCCAGGCTGCGATCGGCGGCAAGATCATTGCCCGCACCAACGTCAAGGCGTATCGCAAAGACGTCACCGCCAAGCTCTACGGCGGCGACATCACCCGCAAGAACAAGCTGCTCAACAAGCAGAAAGAGGGCAAGAAGCGGATGAAGTCGATCGGTCGTGTCGACATCCCTCAAGAAGCCTTCATTTCGGCACTTCAGCTCGACGACTGACGTCTCGCAGGCTGGCTCGCCTCACTCGGGGCGGCGCTCACTCGCGGCGGAGTCTGCGGTAACTCCACATGTCGCGGGGCTGGCCCTCGATGACCTCCCAGTGATGCAGCAATGCCTCGCGGGTGAAGCCGGCCCCCTCCGCGGTGCGAATCGATGCCGTGTTCGACGGCTCGATCGACAACCCGACCCGATGAACCTCGTCGAGATGGTCGAATGCCCACTGGGTGAGCATCGAGAGCGCGGCGCCGGCAAAGCCCCGACCCCGCGCGCTGGGCCGTACCCAATAGCCGATCTCCACCCGGCCCTTCCACACCTGGTGGAGCCACAAACCAATGTGGCCGACCGCGTCGTCGGTGCCGGGGCGGGCCATCGCCAGCGCCCAGCCCTCGCCGGCGACCAGCCGACCGTGCTGCCGCGCCACGAACGCCAGGCCCGATTCCGGGGTGAAGATGGCGGGCACCGTCGTCATGCTCGGAATCGCAGGATCGGTGGAAGCATCAGAGACGCAGTCGAGGTCACCCGGGCTCCACGGGCGGAGATTGACGAACGGCGACTCGATCGTGATCGGTGCAAGCGGGGCGGTCACAGAGACAGAAGGCACGCCCCATCCTGTATCGCAATAGCCGGTCGGCACAGCGATAATGGGCAGATGCTCGATGAGCGCAAGGCCGCAATCTTGTCGGCCATCGTCCGGGAGTACATCGAAACCGCCCAACCCGTCGGGTCGGGCCGGATCGCTGCCGCGCCCGGCGTAGATGTCTCGTCGGCGACCGTGCGCAACGAAATGGCGGCGCTCGAAGACCTCGGGTATCTCGCGCAGCCGCACACGAGCGCCGGTCGGATCCCGACCGACAAGGGCTATCGGTTTTTCGTCGACAAGTTGCGTGATGGCAGCCCCGCGCTCGCGGCGCCCGACGCGGCGACGGTTCGCGACTTCTTCGCCGGCGCCCACGGACAGCTCGAAGCAATGATGCAACGAACGTCGGATCTGCTGACCCAGATGACGGACTGGACGGCCGTGGTCGTCAGCCCGACAACCGAGCAGGCGACTCTTCGGAGCGTCCAGATCGTCGATCTCGCCAGCCACATCGCGATGGTTGTCGCGGTGCTGTCGAATGGCGTGATCGAGAAGCGCACGGTGGAGGTCGCCACCGAGCTCACCCCCGAGATCGTCGCCGACGCAGCCCGGCGGTTGGCGCTCGCCGTCGAAGGCAAGTCGCTCGATGAACTCGAGGTGAGTGCCGATGGCCGCCCCGATCCGCTGCTCGACGCAGCGATTGCTGCGCTGTCGGAGGCCGGCCGCCAGGCCGAGCTCTATGTGGGTGGTGCGTCTCGGTTGGCTGGCGCCTTCGACGCCGTCGACCAGGTTCGCAACGTGCTTACCGTGCTCGAAGAGCAGATCGTCGTCGTGTCGCTCATTCGCGACGTGCTCGATCGAGGGATGCAAGTGGCGATCGGGAACGAGACCGGCGTCGAATCACTCGCTGACTGCTCGATCGTGGTGGCACCATTCGCCATCGAAGGCGCATCCGCTGGCACCATTGGCGTGCTCGGGCCGACCCGTATGGACTATTCGCAGGCGCTGTCTGCAGTGGCGGTCGTGAGCAAACGACTCGAGCGCGAACTGAACGAGGGCTGATGGCTGATCATTACGAGACGTTGGGAGTGTCGCGCGATGCCACCGACGACGAGGTCAAGCGCGCCTACAAGAAGCTGGCGCGCACGTACCACCCCGACCTCAACCCTGATGACGCTGAAGCCGAGGCACGCTTCAAGGAAGTCGGGGCGGCGTATGAGGTGCTTCGCGATCCGCAGCGCCGGGCGAGCTATGACCGCTACGGCGACGATGGCCCGCCGGCCGACCCGTTCGGCGGTGGCTTGGGTGACATCTTCGAGGCGTTCTTCGGAGGCGGCTCGATGTTCGGCGGCGGCCAGGCCCGCACCGGACCCCCGCGCGGCGAAGACCTC
The DNA here is from genome assembly GCA_039188975.1 of Actinomycetota bacterium. GTDB lineage: Bacteria > Actinomycetota > Acidimicrobiia > Acidimicrobiales > Aldehydirespiratoraceae > UBA11606. The sequence continues at coordinate 13,270 of JBCCYT010000094.1, forward strand.
GAAGCCCACATCGACCTCGACCTGACCGACGTCGTCTTCGGCACCGACACCGAGGTGAGCGTTCGGACCGCAGTTCGGTGTGAGGATTGTGATGGCTCCGGTGCCGCGAAGGGCAAGGTGCCGCGGCCGTGTGCGGACTGTGGCGGGACCGGCCAAGTTCGGCGGGTTCGCCAATCGGTGCTCGGACAGATGGTCACCGCGGGTGTCTGCCAGGTCTGCGCCGGCATGGGCTACGTGATCGATGACCCCTGTCCGACCTGCGACGCGCAGGGTCGCACGATCGAGAACCGGACGTACGCCGTTGAGGTGCCCGCCGGCGTTGACGATGGGACGACGTTGCGGCTGTCGGGTCGCGGCGCTGCTGGTCCACGGGGCGGAGCTCACGGCGACCTGTATGTGCAGGTCCATGTGCGACCGCACCCGACGTTCCGGCGTGAAGGCAACGACCTGGTGCACGACTTCTACATTCCGTTCACCCAGGCCGTCCTCGGCGCCGAGCTCGAATACGAAACGCTCGACGGCACCGAGACGTTGGTGATCCCGCGGGCGACCGAGTCCGGGACCGAATTTCGAATGCGGGGGCGTGGTGTTCCTCACGTGCGAGGGCGGGGCCGGGGTGATCTGCGAGTGCGGGTCTTCATCGACGTACCCGATCAGCTCCCCGAGGTGCAAGAGAACCTCTTGCGGGAGTTCGCCGAGCTTCGCGACGAACCAGTGGCTGAGCCGGGCCAGAGCATCTTCGGTCGCATCAAGTCCGCGTTCTCGTGACCGTGCCCGTCCCGGACGGACAGCACGGCCCTCATGTGCTCGTCGAGTCGGTGGACGTCCCGGTCGCCGAGCCCGACGAGCGCCATCATCTCGACCGTGTGTTGCGGGTTCGTGCCGGAGCCCCGATCACGGTCGGCGATGGCCAGGGACGGTGGCGTCGTTGTCGCTGGGGCGAGTCGATCGAGCCGGTGGGCGAGGTGATCACCGTCGATCCGCCTGCGCCTCGTCTCAGCGTTGCGTTCGCGCTCATCAAGGGTGGGCGGTCCGAGCTCGTCGTGCAAAAGCTCGTCGAAGTGGGGGTCGACGATGTGCGTCCCTTCACGGCTGAACGGTCCGTTGTTCGGTGGGACGATGCGAAGGCGGTCAAGAACCATCAGCGGCTCCAACGCGTGGCGCGAGAAGCGGTGATGCAGTGTCGGCGGGTGTGGCTGCCGACCGTGCATCCGGTCGCGAGCTTCGATGACGTCGCCACGCTGGCGGGTGCCAGCCGCGCTGACCGCGGTGGTGGTCCGGTCAGCCTTGCCCACCCGACCATCCTGGTCGGCCCTGAGGGTGGTTGGAGCGACGCAGAGCGTGCGGTATCCCTGCCGGTGGTGGGGTTGTCGACCGCGGTCTTGCGAGCAGAGACCGCAGCGATCGCGGCCGGTGTTTTGCTCGCTGCGAGACGTGATGCGACCACGTGAGGTGGGATCGTTGCGCGGCATGGGTCTTTTGGCCTAGGTTCTCGTCACGGTGCGTAACGGTGCCGTCGCTGGACGTGGGTTTCGGCGGAGCGACTGAGTTGGACAGAGGGGTAGGGCGGACGTGTCAGAGATGAACATGACGCAGGAGTACAGCAAGCGAGTCGGGGAGCGTCTCCGGGCGATCCGGCGGCAGAAGCGCTTGTCGTTGCAAGAGGTCGAAGCGGCTTCCAATCAAGAGTTCAAGGCGTCGGTTCTCGGTGCCTACGAGCGGGGTGAGCGGGCCATCTCGGTGCCGCGCCTCCAGCGGCTCAGCCGGTTCTACAACGTTCCGGTCGATCAGCTGCTGCCTGCCGATGCGGGTCCGAGCTTCGGCGTGACGCCCGGCGAGGAAGTCATCGACCTCACCGACCGTTCCTCTCGCCGCGAGAGCGACCCGATCACGATCGACCTCACCCGGCTCGAGGCGTTGTCGGGACCCGAGGCCGACATGTTGAGTCGCTATCTGACCATGATTCAGGTGCAGCGCCAGGACTTCAACGGGCGCGTCCTCACCGTGCGGGCCCAGGACCTCCAGGCGCTCGCCGCCATTCTTGGTACTGGCGTCGACGGTGCAGCTCCGCGGCTCGACGCACTGGGCCTCAGCTACCAGCCGTGAGAATCGGGGGCAGGTTCACGACCTGCCCCGGGTGAATCACATCAGGGTTGTCGATGGTCGACCGGTTGGCGGCGATGAGCGCACGCCAGTACGCCGCCACGGTCGACTCGTCGGCCCCGTCGTCGACCCGATCGCCAACGATCGCCTCGGCGATGGCCCAGAGATGGTCACCGGGCTCGACGAGCCACGCGTCGGCGACGGCGGATGTCGTGGTGGACGGCCGAAGGCCGCGGTGAATCAGTGCTACCTCGTCGCTGGCCGGCGGGGGCACCGCTGATCGGTCCGGCGATGATGGTTCGCGGCCGGCGGTGTCGACGTCGGGACCGGCCGGCCCGAGGTCGACGAGGGGGATCGGCTCGACCGCCGACGGGGCGTCGCCGAGGTCGACGAGCACGATCGTCTCTTGGGCGCTGACTGCGGCCGGTAGCGCCAGTGTCGCCACCGCGACCCCGGCGGCGAGGTGGCGCCGGATCGTGCGGGGGGCAAGGCGAAGCAATGGCCGGGCGGCTGAGGTCGGTACGCGGGCGATCGCCGCTGCGCTGATCAACCACAGCACGCCAGCGACGTAGGTGGCGGTGATGAGCGCCGCAGCGTGGAGCAGGCCGACGGCGGCGGCCGCTGTGCCATGGCGCTCCCACCACGCCAGCAGCTCGAGAGGGTCGGCGAGCAGCGTCGGACCGTTCGCCGGAAGGGCGGCGAGAACAGCAAGTGCCAGCAGGGCAGCGATGAGCCAGGTGAACGAGCGGGTGATGCTCATGTGGGGACCTCGATGAGTTGTGAGCCGGTCGCAGTACGGACCCGCAGGTCGGGGCACTCGGTGTCGGGGATCGTGAAGCCGAGGGCCCCGTCGACCACGACGGCCACGGTCGGCATCAGCTCGGCGCCGGGCGCGGGCCACTCGGTGAAGACGACGACGTCGCCGGTCGCAGGGCGCAGGACTGCCGGGGTCGCCGTGCCCGAACAGGCCCAGTCGGCAACCTCGACGATGTCGCCGGCCGAACCGACGGCAAAGCGTCGGCCGTCGTGAACCAGGGTCGTTCCCGCCACGTCACCAGCTCCATTCTCGGGCTCGACGACAGGCTCAGCGGGGGAAGGCTTCTCCGGTGATGGCTGCTCCGGTGATGGCGATGTCGATCGAGGAGTGGGTTCGCTCGCCTGATGACGCTCCTGCGCCGCAGCCGCGCTCGGAGCCGGTTCGTCGGTGGAAACCGAATCACCCGGCCTGAGCGACGTGATCGCGATGGCGACGCCAGCGAACATCACCATGCTGGCGATGGCGGCAACCTTGGCTCGATTCGAGCGGGGCCATCGTTGCCGATTCGGCGTCGGGACCGGGGCCTGATCATCGAGC
>JBCCYT010000095.1:0-16658 GCA_039188975.1 Actinomycetota bacterium
CCCGGCATCGGCTTCATCACCTGGGCGCCGTTCTCCTCGTCAGCCAGGCCCTTGTCGCACTTGAGGAAGGGCACGACCTTCTTTTCGTTCCAGAGAAACTCACCCGACCCAACGCCCTCGATCTCACGGTCCATCGTCATCTCGAACAGGATCGCCCCGAGCACTCGATCACCATCGAACGCCGGGCTGGTGATGATGCGAGACCGCATCGCATGCACCATGTCGAACATCGCGTCTTCGCCGTCGTACTCCGACTCCTCGACGCCATAGGCCAGCAACGCCTTGGGTGTCGAGCCGCCACTTTGATCGAGGGCGGCGAGGAAACCGGTGCTGGTGCGGACCTTGTCGAGCATGTCGCTGTTCATGTATCGCATCGTACTCGGCGGCCACGTTGACAATCTCGTGATCGGCGGCTGACATTCGGGGGTGACCGACCTCGACGAGTACGCCCTCCGCGATCGCTACGACGCTGAGCACGGCCGGGTGATTCTCTCTGGCCTCCAGGCGCTCGTTCGGGGACCACTCGACCAGGTCCGTGCCGACGGTCGTCGTGGCCAACGAACCGCTGGTCTCATCGCGGGCTATCAGGGATCGCCGCTGGGCACCGTCGATGCCGCCTACCGAGCCCACCAGGCCACCATGCTCGCCCACGACATCTCGTTCACCTACGGGGTGAACGAAGAACTTGCGGCCACCATGGTTTGGGGCAGCCAACAAGCCGCACGAGCAGACAACGCCACCCACGATGGTGTGATCGGCCTGTGGTACGGGAAGGGGCCCGGCCTCGACCGGGCGGGAGACGCCATCCGCCACGCCAACCTTGCCGGGGTCAGCGCCACCGGCGGGGTCCTCGTCGCGGTGGGCGACGACCCCGCCTGTAAGTCATCGACCGCACCGTCCGCATCGGAGGGTTCGCTCCAAGACCTGGCCGTCCCGGTGCTGTACCCGGGCTCACCACAGGACGTGCTCGATTTCGCCCGCCACGGCTATGAGATGTCGCGAGCGTCCGGCGCGTGGATCGGGATCAAGATCCACACCGACGTCGCCGACGGATCGGCCACGCTCGAGGTCGGCCACGATCGTCTGTCGGTCGAGCATGTGCCGTTCGAACGCGACGGTGAGGTGTGGGTTCCTGCGACAAACGACGACATCATTTCGCCCCATTCCGTTGCCATGGAGCACGAGTCGCACTCGATTCGTCCGCTTGCCGCCGCGCACTACGCCAGGATCAACCAGCTCGATCAGACGGTCGGCGCGACCAACGCCTGGCTCGGCATCGTTGCCGCCGGCAAGGCGTACTTCGATGTGCGAGGCGCCCTCGATCGACTCGGGCTCACCACCGACGAACAGCTCGTCGATGCGGGCATCCGGATCATCAAACCGGCACTGATCTGGCCGCTCGATGAGGTCGGGATGCGAGCGTTCGCCGCGGGTCTCGAGTCCGTGCTGGTGGTCGAGGAGAAGCGGCCGTTCCTCGAAGCGGCGCTCAAGGTCGCGCTCTACGGCACGGTCAACGCCCCGTCGATCATCGGCAAGACCGACGAGCAGGGCACGGCTTTGATCCCCTCGATCGGTGCGCTCGAGCCCGACCCGATCGTCGAGCCGTTGCGATCGGTCCTGGAGCGACGGGTGGCCCCCGAACGACTCACCCGACGCCGCGAACGCATCCCACTCGGCATCGGTGGCGAACTCCCGACCCGCACCCCGTACTTCTGCTCCGGCTGTCCCCACAATCGATCAACGCAGCTGCCCGACGGTTCGACCGCCGGCGGCGGGATCGGCTGCCACACGATGGCGGTCTTGCAGGACCGGGCGACCGGGGTGACCCAGATGGGCGGCGAAGGTGCGCAATGGGCGGGGCGGGCGCCGTTTGTCACCGAAACCCATCGCTTCCAGAACATCGGTGACGGCACCCTCGCCCACTCCGGGTTTCTTGCGATTCGCCAAGCCATCTCGGCAGGCACCAACATCACGTTCAAGATCCTCTACAACGGGACGGTCGCCATGACCGGCGGGCAGGACGCCGCCGGCGACTCTGGCGTACCGGAACTGACCCGGTTGTTGGAGGCCGAGGGCGCCCAGCGGATCGTCGTCGTCAGCGACGATCCAGGGAAGTACCCGATGGATGCCCGCTTTGCGCCGGGCACCGACATCGCCCATCGCGACCGGATGGACGCCATCCAACGCGAGCTCCGCGAGGTACCCGGCACCACGATTCTGATCTACGACCAGGGGTGCGCGGCCGAGCTGCGCCGAGCCCGCAAACGGGGCAAGGTCGAAACGCCGACGACTCGGGTGGTGATCAACGAAGCGGTGTGCGATGGCTGCGGCCACTGCGGCGAGATCTCGAACTGTATGAGCGTCCACCCGGTCGAAACGCCGTTCGGCCGCAAGACCCGCATTCACCAGGAGTCCTGCAACCTCGACCTCACGTGTCTCGGTGGGGAATGTCCGGCGTTCATCACCGTCGAGGTCGGCGACGGACCACTCGCTACCGATGACGGTCGACCTGTGCTCGATCTGAGCACGCCGCCGGAACCGACACGACCGACAACGGCGTCGATCCTGACCGTCGGAATCGGCGGGACCGGCGTCGTCACGGTCAATCAATTGCTCACCACGGCCGCCCTTCTCGACGGCATGGATGCCAACGCACTCGATCAGACCGGGTTGGCACAAAAGGGCGGACCGGTGGTCAGTCATCTCCACATCGGCACCGATCTCCCCACCGACGCCAACCGCGTCGGTGAGGGCGGGGCCGATGCCTACCTGATCTTCGATGTCGTCGCCGGAGTTGCCGACGCAAACCTGAGTCGCTCGGGGCCGGGAACGACGACGGCCGTGGTCTCGACGTCACGGGTCCCGACCGGCGACATGGTCTCGAGCCGAGAACGCGAGGGGTTCCCTGCGATCGAGCGGTTCCGGACCCAGATCGACGCGGCGAGCCGGCCCGATGCGAACGTGTGGGTCGATGCCGAAACGATCACGCGCGAGCTGTTTCGGTCGCAACCGGCCGCCAACCTCCTCGTGCTCGGCATCGCGTACCAACGCGGTCTGATTCCCGTGCGGGCCGAAGCGATCGAACGGGCGATCGAGCTCAACGGTGTCGCCGTTGCGATGAACACCGAGGCGTTTCGGGCGGGCCGGTCATGGGCCCACGACCCCACCCCCTTCGCCGGACTCGGTGTTGCGGCGACGCCGCAGACGCCACCACCGCCCACTCCGGTCGTTCAGCGGCTGATCGACCAGCTCGACGTCACGCCGGCGCTTGAAGAGTCGCTTCGCTGGCGCCTCCCCGAACTCGTCGCGTTTGGCGGCGTGCCCTGGGCTCGCCGCTTCTTGGCGACGGTCACCGCCGCCGCACGGGCCGAGGCTCATGCCGGCGGCGTCGACGAGTTCGCCCGCACCGTCTCCCATCAGCTCGCCGCGTTCATGCTCTACAAGGACGAGTACGAGGTCGCTCGCCTCCATCGCGACCCCGCGCTGCTGGCTGGTATCAGAGCCCGGTTCGGCGAGGACGCCACCATCCGCTATCAGCTCAAGCCGCCGACGCTTGCGGCGCTTGGGTACGACAAGAAGATCGGTCTTGGGCGCCGCACCGGCGGCGCCGCGTTTGCGGTGCTGGCGGCGGCCAAACGGCTTCGCGGCACCGCGATCGACCCGTTCGGCCGAACCGCCGAACGACGCATGGAACGCGAGCTGATCGACGAGTACGAGTCGCTGATCACCGACCTGATCGACGGTCTCGGCCGCACACCAAGTGCCAAACGACTCGAAGAAGCGGTTGCGCTCGCTGCCCTCGCCGACCAGGTCCGCGGCTACAGCCACGTGAAGGAAGCCAACGTCGCCGCCTACCGCAGTGACCTCCAGGTCGCGCTCAACCACTGGCGCACGCAAGACTCGGGCTCATGATCGAGCCAACCAACGATCCTGCGATCCTCGAAACGTGGGTCGGTCGGGAACACACCGCCACCGACATGATCGATCCGGTTGCTGTCCGGCGACTCGAACAAACCCTCGATCGTGAGCCAACGCTGCGTCCCGGCGACCCGCTCCCGCCGATGTGGCACACCCTTGCGTTCGCCGACGTCGTGCGTCAGCGTGACCTGGGACCTGACGGACACCCCAAACGGGGTGGGTTTCTGCCGCCGGTCGCGCTCCCCCGCCGCATGTGGGCAGGGAGTCGCATCGAGTACGTGGCGCCGTTGCCGATCGGCGCCACCGCGACCCGCGCATCGACGATCGAGAAGGTCGTGATCAAGCAAGGATCGACCGGCACCTTGTGCTTCGTCACTGTCAACCATCGCACCGCCGTCGGCGGCGAGGTGTGCATGATCGAAGCGCAGGACCTCGTCTACCGAGATGACCCCGCCCCCGACGCTCCGCCGCCCACGCCGAAGCCGGCGCCGACCGACGCCGACGTGAGCGAGACGTTCACGCCCAGCGAGGTGCAGCTGTTTCGGTATTCGGCGCTGACGTTCAACGGGCACCGCATTCACTACGACCGTACCTACGCCCACGAGGTCGAGGGCTACGACGGGCTTGTTGTCCATGGTCCGCTGACCGCTGCGGTCCTTGCCGACCTCGCCATCCGGACGGCCGGCCCGCTGACGCGTTTTTCTTTCCGAGGCACGTCGCCACTGCTCGATGGCGCTCCATTCACCGTCCACGCCCGGCACGGCGACGACGGCATGGACCTCTGGGCGACCACGCCGGCGGGTGGACTGGCCATGACCGCGACATCAGCGCATGAGCGCTAGCACCGTGTGACATATGAACACCGCCTCCGTCAGCCGCGTGACTGACAGCGACCGCCCCGTCGTGGTGTAACGAGAAGCCCGCACCTTCGACGGACGCACATGACCAACACTTCCCAAGACATCACCCGAGTGCTCGAACGAGCGACGAATCCCGGGTCCCGCTATCTCCGCATCGGCACCGACGACACCGATCGAGAACTCGTCTTCGCCATGGTCGATGCTGGCTTGCTCGAGATCCAACTCGAGCACGATGGCGTGATGTTGATCCAGGCGACCCCGTGGGGCATCGAAGATCTGTGGCATCAGCGAGCCAACCGCGCCAACGCCTGACCCCCGTTCCCGACGGCAGGGCGCAAATGTAAACGCTTGCACCGTGACAGATCCGACCGTGGTGTGGGAGAGTTACCCTCTAGGACAACGTTGACTCTGGGGGGTCGTTGCGATGGCAACTGTCACGCTTGAAAAGATCGAAAAGGTCTACCCGAATGGCTTTCACGCCATTCACGGCCTCGACATCGAAATCGCGGACAAGGAGTTCCTCGTCCTCGTTGGCCCCTCGGGCTGCGGCAAGTCCACCGCGCTGCGGATGATCGCCGGACTCGAGGAGATCAGCGGTGGCGAGATGCGGATCGGCGAGAACGTCGTCAACGACGTCGAACCCAAAGACCGCGACATCGCGATGGTGTTTCAAAACTACGCGCTGTATCCCCACATGACGGTGCGCGACAACATCGGCTTCGCCCTGAAGCTCGCGAAGGTCCCGAAGGCCGAGATCGACAATCGCGTCGAGGAAGCCGCTCGCATTCTCGAGCTGACCGAACAACTCGAGAAGAAGCCAGGCCAGCTCTCCGGCGGTCAGCGCCAGCGCGTCGCCATGGGTCGCGCCATCGTGCGTCAGCCGTCGGCGTTCCTCATGGACGAGCCGTTGTCGAACCTCGACGCCAAGCTCCGCGTGCAGATGCGCGCCGAGATCGCTCGCCTCCAGCGCGACCTGGGTGTCACGACCGTCTATGTCACCCACGACCAGGTCGAGGCCATGACGATGGGCGACCGCGTCGCGGTGCTCAAGGACGGGTACCTGCAGCAGGTCGACACCCCGCAGAACCTCTACGACAAGCCCGACAATGTGTTTGTCGCCGCATTCATCGGATCGCCCTCGATGAACCTGCACGAAGCCAGCCTCTCCGGCTCGACGATCACGCTCGGATCACACACGATCGACCTGCCGGACTCCGTGTTCGAGAAGAAGCCGGGGCTCCGGGCCTACGACGGCAAGAACCTCATCATCGGCTTCCGACCCGAAGATCTCGAAGATGCATCGCTTGCCCCCGATGAGAAGAAGGGTGCCACCTTCTCCATGAAGGTGACCCTCACCGAGGCGCTCGGTTCGGAGATCATCGTGCACTTCGAGCTCGATGCACCGAAGGTCGACGCTGGTGACCCCGATGCGGTCGACGATCTCGGCGACAGCACCGCGGTTGGGCGGTTCGATCCGCGTAGTCGAGCGATGATGGGTGACACGGTCGAGATCGCGGTCAACACGATCAACTTGCACTTCTTCGACGCAGAGTCCCGCACGGCGATCTGGTAGGGGTCACTCGACGGCGAGCATGCCGCCGTCGAGATTGATCACGTCTTCGAAGCCCTGTCCGGTCAGGTATTCACTGGCCTGGGTGCTTCGGCCACCGCTGCGGCACAAGAGCACGACCCGACGGGCCGGGTCGAGTTCGCCGACGCGCTCGGGCAAGGTACCGAGCGGAATGTTGATGGCCCCCGGCAGGGAGCCCCCGGCAACCTCGTCGGGTTCGCGCACGTCGATGAACTGCGTGGTCTCGGTGACGACGGCGGCGTAGTCGTTTACGGGGTGGTCTCGATGCATGGTGTGGCTCCTGGGTAGTGAGTCGTCGACGGGAGTTGGGGATCGCGTGGCGAGATGCTCTATCGCATCGCGCATGGTCGGGTGGATCCGGCCGGCAAGCGCCTTCCAGAGTCCGCTGCGGCGAAGAACCGCCCGCGCCGGGCCTTTCATGTTGGCGAGGTGAAGCGCAACCGATCGATCGACGAGCTCCGTCTCCAATTCAGCGAACATGTCGGCTCCCGCCGCATCCAGATCGTTGATTCCCGCCGCATCGAGGACGACCGCCTCGAGATCACTGCGGCGGTCGACCAGGTCGATGACGTGGGCCTTGGCCGCAGTGGCGTTGACGAACGAAATCGCGGCGTCGATACGGACCACGACCAGCCCCTCCATCGTGATGGCCTCCGGGTTGTGGGCGATGTGGCGGTAGGTGTGGGCGTCGCCCACCCGGCCGAGTTCGGCCACCTCCGGCTTCGCCAGCCGGGCGAGGACCACGAGAAAGGAGACCACGACGGCGAGCGCAATGCCGATCTCGATACCCAGGACGAGGGTCGCAGCGAACGCGGCGATGAGCGAGATGAGGTCACTCGGTTTGACCGACGCGATGTGGCGCATCTCGGCGACGTCGATCAGACCGATGACCGCCACCACGATGATCGCCCCGAGCGCGGCCCGGGGGAGGTTCTCCAGCAATGGGGTGAAGAACGCGAGCGTCACGACGACGAGGACCGCGGTGATCATCGATGCCAGTGGAGTTCGGGCACCGGCGGCGTCGTTCACGGCCGTCCGGGAGAAGCCGCCTGTCACTGGATACCCCCCGAACACACCAGCCGCGACATTGGCGGCACCCAAGCCGATGAGCTCCTGATTGGGATCGAGATCGTACCGATGGCGGCGGGCGTAGACCTTGGCGACAGCGACCGATTCCACGAACCCGACGAGGGTGATGACCATGGCCGCGGCGAACAGGTCACCTACGAGTGACGCGGAGACGTCCGGGATTGCGAATGCCGGGAGCGAATCTGGAATGGTGCCCACGACCTGCACCCCACGGTCCTCGAGCCCGAAGGCCTCGACGCCGGCGGTGGATAGGACCACAACGATCAGGGCGCTCGGCGCTCGGCGCGCCATTCGCTTCATCGCGACGAGTGTTCCGAGGCACAGGGCGGCGACCACCACGGTCAGCCCGTGGGTCTCGGACAGGTTGGTGCCGACCTGGCCAACCGTGTCGAGGAAACGATCTTGGCGTGCAAACGAGATCCCCAACAGATGCTTGACCTGGGAGAACCCAATGATGAGAGCCGCCGCCGCGGTAAACCCGACGAGCACGGCATGCGAGAGGAACGTGACGAGAAACCCGAGGCGCGCAAACCCCAGCGCGAGGTGCACGATGCCGACCATCAACGCCAACAGGGCCGCCGCCGCGACATACCCAGTCGTGCCCTCGGCGACGATTGGGGCAAGGGCGGAGGCGGTCATCAGGCTGACGATCGCAACCGGTCCTACGGCAAGTTGCCGGGAAGTACCGAGAAGCGCATAGGCCAGCACCGGGATCGTTGCGGCGTAGAGCCCGACCTCCGGCGGAAGGCCGGCGAGCAATGAGTAGGCCATGCCCTGAGGCACCAGCATCGCAGCGATCGTGAAACCAGCCGCGAGGTCGGGCCGAAGATCGGCGGGCTGGTATGCCCGCGTCCAGGCCAGGGCGGGCACGAACCGGCGCATCAGACGGGTTGGGCCTCGACGGCTGCCATCCAGGCCCCGTATCCCCCGAGGAGGTCAGAGACGTCGGTGAACCCGGCAGCTTCGAGCCGGCTGGCCCCGATCGACGATCGATACCCGCCGGCGCAATAGACCAGGGTCGGCTTGGACGCATCGAGCGATGAGAGGATGGCATTGAGCTGCGGCAGCGGCGCAACGATCGCACCGTCGATCACCCCGGCGTTGGTTTCGCCTGGGCCTCGCACATCGATGATCTGGAGGTCAGGGGTGTCGGCCATGGCCCTTCGCGCCGCGGCGACATCGAGGCGACTGCTGCGAGCGACATCGTCAGGGTGCGCGACGAAGGCCGCTTCCGGGTCGGGGAGGCAACCGACGACGTGATCGAAACCGATCCGAGCCAGTCGGTTCTTGGCCGTTCGCGCGTCACCGGCCTCGCACACAACGACAATCGGGGCACCCGGCTGAACAACGCCACCCGCAAATTCGGCGTATCGACCGGTGAGCCCGATGTTGATCGAACCGATCAGGTGGCCGCGAGCGAAGTCGGATGGGTCGCGGGTATCGATGACCGCGGCGCCTCGCCGTTGCCATCGACCGACGTCGGCAACCGACATGGCGATCGGCTCGGCGTCCTCGTCGAGCAACGGTCGCGATGCACGGTTCAACATGGCGTCGTAGGCGAAATAGGCCGGCGCGGCGAGTTGGCCGTCCGTCACGACGGCCACGAACTCGTCCTTGCTCATCGGTTGGACGGCGTAGTTGTCGCGTCGCTGCTCGCCAATCGTCGACGAGGTGGCGGTCGACAGGTGCTTCCCGCAGGCGGAGCCGGCCCCGTGGGCGGGAAAGACTCGGGTCTCGTCGGGCAGCGTCATGAGTTGATCGTGCAGTGAGTCGTAGAGCTGCCCGGCGAGTTCGTCGGCCGTGACCCCGATCGACGACAGCAAATCCGGCCGACCAACGTCACCGATGAACATCGTGTCACCGGTCAGCACCGCACTGGGTGCTGCCGCGTCGGGATGCTCGTAGACAACGATGCTGATCGACTCCGGTGTGTGCCCGGGTGTGTGACGGATCTCGAGGGTGACCTCGCCGAGGCGGTAGCGCTCGCCGTGGGCAAAGCCGCGTGACTCGAATTCGGTGACGGCAGCATCGCCGTAGCCGATTTCGGCACCGGTGGCAGCCGCGAGTTCCAGATGGCCGGAGAGGAAATCGGCATGGAAGTGGGTTTCGAGCACCAGCTCGATCGTGAAACCGTGCTCCTCGGCCGTGCGGAGATAGGGCGAGACATCCCGCCGGGGATCGACGACCACCGCTCGCTTGGTGGTCTCGTCAGCGATCAGGTACGAGGCCTGCGACAGACAATCCAGATAGTGCTGTTCGACGTGCATCACGCCCGGCCTCCTCTACGTCCGACCGGATGGTCGGGACATCTCGGCCGACCGATCGATCGGCTCCCAGGAAGTAGACCGAATGTCCGTACATTTGTCAACCCCGTGGGCCGCGGTGATGACAACGCTCCGGGGTCATCGCTCGACGGATCGCCGTCGAGGCGGGATCAACGGCCTGCCGCCTCCTGCGTCGGTCGGTCCGTAGGAGCCGGGAGCCGCCGGCTCCGCTTGTGTTCGTACGCCTTCAGGTCGGCGGCAGCCAACAGCGCACCGAGGTCACGCGGCGATGACTCCGTCACCGCACCGACACTGAAGTCGACCTCGACAACGTTGCCGCCATCGACCTCGACGGGACCTCGACCACCATGGATGGCCTCCTGAAGGGTTCGCTCGGACCGCGGCGTCAGACTTTCGATCACGACGGCGAACTCATCGCCTCCCAATCGGATGACATGCCCGTGCTCGGAGCCGGCACACAACTCAGCAACCCGTTGTTCGAGATTCGCGGCAACCGTCTGCAGGACGATGTCACCCGCTCGGTGGCCATAGGAGTCGTTGATCATCTTGAATCGGTCGAGGTCGACGACTATCGCCGACCCGAACGGCGGCCCACCACCACTGGTCCAGCGATGCTCGAGCTCCTCGAGTCGCCGGCGATTCCCGACCCCCGTCATTGGATCGAGCAGCAGGGAGTCAGCCAACTCACGTCCTCGGCGGTGGACAAGCCAGGCCAGTCCCAGGGCACCGACAATCGCAAGTCCGGCGAGGCTCATCCACGCAGCATCGAGCCAGAGGGCAGCCCCATCGGGATCGGTTTCGTCGATCACCCGGTCCATCTCGGCAAACAGATCGGCATAGAGCTCACCTTGAACACGCATTGCCTCGGTCACATACGGCACCGTGGGTTCCGGGTTGGCGAGCAGATCGAAGACCTCCTCGGTCAGCCACCGCTCTTCGGGCCCCGCCGCTCCCGCCAGGCCGAGCTCGGTCGTGTCAGCAATGGCGGATGCATCGCCTTCGATCCATCCATCGCTCTCCAGCCCGCCCGCCTCATGCTCCTCGAGGCTCACCCAAGCCTCGTCCGCTTCCACGAGTACGCCACCCGCCGCTCCGACGTACTCGGCAATGGCCGGAGGAAGCTCGGTATCGAGGGTTCCGGCGTGAACGAGCATGGTGTCGATCACCGCATGGGTCGGGCTCGACAGGACAGACGCATCGGAGAGAAACGCCTCCGACGTCGACGCGCTGCCGTACATCGTCGACGAGATGGCAACCCAGCCGACGTACTCCATGTCCCAGATGTCGGCCTCTGAGGCCAGCACATCGGACGTGACCACGACCGTCTCGTCAGCCATCACCTGCGCGGGTTCTCGAAGCCGTCCCGTGGCCGCGACCTCCTGAAGCTGGGCGGTTCGGTCGGCAAGGACCGCCCGATGATCGACGTCCCCGGCGACCGACCCGCCCAAGACCGCGCGGGCCAATTGGTCGACGAGGTCACCAAACGCGGCGGCCGAGATCTCGATCCGAAGACGAGCCGCGACGAGCTCGGCGTGATCGTGTTGCGCCTCGCGGTCAGCGCGCGCATTGCCGAGTGCCGCGCCTCGCACGGTGATCGCCCCGACCGATGCCGCGAGCACCAACCCCACCGCGCCCAGCATCACCACCCGACGACGAGCGAACATCGAATACGGGGATGGGTTGTCGAAGGCCACGTCACCAGTCTCGGCATGTGGTCGTGGCGACTGAGCAGCCGCTAACCGATGTCACCACGCCGGTAGGCCAAAGGGCGGAGCGCGCTGCGCTGGTCTATCCGAACACCCCAAGCAGCCGCGCGGCGAGGGCCAGCGCCGCGACGACCATGACGACCCGAATCACCTTCTCGCCACCTCGAACCGCAACATGGGCACCGAGCGACCCACCCACGGTGAAACCCACGGCGAGGATCAACGCGGGGATCCAGTCGATGCGTCCCTGCACCAAGAACACGGGGATTGCGGTCGCGGTGACAGCGAAGATGATGATGACCTTCATCGAGTTGGCGACAACCAGGTCGTATCCAGCCCGAGTGAGCGCCGCCAGCAGCACCAGCCCGATGCCGGCTTGGATGGCTCCGCCATAGATCCCAATGGCGAAGAAGACGCCGTACGTGACCGGCCGGCTCCATCGCTCGGCGTCCTCACGAAACGTTGGTTTGCGGATCGAGAGGATGATCAACGGAATCATGATGAGCCCGAAGACGGTCTCGAACGTGTCGTCGGTCAGCCGGCTGATGCCGAGCGACCCGACCAGCGATCCGGCGACAACCGGGATCAGCACCGGAACGGCGTGCCCGAGCCCATCGACGCCGAGACGACGAAACGATGCCGCCGCTGACACATTGGACGCCATGACACCGATGCGGTTTGACCCGTTGGCGCTGTTGCCCGGCACCCCGGCGAGGACCAACAACGGCACGGTCAACATCGAACCGCCACCGGCGACGGTGTTGATCGCGCCGGCAAAAACACCGCCCGCGACCAACAGCGCTGCCTCCCACCACGCCACTCGACGACCCTAACGGGAGCGGTTGACCGGGCGGTC
This sequence comes from Actinomycetota bacterium, assembly GCA_039188975.1. GTDB lineage: Bacteria > Actinomycetota > Acidimicrobiia > Acidimicrobiales > Aldehydirespiratoraceae > UBA11606. Next base: position 12,306 of record JBCCYT010000095.1, read on the forward strand.
AGCTGCGGTTCTGCGGATCGAGCGCGTCGCGCAGACCGTCACCGATGAGGTTGACGCTCATCACCGTGGCCGACAGCAACAGTCCGGGTCCCGCGACCAGCCAGATGTTGAGCGAGATCCGCTGGCTTGCGTCGTTGAGGAGCCGGCCCCACGTCGGCAGCTCGAGCGGGAAGCCAAGGCCGAGGAACGACACCGCGGATTCGGTGAGGATCGCCAACGCAATGCCGAGCGTGGCTGACACGATCACCTGGCTCACGATGTTCGGAAGGATGTGCTTGATGATGAGCACCGAAGAACTCGTACCGATCGAGCGGCTGGCGAGCACAAACTCTTCTTCCTTGATCGACAGCACTTCGCCTCGAACGATGCGCGCCGTCGTCATCCAGCTGGTGCCGCCGATGATCACCACCATCAGCAAGAAGATGCCGAGGTTGTCGCCCAAGGCATCCTGCACCTCGGACTGGAACAACACGATCGTGACGAGCAGGATCGGCAGAAGGGGAAGCGACAAGAAAAGGTCGGTGATCGCCATCAGCGGCGTATTGAGCCACCTGAAGTAACCGGCGAGTACACCGACCAACGAGCCGATGACGATCGAGACCGCCATGGCGACGAACCCGACGGCGAGGGAGATTCGTCCACCCACCAACGCTCGAGCGAAGGCATCCCGGCCGAGGTTGTCGGTGCCCCAGATGTGGGGCCACCCGGCGCCGCGGTTCGCATTGGCGACATCAGGGGTGGTGGTGTCGAACGGGAGAAGAATCGGACCGAACAGACACAGCAGGATCACCAAAACCAGCGTGACGGACCCGGCCATCGCGCCTTTGTGGCGACGGAACTGGCGCCACACATCGGAACGCAGCGACCGGAACTCACCGATCGCCGCCACCTCGGCGGCCGCCGCCATGGCCTCCACATCGGGCGTCGCCGGCTCGGCGGCCGGTGCCTCGTCGGCATCCTCGGGGCGGTCAGCGATGTCAGTCATAGCGAATCCGTGGGTCGAGGAAGCCGTACAGGAGGTCAGCGATCAGGTTGAACATGACCGTGAGCACCGCAAAGATGAAGACCAACGATTGCACCAACGGCAGATCGTTCTGGCGTATGGATAACAACAGGAGCTGACCCAACCCGTTGATCCGGAAAATGTTCTCGGTGATGATGGCGCCGCTGAAAATGCCGGGGATGGCAAGGGCGAGAAGGGTCACCACCGGAATGAGGCTGTTGCGCAAGACGTGGCGGGTGAGCACGCGGCCTTCGCCGAGGCCCTTGGCCCGGGCGGTGCGCACATAGGACTGATTGAGGTTCTCGAGCACGGCGGCTCGAGTGAACCGCCCGAATTGGGCGGCGTTGAACAGCGTCAACACCGTCACCGGCATGATGAGCTGCTCGATTTGTATCCAGATCGAACTCCAACTCGACCAATCGATCTCGTGGGTCGACTTGTAGAGGCTCGGGAACCATCCCAGCTTGATCGAGAAGGCCCAGATGAACAGTGGGCCGATGACGAACACCGGCACCGAAAAGCCGAGCATCGTCACGATCGTGCCGACATTGTCGAACCAGCTGTACTGCCGGTACGCCTGGAACGTCCCGATCGGCACGGCGATCAAGACGCCGAAGATGAGGCCGAGGCCGAGCACCTGACCCGTCTGCGGGACCCGCTCGTAGACGGTGTCCATCGCCGGGGAGCGTGACTGCCACGAGACGATGCGGTCCATCTCTTCGCAGCCACCGCCAATGCACACGCCGGTCCACTGGTCGATGAGGTGGCGGGGCTCATTGACAACCATCAGGTTCAGCCAGTTGAGCCACCGTTGGAACAAGGGGTCGTTGAACCCGAGTGACTCGCGGATGTTCTCGCGAACCTCCGGCGGGATCGTCAACGGGAGCTGGCTCGTCGGGTCGCCCGGCGCGGCGTCCAGCAACAAGAACACGATGAAACTGATCGCCAGCAGCGTCGGCACGGCCAAAATCAGTCGTCGGATGACGTAGCGACCCATCGCTTCGGTACTCCCCCTCGAATCCCCGTATGAAACGAACCGACCCCGGGTGGGGGCCCGAAAGCCCCCACCCGTTCAGGTCAGTTCAGGTGAGCTGAATCAGCTCCGGAACCAGTCTTCGATGTTCCAGTACTCGCTGTCCCAGGCGTTGAGGTCACCGGTACCACCGATGTCGCTCGACCAGGCCGAAGCGCTGGCACGGTGGATCAGCGGGATGACCGCCGAGGTCGACAAGATGTCGTTCATCTCGATGATGATCTCGGTGTAGCGAGGATCATCGAGGGCGGTGACCTTGGCCTCTTCGTTCAGCGCGTCGTACTCGGGCGAGTTCAGACGAGGCATGTTGTTGAGGCCCCAGGCGTTCTCCGACGTCGGGATCTGATCCGAGGTCCAGCCGGACATGTACGCCGCCGCGTACGGGCTCGACGAACCATTCGTGAACATCTCCATCGGGTAGAAGAACTTCCAGATGCAGTCATCGCTGGCGCAAGTGCCGTCGAAGAACAGGCTGGCGTCGACGTTGAGCATGTTGGCCTTCACGCCGATCTCTTCCCAGTACGCCCGGATGAGCTCCTGGTTCGACTGACGCACACCGTTGGTGGAGGTGATGTAGTCGAATTCGAGCGGACCGAAGCCGTCGGCTTCACGGATGCCGTCACCGTCGGTGTCGAGGTAGCCGAGGCCGTCGAGGAGGGCGTTGGCACCGTCGATGTCTTGGGTGAGGCACCAGTCGTTGTTGGTGCTGTTCTCCGCACCGACCGGCCACATGTTGCACGTCGGGTTGCCCGAGGGGCCGTAACCGACAGCGACGAGCTCGTCACGGTTGATCGCGATCGACAGCGCCCGGTGCAGGTCCGGGTTGTCGACGAACAACGGGTGAGGAGTGCCTTCCGAAGGCGGATCCGCCAACGGGTCGGTCTGGTTGAGGTTGATGTGCTCGACGTTGGCCGTGAAGCCCGAGGCGAGAACGCCCTCACCGCTGGCCATCATGCCCTGAAGGATTTCCGGAGCGACCTGGAGGTTCCAGGCGTAGTCGGCCTCGCCGATCTCGAGGACCGAACGAGCGGCCGACTCAGCATCGCCGCCACCCTGAATCTCGACCCGACCGAAGAAGGGCTTACCGTCGGCGATGCCGCGGTAGTTCGGGTTGATCTCAGCAACGACCGCGTCCTCAGGACGCAGCTCGGTGATGACGTACGGGCCAGTACCGACCGGCGAGAAGTTCTGCTCGGAGCACGACACGGCAGCTGCACCGATGCATTCAGCCATCTGGGCTTCCTGCAGGATCGGGCTGGTGTAGCTCACGCCGAACTTGTACGGGTAGGGCTGGGGCTCGTTGAAGGTGATGGTGACGGTGAAGTCATCGTCGGCCACGACCGAGGCAATCTCGAGGATCGCGTCGGAGGCACAACCGGTGGCTTCGTCGGCGCAGTAGTTGTAGGTGAACACGACGTCAGCCGAGGTGAACGGGGTGCCGTCCGACCAGAGCACGTCGTCGCGCAGGGTCCAGGTGATGGTGAGGCCATCGTCGCTGAGACCGCCGTTGCCGGCCGTCGGAATCTCCGCGGCGAGCGCCGGGTACAGCGCACCGTCGGGGCCGATCTCCGCCAGCGGCTCGAGCGACAGCGAACCGGCGAGCAGGTCCTTGGTACCGCTCGACAGGTAGCTGTTGGCCTGCGAGGGGGCCTGCCACTGCAGCAGGACCAGGTCTCCACCCATCCCTGCGTCGCTTTCCGGCGCCTCCTCTTCCATCTCGTCTTCTTCGTCCATGTCGCCGTCGTCGGCAGGCTCGGACGCCGAGGCGCTTGCGCTGGCGCTGTCACTGCCGTCGTCGGTGGCAGTGCTCGCGCTGTCGCTCGCATCTCCGGATTCGTCATCGTCACCACAGGCGGCGGCGAACATCGCCAGGACCGCGAGCAGAGCAATGAGCTTCTTCCAACTCATATTTCCCTCCAGTGTTTGGGATACACCGCCCACCCGTCGGTGGGCGCATGAAGGCCCCGACACTAGCCGACCGAGCCCATCTTGCAATGTGGGACCATGACAATCTGTTGGCCCGCGACTAACGGAAATCTGACAGTCGCCGTCCACGCAACGTCACCGCGGCGGCCTCCGGCGGTGGCTACCGTCGAGCCATGACCGCCGCCGACCGCGCCCCGATCATTGAGGCCACCGGTCTGACCAAGGCGTTCGACGACTTCGTCGCGGTCGCCGGGATCGACTTCGCCGTGCAGCCCGGCGAGGCCTTCGGCTTCCTCGGCCCGAACGGCGCCGGAAAGACCTCGACGATGCGAATGATCGGCTGCGTCTCTTCGCCGTCCGATGGCGAGCTCTCGATCTTGGGGCTCGATCC
>JBCCYT010000096.1:0-16109 GCA_039188975.1 Actinomycetota bacterium
CCCGACGACTCGTCGTGCTGGTCGGTGATGACCCATGCGACCAGCCCGCCACCCCTGGCGTGGTACCAGCGACCAACCGGACCCCGGTCGGGGTCGTACGGCGCGAACCCCGCAGCGTCGAGTCGTTCCCGCGCCCGGGCGACCGCGTGGTACGGCGTCGGCGAGGCATCGATGTCGCGCCCGATCCGTCGGGTGAAGTCCAAATCAACGTCACGCATGACGCTCATCTTGGCCCTCGATGGGGACAAGTTGGTCCATCCGGCCCAATCCGGGTAGGTTTCCACAACCGAAGCAGGGCCAACGATGTCCCAGCTCCGACGTTTCCAGGCGCTCGCGCCTGCCGTTCCGGAGGACATCGCATGCCAACTGCCCAGCGCGTCAACCCCGATCTTCCCGCTCCCCAGGGCCTCTACAGCCCGGCCAACGAACACGACAGCTGTGGGCTGAACTTCGTCTGCGACATGCACGGCCGCAAGAGCCACGACATTGTTGCCAAGGCGATCGGTGCGCTGTGCAACCTCGAGCACCGCGGGGCTCGAGGTGCGGACATCAACACCGGCGATGGCGCAGGGATCTTGCTCCAGGTCCCCGATCGGTTCTTTCGAGACGTCGTGGCGTTCGACCTTCCCGACGCCGGTACGTACGCCACCGGGATTGCCTTTCTGCCCCAAGACCCGGCCGCCGCGAACGAAGCCGCTGGCCACATGGCCGCGATCTTTGCCGGCGAAGGCCTGTCGGTGTTGGGGTGGCGCGACGTCCCCATCGACGAATCGATCCTCGGCACCGCGTCGTTGATGACGATGCCGATCTTTCGCCAGGTCTTCGTCGCGGCCGACGACGCCAGCACCGGGATCGATCTCGATCGCAAGGCGTTCATCGCTCGCAAACGCATCGAGCGCGAGGTGTCGGTCGCAGCAGGCAACGATGAGATCAACGAGGCCATGGGTGGCGTATCCGAAGCCCACGACGGCGTCTACATGCCGTCGCTGAGCTGTCGGACGTTCGTCTACAAGGGCATGCTGACGACCCCACAGGTCGCTGCGTTCTATCCCGACCTGGTCGACGAGCGGGTGGAGAGTGCCATGGCGCTCGTGCACTCTCGGTTCTCGACGAACACCTTCCCGTCGTGGCCGCTGGCCCACCCCTACCGCATCGTTGCCCACAACGGCGAGATCAACACGATCCAGGGCAACCGCAACTGGATGCGAGCCCGAGAAGCCCTCCTCAGCTCGCCCCACCTTCCCGGTCTCGATCGGGCGTTCCCGATCTGCACCCCCGGTGCGAGCGACACCGCCGGGTTCGACGAAGCCCTGGAGTTGCTGAGTCTGGGGGGTTACTCGCTGGCCGAAGCAGTGCTGATGATGATCCCCGAACCATGGGAACATCACACCGAGATGGACGCACAGCGCAAGGCGTTCTATCGCTACAACGCGGCCCGGATGGAGCCGTGGGATGGACCCGCGTCGATCGCCTTCACCGATGGCACCGTCATGGGCGCCATTCTGGATCGCAATGGCCTGCGCCCCAGCCGGTACTGGGTCACACGCGACGGCCTCGTCGTCATGGCCTCTGAGGTCGGCGTCATCGAGCTTCCCCAGGACACCATCGTGGAGAAGGGCCGGCTCCAGCCCGGCCGCATGTTCCTCATCGACACGACCCAGGGTCGCATCATCCGAGATGACGAACTCAAAGCCGAGATCGCCGGTCGCCACCCCTACACCGAATGGTTGGAGTCCCAGCTCGTCACGCTCGCCGATCTGCCCGACGGCATTGAGCGCTCGAGTGGCGAATCCTCGGTGACCCAACTCCAACAGGAGTTTGGCTACACGATCGAAGAAAAGAAGCTCCTGATCTCGCCGATGGCTCGCGATGGCAAGGAAGCGATCGGCTCCATGGGGACCGACACCCCGATCGCGGTGCTCTCGGACCGCAGTCGCCACCTGGCGGACTACTTCCAGCAGCTGTTCGCCCAGGTCACCAACCCGCCGCTCGATGCCATTCGCGAGGAGATCATCACGTCACTGTTCGCGCGGGTCGGACCAGAGGGCAACCTGTTCGACCCGGTACCGGAGTCGTGCCGCACGATTCATCTCGACAACCCGGTCATCACCGACGACGAGCTGGCTCGGATCGTGGCCCTCGACGGCAGTGAAGGGCCGGGTGGCTTCCGAACCATGGTGTTGTCCAGCCGCTTCGACGTCGCGGGCGGTGGCGAAGCGTTGAAGCGGGGGATCGACGACCTGCGAGCCGCGGCCGACGCCGCCATCGCCGATGGCGCGACCGTGCTGGTGCTCTCCGATCGGGGGAGCGGCCTCGACGACAGCCCGATCCCGTCCCTGCTCGCGTGCAGCGCCGTGCATCATCACCTGGTTCGCAACAAGACTCGGACACAGGTGGGCCTCGTCATCGAAGCGGGCGATGTGCGCGAGGTACACCACATCGGCACGTTGCTTGGCTACGGCGCCAACGGCATCAACCCGTATCTTGCGTTCGCCACGATCGACGAGATGATCGCGAACGAGGAGTACAACCTCGGTGATCTCGATCCGGAGCAGGCCCACCGCAACTACATCAAGGCGGCCGGCCTCGGCATCTTGAAGATCATGTCGAAAATGGGCATCTCGACGGTTGCCTCCTACACCGGGTCGCAGATCTTCGAAGCGATCGGCCTGTCGACCGAGGTTGTCGACGAGTACTTCACCGGCACCGTGAGCCGGTTGGGGGGCGTCGGCCTCGACGTCATCGCCGCAGCGGTCAAGGAACGGCACGCCCACGCCTTCCCCCAGAATCCGAGCGAGCGGGCCCACCGCTTCCTCGAGGTCGGGGGGCAGTATCAGTGGCGCCGCGAAGGCGAGTACCACCTGTTCAACCCCGACACGGTCTTCAAGCTGCAGCATGCGACCCGTCAAGGTCGCTACGACATCTTCAAGGAATACACCGACCTCATCGACGACCAGTCGAAACAGTTGGGGACCTTGCGGGGCCTGTTCAAGTTCCGTCTCGGCGAGCGGCCATCGATTCCGATCGACGACGTTGAACCGGCCGCGAACATCTTGAAGCGGTTCTCGACCGGGGCAATGAGCTACGGCTCGATTTCAGCCGAGGCCCACGAGACCCTCGCAATCGCCATGAACCGGCTGGGCGCCAAGTCCAACACGGGTGAAGGCGGTGAAGACGCCGACCGCTTCACCCCTGACGAGAACGGCGACTTGCGTCGCTCGGCGATCAAGCAGGCCGCATCGGGCCGCTTCGGCGTCACCAGCGAGTACCTGGTCAACGCCGACGACATCCAGATCAAGATGGCACAGGGCGCAAAGCCCGGTGAGGGCGGCCAGCTCCCGGGCCACAAGGTGTACCCCTGGATCGCAAAGACCCGGCACTCGACGCCTGGCGTCGGGTTGATCAGCCCGCCACCGCACCACGACATCTATTCGATCGAAGATCTTGCGCAGCTCATTCATGACCTCAAGAACGCAAACCCGAAGGCACGGGTGCATGTGAAGCTCGTCGCCGAGGTCGGGGTCGGGACGGTCGCCGCTGGCGTATCGAAGGCCCACGCGGACGTCGTGTTGATCTCCGGCCACGACGGGGGAACCGGCGCATCACCGCAGACCTCGATCAAGCATGCCGGGGCGCCGTGGGAGCTCGGCCTGGCCGAGACCCAACAGACGCTGTTGCTCAACGACTTGCGCGACCGCATCGTCGTACAGGCCGACGGGCAGCTCAAGACCGGCCGCGACGTGATGATCGCAGCCTTGCTGGGGGCCGAAGAGTACGGCTTTGCCACCGCTCCGCTCGTCGTCATGGGGTGCATCATGATGCGGGTTTGTCACCTCGACACGTGCCCGGTTGGCGTCGCAACCCAGAACCCTGAACTCCGAGCCAAGTTCTCGGGCGAGCCCGAGTTCGTCGAGAACTTCTTCGAGTACATCGCCGAAGAGGTCCGCGAGTTGCTCGCCGAGCTCGGCTTCCGGTCCTTGGATGAAGCGATCGGGCAAGTAGAGATGCTCGACACGACCGATGCGGTCGCTCATTGGAAGGCCGATGGGCTCGACCTCTCACCGATCCTCCACCTGCCCGAAATTGCCCGCGAGTCCCGGCGCCACCAGTGGAAAGAGCAGGACCACGGCCTCGAGTTGGCGCTGGACCAGACCCTGATCCAGCTGGCGCAGGGTGCGATCAACGACGGTCGGCCGGTCACCATCGACACGCCGGTCCGCAACGTCAACCGCACCGTCGGCACGCTGCTCGGTTTCGAGGTCACCAGAAAACACGGAGGCAAGGGGCTCGCCGACGACACGATCGTGGTCAACCTCACCGGCTCCGCCGGTAACAGTCTCGGCGCATTCGTGCCTCGCGGCATCACGCTGCGCCTGCAGGGCGATGCCAACGACTATGTCGGCAAGGGGCTCTCCGGCGGTCGGGTCGTTGTTCGGCCACCTGAAGAGGCCACCTTCGTCGCCGAGGACAACGTCATCGCTGGCAACGTCATCGGCTACGGCGCAACCGGTGGTGAGCTGTTCCTTCGAGGCATGGTCGGCGAGCGTTTCTGTGTGCGCAATTCTGGTGCGACGGCGGTCGTCGAAGGGGTGGGTGACCACGCCTGCGAGTACATGACGGGCGGCCGAGCGGTCATCCTTGGTCCCGTCGGCCGAAACATCGCCGCCGGCATGTCCGGCGGTGTCGCGTTCATCTACGACCCCGAGGGGTTGGTTCCCGGGCGGACCAACCACGAGATGGTCTCGCTGGAGGCTCCCGACGAAGACGACATCGAGTGGCTCCGCGAGCGTGTCGAGCTACATGGCCGTGAGACGGGGAGCGCCGTCGCCGAACGGCTCCTGGCCGCCTGGGACGAGGCGATCACATCGTTCGTGAAGGTGATGCCGACCGACTTCAAGCGGGTGCTGGAGGCAGCTGCGGCCGCTCGGGCTGAAGGACGAGACGAAACCGAGGCCGTCATGGCTGCGGCTCGGCTGTGAGGGAAGGAGACGGTCATGGGTGACCCACGAGGATTTCTGAAGCACGACCGGGAGCTTCCTGCGCACCGGCCGGTACCGGTGCGTCTTCGGGACTGGAAAGAGGTGTACGAGGAGTTTCCCGAAGAGAAGCTGCGAACCCAGGCCAGCCGCTGTATGGATTGTGGCATTCCGTTCTGCAACAACGGCTGTCCGCTCGGCAACATCATCCCGGACTGGAACGACCTCACGTACCGGGGCCGCTGGCGCGACGCCATCGACCGGTTGCACGCCACCAACAACTTCCCGGAATTCACCGGGCGCCTGTGTCCCGCGCCGTGCGAGGCCGCCTGCGTGCTGGGAATTCACGAACCACCGGTCACGATCAAGCGCATCGAGGTCGAGATCATCGACCGGGCCTGGGATGAAGGGTGGGTGACCCCGGTGATCGCCACGGTCCGCACCGGCAAGCGGGTTGCGGTGGTCGGGTCCGGTCCGGCCGGGCTCGCGGCGGCCCAGCAACTCACCCGAGCCGGCCACGATGTCGTGGTCTACGAGCGGGCCGACCGCATCGGTGGGTTGCTGCGGTACGGCATTCCTGAGTTCAAGATGGAAAAGCGCCACCTCGACCGGCGCCTCGCGCAGATGGTCGCGGAGGGTACTGAGTTTCGCACCAACGTCAACGTCGGGGTCGACGTCACCGCGGAGGAACTCCAAGACGAGTACGACGCCGTCGTGCTGTGTTGCGGGGCCACCCAGGCTCGTGACCTTCCGATCGAAGGCCGCGAGGCCAGCGGTATCCATCAAGCGATGGAGTTCCTTCCCTGGGCCAACAAGGTCCAGGAGGGTGACCTCGACGACTCGCCGATCCATGCGGGCGACAAGGACGTCATCATCATCGGCGGCGGCGATACGGGTGCCGACTGTCTCGGAACGTCACATCGCCACGGCGCTCGCTCGATCCATCAGTTCGAGATCATGCCCCGACCACCCGAGGACCGACCCGAGGCGAATCCGTGGCCGACATGGCCGATGATTCACCGGGTCAGTTCAGCCCATGAGGAGGGTGGCGAGCGCGAGTACGCGATCAACACGCTGCGCTTCGTGAGCGACGAGGACGGCAACGTCACCGGGCTCGACACGGTACGGGTCGAACAGGTCGTCGAGAACGGGCGGATGAGCTTCCAACCGGTCGACGGAACCGAAGAGCACTTTCCTGCCCAGCTCGTCTTCTTGGCCATGGGGTTCACCGGTCCGGAGCAGAACGCGTTGGTGCAACAGTTCGGCGTCGATCTCACGGAACGTGGCAACGTTGCCCGGTCTGACCAGTGGGCCACCAATGTCGACGGGGTGTTCGTCGCCGGCGATATGGGTCGAGGCCAGAGCCTGATCGTGTGGGCGATCGCCGAGGGACGAAGCGCCGCCGCAGCGGTCGACACCTACCTCACTGGCGGCAGCGACCTCCCCGCTCCGATCGTGCCAACCGCGGTTCCTCAGCGCTGAGCCACGTCGGCCGGACCGCCCTGCGGGCACCGGCCACATGCCACTTTTCGTGGTTTCGCTCTCAAGTTCGTCGCTCGGCGGTCGACTGGAGAGGTGGGCGTTCAGACGAACGCACGCGACCTCATCCAGGACTTCGCCACATGCTCAAGAGGATCAAGATCCGCGGCAAGTTGCTGCTCATGCTGCTTGCCCCGCTGTTGGCACTGCTGTTCTTTTCGTACACCGGCGTGACCGATCGCTCCGAAGAAGCCTCCGCTGGGTCCCGCGAGGCCCGCCTCGCCGCCTTCGTGGAGTCCAGCGGCGACCTGGCCACCGCCTTGCAAATCGAACGGTTCAACACCCAACTGTCTGGCCGTTTGATGCTGAATACCGCGGAGACCCGGCCCGACGAGATCGCGACCGACGCGGCGCTCGCCGCGTGGCTCGAAACCACCAGTGCCGTGCGGGACGACCTGCAAAGCGCAACCCTTGGTTCGTTCGTCGACACGACACGTATCGACTTGATCGCGTCGATCGATGATGAGCGCCGAACCGAATCCACGCCGACCGAGCTCGAAGTTCGGCTCGACCAGCTGGCGACCGACGTCAATCGGATCATTGCGGGCACCGCCAACGAAGCCACGAGCGTCGAACTCTTCCGATCCCTTGGCGCAGCCCGAAGCCTCATCTCGATCCAAAGCGAACTGGTCGCCATCGCAAATGTCGGCGACACAGCGATTGCCGAGGGTCAGGTACCTTCCAGCGCCCCCATCGTCTTGGCGACAGCAACCAACAACATCACGGTTGCGTTCGACGACGTCGCCCCCACCCTCAGCGGCAGCGATCGAGCAGCGCTCGATCAGCTTCTGACCGACGACCTGTTGCCCCGCCTGGTGGCGTCGGAAACAACCGACAACCGGGGCGGCTTCAACCCGACCCTCGAGATCGGGCGTGCGTTGAATCTCGGTGTTGTCGAGGGCTCGGTCTCGTGGACCGAAGAGAACGCCGAGCGGGTGAGCGCCGTCACCTCGATCCTTGCCGACGTCCTTCGCGAGACGGAGCAGGCGGCCAGCTTCAATGCGGCCTTCGCGCAGGAGCAATCGACCCAGTTCCTGCTGCTTGCGCTCTCGGTGACGATCCTCGCCCTCCTCACGGCGATCGTCGTCGGCGCGTCGGTGAGCCAGCCGTTGATCGAACTCACCGACACGGCTCGACGCCTCAGCTCCGAAGAGTTGCCGGCCATGGTCGAGTCGATGCGAACCGCGGGCCGAGCCGACACGACGCCGGTGACGCCGATCGAAGCGAAGGGGCGCGACGAGGTCGCTCAGCTCAGTCGGGCGTTCGCCGAGATTCAGTCGGTGACGGTCGAGGTTGCCGAGGAGCAAGGTTCGCTTCTCCGGCGTGGCATCTCCGACATTTTCGTCAACCTGGCCCGCCGCAATCAGAGCCTGCTCGACCGCCAGATCGACTTCATCGACCAGCTGGAGAGCCGAGAAGAGAACCCCGATCAGCTGGAGAACCTGTTCCGACTCGACCATCTCGCAACGCGGATGCGGCGAAACGCCGAGTCCTTGCTCGTGTTGGCGGGCGCCGAACCAAGCCGCCGCCGTGGCCGCCCGGTCGAGCTCTCCGACGTCATCCGCGTTGCGGTCGGCGAAATCGAAGACTTCAGCCGGATCGACCTTGCCAACGTGGAGAGCGCAACGGTCGCCGGTTCGGTCGCCGTCGACCTCGCCCATCTCCTGTCGGAGCTGATGGAGAACGCCACCCAGTTCTCGCCGCCGGACACCGACGTCAATGTCGTCGGCGAGCGCGACGCCGACGGCAGCTACCGCATCACCCTTGTCGACCATGGCATCGGCATGAGCGCGGACCAGTTGGCCACCGCCAATGCGACCCTTGCTGAGCCCCCGGTCATCGGCCTCGAACTGAGCCGATCGCTCGGCTTCACCGTTGTCTCCCGCCTCTCCCATCGGCTCGGCGTCAGCGTTCGCCTCGCCCAGGGGGCACCAGGTGGTGTCGTCGCGGTGCTGTCGATCCCACCGGAGATGATCGGCTACGTCGAGGTGGCCGAACCTCAGATCGACGCCTCGACGCCCGCGGATCACGCCCCGCCGGTGCCGTCTTCGCCAGCTCCCGAATTCCCCCCGGCGGCGACGCTCCCGCCGATCCTTCCAACCGCGGCGAGCCCGGTTGTGCCGGCGCCGATTCCTGCCCCGCCGAGCGCACCGACCCCCGAGCCGACGGCGCCCCCGCAGCCGGTAACCGCCGCACCGGCGACGCCAACGCTTCCTCAGCGCACGCCCACGCCGACGCCCCCGTCGCAGCCGAAGACCGCCGCTCCCACCTCGCCTCCGGCCGTGGCCGAGCGGCCTGCGGCGCCGCCGGTTGGCCCGAGCGGCCTGCCCACCCGGGTCCCGACCCCGCCGGCCGCGCCCGACATCACACCGGCGTCCGTTCCAACGACGGCCCACAACCCCTCGGGCGATCTGTTCGAGCTGTTCGGGTCGACCCCGACAGAACCGACGCCGCCGATCGACCCTGAAGCCGATCTCTTCGCACCGCTCGACGCCACCGGCTCGGGACCGACGGCCGCCGCACCATCCGCACCCCAGATCCCCACCGCTGCGCCACCCATCGCACCCCCGGCGCCAGCCGGCGGCGAGGCCAGCGCACCCACCAGCGTTCCGAACGTCGAGGCGGTGCCCCAACCACACCCCGCCGTCGCCACGATCGATGATGCGGTGACGAGCGCCGGACTCATCCGACGCACACCAAAGCAGGTCGACGTTCCGGAAGAGTCCAAGTACGCGCCTGCGGCAACGCCGGCTCCGCCTGCGATGTCCGCCGGCAATCGATCCCCTGAAGAGGTCCGACAGATGCTGTCTCGCTACCGCGCCGGCCTCCGCAAGGGCCGTGGCCCTGTCCCCGGTTCGAGCGACACCAACCCCAAGTGAGCAACGCATGACCATGAGTACCGCGGCCAACAATGTCAATTGGCTCGTCGCCAACTTCGTCGAACGAGTTCCCGGCGTCAGCGAAGCTGTCGTCGTCTCATCGGACGGCCTTCCGATGGCGCTGTCTGGCGGCCTCGACCGCGACGCTGCCGATCGTTTCGCAGCCGTTGCGTCCGGCCTGATCGGCTTGGCGTACGGCGCTGCCGGCCGGTTCGGTGGTGGCCAGGTGAACGAGATCATCATCGAGATGGAACACGCGTTCTTGTTCGTGACCGGGGTGAGCGATGGGTCGTGCCTTGCGGTCGTCGCCGACGCTGACTGCGACGTTGGCCTGGTTGGCTACGAAATGGCGGTCTTGGTCGACAAGACCGGCCCCTTCCTCACGCCTGAGCTACGAGCCGAACTTCAAAGCACGTTGCCTCGATGAGCGACACGCCCCGAGAAGACCGGCTGCGAATCCGACCGTACGCCCTCACGGGCGGTCGGGTTCGATCATCGACCGAGCTTGCGCTCGAGGCGATCGTCCGCGTCACTGAACGGGGCCAGACCAACGCGCCGACGTTGGTCGCTGAAAAGCGGCAGATCTGCGAGATCTGCTTCGCACCGACATCCATTGCCGAGGTGTCAGCACACCTCAAACTCCCGCTGGGCGTCGTTCGCGTCCTCGTGGGTGACATGGTGACGGACGGCTTCCTCGACTGCAACGAGACCGCAGTCGACGAGAACAGCCGTCCCGACCTCCGACTCCTGGAAAGGGTCCTCGATGGTCTTCAAGCGCTCTGAACCGAAAGCGCCCGCGCCCGGGGTGCCGATCCCGGTCAAGATCGTGGTCGCTGGCGGGTATGCCGTTGGCAAGACCACCTTCGTCGGGTCGATCAGTGAGATCGAGCCCCTCACGACCGAGGCGTCGCTGACCAGCCACAGCCAAGGCGTCGACATCGCCGGTGATGCGCCGAAGACGTCGACGACGGTGGCGATGGACTTCGGTCGCATCAGCCTCGGTGATGACCTCATTCTCTACCTGTTCGGGACACCGGGCCAGGATCGCTTTCACTTCATGTGGGACGACCTCGTCCGCGGTGCGATCGGCGCCGTTGTCCTGGTCGACACCAGCCGCCTCGAGGACTGCTTCGCCGCCGTCGACTATTTCGAATCGGCCGGCATCCCCTTTGTGGTCGCCGTCAATGCCTTCTTCGGGCGCATCCATCACTCGCTCGACGATGTCCGCGAGGCATTGGCCATCTCGCCGGAAGTCCCGATGATGATCACCGACGCCCGCGACAGAGCCTCCACCAAAGCCACGCTTCTCGAGCTGGTTCAGCACGCGTTGACCCGGGCGGCGGCAACGGCAAACGCCTGATCAGTCGAGATCGCCGGCGCCAAGCGACGAGATGTAGTCCCCAGCGAGCAGCAGCACGGTGATCACGCCGAGAACGTGGTACTCGTCGAATTGCTGGGGCCAGATGAAATCGGGCGGATGACGGTCGAGGCGCTGCTCGATCATGATGAGCAGGCTGGTGACGCCGAACAGCCCGGCGCCAAGAAGCGCTCCAAAGCGCCCGCGCGCCGGTCGCCCCAGCCCAAACCACACGGCGGCGCCGACGCCGAGTGCACAGAGGACGTGCCACTGGGGCGTGTTCACGAGCGCAAATCCGCCCGCGGCGACTGCCAGCGAGCCCCGTCCGACCCAGCCAACGCCTCCGGCGATTGGTGGCGCCATTGCGATGAGCGTGGGGCTGCTCGGGGAAAGCGGATCGTCGTGGCCGTCACGGCGAAGGGCAAGACCGATGACAAAGAGGGCAGCGATCGCCGACGCCCAGAGGGCTGTCGTCACCAGCTGCTGAGGGCCCCACCGGAGCTGGATCACACCGCTCTCGCCGGCCGGGATGCGCCAACCGTTGGCGAACCCGTCGACGAGTTGCGGTTCCCCCAACGATCGACCATCGAGCTCAGCCTGCCATCCGAGATTGAACGACTGGCCCAACACGAGCCATCGCTCGGTCTCGCTCGAGTCGATGAGAAGACGTGCCTCGATGTCGCTCGTCCACTCGACGACGAGCGCCGCCTGAGCCTCGGGTGCGGCGACTGGCACGGCCCGCTCGAGGACGAGCTGGTCGATGGTGAGGGGCAGCTGACTGGACGCGCGTGCCGTACTCACCTGAACGTCACCGGCGGCCGTCACGACGGGCTGGCAGCCGACGACCGTCAGGGCTCCGCCATTTCTCGCGTCGGCCGCGTAGCCCGAGATGCGCACGGGAACCGAGATCCCGTCAACGACCACGACGTCCTCGAGACAGCCGGTGTCGATGCGGTCGCGGTCGGGACCGACCGTCGTCGTTCCGGCTCGCATCTCGGCGATCGCAAACGGCATCGAGACCATCGCATTGCTGTACCAATCGCGTGTCAGGCGATCGGCGCTGGCGGCGACCTCGATGCGAATGGTTGAAACCGCAGCGCGCTCGACATCGAGGCGGACCGTTTCAACAGCGCCGAGGTCCGCATCATCGAGCTCGAGGCCGGTCTCGAACAGTTGGGGTGGGCCGTCGTCGAGGGAGACGGAAAGCGTGGTCGGGACCGATCGGTGGCGGTCGACCACGATGTCGAGTTCGATGCCGTCGAGCGCAAATGGCGAGGCCGCCCGCACCCGCCAGGCCTGACCGACCTGGCCGTCGAAGCGTCCCACGAACGCCGACGACGGGTCGCCGTCGAGCAGCGCGCTGGGGACCGTGCGGAGGTTCCCTTCGAGGGAACCGGTCGAGGTCACCACGACACCCGTATCGAGCCGGAGGAAGTCGTCGACAAACGTCGGTTCGAGAGTGGCGTCGAGGCGGGCGATGCCAGACACCTCGAACGCCAGGTCGACAGGAAGCGGGACGATGCGTCGCATCGCAAGCTCGGGTGTGTCACGCACCGGTTCTTGGGGGTCGCTTCGCTCCCGGGTGAGCACCACGGTCACGTCATGGTCCTCGAGCGTCAGTCCCATGCGCTCGACAAAGGCCCGCGGCGTTCGGATCCACTCGGTGGTCGACGGGGTGGAACCCAACGTGATCTCGGCAAAACCAACCGGTGAGATCCCGACCGGGTAGGTATCGGAGACGGGGTAGTCGAGGTCGGTGATCACCACGTCGAACGCAGCGCCCGTCAGCGGTTCGAAGGCGATCTCCTGGCCGTCGGCGAGCCAGGACGAGCCGTCGAGGCTGAGCCGCCGAGAGGAGCCGTCGTCGGCGACGATCTCGATCTCGGTGATGTGTCGATTCGCAGGGGTTTGGGGCTGCACCGCCCGAACGGTGTCGATCGTCGTTGGCCGATCGAACGTGAACCGAAGGAACTCGCCGCGGGCTTCGGCGAAGTCAGCCACCGTCCACGCCGTCGTGAGATCGCCGTCGGCGGCGTGCACCGGCCGGTCGTCAAGGGTGTGGGTGACCGGATTCCCAAAACGCGACGCCGTGATCTGAGGCCCCTGGAGGTGCACAGCTACGGTCCGCGTGTCGTCGACATCGAGCCCGTCTGTTGTCGCAGCAGCGGGAAACAGCGGAAGCCGATTGTCTTGGGGATCGAAAACCAGTGGCTCGAAGCCAGCGAGTTCGGTGTAGCCGACGTTCTCGCGAAGAGTTCCCCACCGCCGCGAGCGGCGCCGGTTCGAGTCGGTGATGATCACCTCCGTCGGTTGGCTGGTGACCTGCGCCGCAAGGGTCGCATCGGCCGCGAGGTCGGCCCCGAAGAACAACAATCGATCCAGATCGAGATGGCCCCCTGCTGCCGCATCAACGAGCCCCTCGCCATCGCCGATGACGATCTGCGCACCAGCCGCACTCCGGAGACGAACGATGTCGAGCGGGTCAGGTACGGGATAGGCGGTGACCGCCGCCGGGTGGGGGAGCGACGGATCGATCGAGAGCTCGACCTCATCGAGCAGGGTTTGTTCCGGGCCCGCGACGTTGGGGGTGCGGGGCCCGAAGCTCGTCGGTTCACCCAAGTCAGCAAGTGCATCGAGGGCGGCGGCCAACGGAATCGGGCGAGGGGTCCGGAACCGCTCGTAGGTGAGATCGGCACGGTGGACGAGATCGCCGACCGACAACAGCCGTGCAATCGCAACGACCGAACCGGGTTCGAGGCTGCCCTCCTGAAGCTTGCGGTCGAAGGCGGTGATCAGGTCGGCCGACGCAGCCGAGCCGAACGGGACCAACTCGCGAGCGACATAGCCCCGATCGATCAGGCCGGGGGTGATCGGGTCAACCGTGTTGCCCCAGCGATACGAGGCGAAGTCGCTGCCGGGGATCTCCCAAATCCGACTGCCGTCGTCGTCGGCATCGAAGCTGGCCGTGGCGTCGAGCCAGTAGGACGGCAACTCCTCAGGCCGATGAAGATGCTCCTCGATCATCCGGACCCGCCAGATCGCCGGATTGGCCAAGATGATCGCGACGAGGGTCAGGGCACCCAGGGTTCGCCCCGGCCGCGGGAAGCGCTCCTGGACTGCGCCGACCACGAGCCCGAGCAACACCGAGGTCGCCAGCACCACGAGCGGCACGGCCCGCGGGGTCGAGCGGAGCGCCAGACCGGCGTCGGTGCGGGTGAACTCCTTGAAGAGAGAGCCGAGCAACGACGGCTGATCGAACGGATGCGAGCCGATCCCGATCAACGCACCGACGACCAACAACAGCACGAAGAACGAACGATGCCGCCACCGGACCAGCGCATTCCCGAGCAGGGCCAACACGACCAGGCCAAACGTCAAGAAGAGGAGCCAGACTCCCTGGGTGTACTCGATGCTTGGCTGAATCCACGGGCCGAACTTGTCGTTGCCGTAGAAGAACCAATAGCCGAGACCGCGAAGGATCTCAGGAGCGGTGGCCGCATCGGCCACCACCTCGTAGGTCTCGGTGTAGCGCGTGACCGGCAGGCTGTACCGTCCCTGCACGACGAGGCCGGCGATCCACCAGACCGAGACTGCGGACGAAAGAAACCCGATCCGCAGGGCGGCGGTGACCGCCCGCCGAGCGGTGATACTCCGCTCGATCGCGGTTGCGTGCACCAACCACAAGACCGGGGCCAGACCGACCAACAGCAGCGACGTCGCGTTCACGCTGCCGACCGTCACCGTGACGAGCGCGAACCGGGCCGGGTCGCGCCAGCCGCCCCGTCGAGCCGCGAGAATCGTGAGTCCGATCATCCACGGCAAGCCCACCCACGGCAACAACACCGCCGAGATTCGGGCGGAGTAGTCGAGGAGGTAGGGGCTCAACATGTAGGCGAACACCGCAACCGCGAGCCCAGGTCCGTGCCAGCCGAGAACCCGGAGGAGGAAGCGAACACCCATGCCGGCGGCGAACAGCAAACAGCCCAGCCACAGGCGCTGGGCGACCCAGTCGGGCGAACCGAGCCATTCCATCACCCAGTAGAACGGCCCCATGGGCCAGAGGTATCCGATGTTTTGGTGCGTGACGGTGCCCAGGGCGACGTCGCTGTCCCACAGTGATGGGGCGTCCGCCAAAAGCCGGCCCGGATCGAGGTAGAGATAGGTCTTGGTGTCCGCACCCACCGTGCCGGGCCGCGAGAGCAACGCGGGCACGAACGCGACGACGACAGCGGCGAGTTCCAAGCGGCGCGCCGTGACCGCCGCTTGGATTCGCTTCACCGGACCGATCGCCCGGCGAGCACGGCGAGGGTGTCGAAGGCCGTGCGTTCCCATCGGAAGAGCTCGCTGCGGGCGAGCGCGGCAGCCCGCATCCGGGTCCGGAGCGGATGGTCGGTCAAGAGCCGCCGCAACGCGTGCGCCAGGTCGGTGTCGCTGTCGACGAGAAGACCGGTGTCGCCGTCGGCGACAGCGTCGACGTGACCGGGAATTCTGGTGGCGACGGCCGGCGTCCCGCATGCCGCGGCCTCGGTCAGGGTCATGCCCCAACCCTCCGCCCGGGACGCACTCGCCACGACCCACGCCTGACGGTAGAGGTCGAGCAGGGCCGGCTCGTCAATTCGTCCCGGCAGGGAGATCCAGGTCTCACCACCCACCTCGCTGATGGTTCGTTCGAGCCGTTCGCGCTCGTAGCCTTCGCCGACGATCACCAGCTTGACGTCGGGCACCGCAACCCGGACCTGCGCCGCGGCTCGAATCAACGCGGGGAAGTCCTTCGCGGGCATCAGGCGGCCGATCGCGACGATCAGCGGCGTGGGCGATGGCGTGCCCGGCGTGAACGCGGGATCGACACCCGGCGCAACGACGTGCAGGTTGGCGGGCGGCAGGCCCATCCGATCGATGATGTGTTGCCGTGACGACTCCGAGAGGGTGACGATCGGGGTGCGTCGATACAGCGGAGGCGCGACTCGGCGTTCGAGGATCTGGCCCGCGCGTGCGAGGCGCGGCGGGAGCACCATTGGCCACATGTCCTCGTGGACGTGGTGAAGCCACGTCGCTCTTGGGCCCCGAGCCCACAGGGGCGAGAAGAACGGCACCCCGTTCCAGATCTCCACCAGAGCGTCTCGCCGGGACCCGTGTCGGTTGAAGATCTCGCCGAGCACGGCTCGCGGGAAAATGGCGTAGCGCCCGGCGCGCCGGATCACGTCGTAGCCGTCTCGAACCGTCGCCGGTGGTGCGCCCTGGGCAAACGAGGTCCGCATCACCACATCGATGCCCGCCTCCGCCCAGTGAGATGCGACCGTGCTGGCGTGCAGCTCCGAACCGCCCGCCTCGATGTCGGCGAGGTCGCGCCAGGCCAAC
>JBCCYT010000097.1:0-15934 GCA_039188975.1 Actinomycetota bacterium
CACCATCGTGATGGTGCTGCACGACCTCAACCTGGCGTGTCGATACGCCACCCATCTGGTCGCCATGGCCGACGGTGGGATCGTGGCCGAAGGCACGCCAGCGGAGGTCATCACGCCCGAGATCGTCGAACGGGTCTTCGGACTCCCGACCGTCGTCATCGACGATCCGGTGACCGGGTCGCCGTTGTGTGTGCCGGCGGTGACGTGATCAGCCGATGGTGTAGTCGCGGAGGAGCTTGTTGAGCTCGATGACGTGGAGCTCTTCTTCGCCGATCTGGGTGCGGGCGAACTCTTCGAGATACACCGAGACACCCTCCGCCAGGGCGAGCATCTCGCGGTAGAGGTCGAGGGCGCGGCGCTCGTGCTCGATCGATTCGCGCAACACGGTTTCGAGCGAGTGGTCGTGGCTTTCCTCGATCGGGGCGATGCCCTGTTCGGGGTGGCCGCCGAGACCGGTCAAGATTTCGCCGACCTGCTGGGCGTGGAGCAGCGACTCCGATGCCTGCATCTTCATGAAATCGACCAGGGGCAGCCGGTTGGGCCCGGTGATGACGAGCGAGTAGTGGGTGTAGCGAACCACACCGGCCAGTTCGGCCTTCATGACCTCGTTGAGGACCGGGATGAACGGCTCGGTGTCGAAGATCTGGTCGGACATTGCAGTACTCCTAGACGGGGTTCCCCAGTCTATGGCGAGTCGATTCTCCTCAGCGGGTCGAAGCCGCAACGGCAAGGGTGACTGCCGTCACGACGCTGGCGGACACGACGAGGGCGGCGGTGCCGTCACTTCCCCACAACAACCCGATCATCAGCCCGGCGACCAAACCAGCCGCGGCATTGACGCCATTCCAAGAGCCCAACGCGGCGCCCCGGGCGCGGGGCGGACCAGCCTGGATCAGCCATGCCTTGGTCGGCGCCCGAAGCAGTGCGTCCGAGACACCCACCAGCACCAACACGACCCACAGCAACGACGAGGAGGACATGGCGATTGCGACGAGGATGGCCACGACGAGCACCGCATTGCCGAGCGCAACCATGCGCCCAGCGCCGAATCGATCGGCGAGCATTCCTCCCGGAATGGCGAAGACGGCGGTGGCCATCCGCAAGAGCGCAAAGGCGATCAGCACGGTCGTGACGTCTGCGCCCTGTTCGAGCCCGCGAACGATCAGCAACGATACCGGCACCGTGGCCGCAGCCCCGATGCCGAGGATGGCGATGCGTCGGCGTTGCGCAGCAACCAAAACGACGGACTGGTCCGCCGAACCCGGCGGCGATGCGTCGGCGGCGGTCGGAAACCGTCGAAAGAGCAGCACGACGCTCAGTACGCACGGAACGAATGCGGCGACGAACACCGCATCGAACGATTCGTCGAACCCTCGATAGACCGCGAGTCCGACCAGCGGACCGATCGCCCCGCCCAGCTTGTCCATCGCCTGTTGGATACCGAACGCCGATGCCTGTTTGTCGGGTCGAGCTCCGGCAAGCAGTAGGTCGCGGGGAGCGTCGCGAACGCCTTTGCCCGCCCGGTCGAACACTCGCACGACGAGAACCGCAAACCAGGACGTCGCAGCCACCAGCGCGACTTTGGCGACCGACGACAGCCCGTAGCCGAGGCGGACGAGCGCCGGTGCCCGATCGGAGGTGACGGCTCGTCCCGCCAACGGCGCCACAACCGCAACCGTCGCCGCCGCGACCCCGTCGACGATGCCGACGACGACTGGCGACGCGCCGAGGGCCACCGTCAGATAGAGCGGCACGATCGGCACCACCATCTTCGAGCCGAGGTCTTGGAACAGCGAAACCCACCCGAAGTGAACGGCGAGTCGCTGGTGATCGTCGGCCGGCATCCGGGCTCAGTTGACAGCCGTACGCAGGATCGTCTCCATCGGCTTGCCTTTGGCGAGTTCGTCGATGAGCTTGTCGAGGTAGCGGACTTCTCGCAGGATCGGATCCTCGACCTCTTCGACGCGCACGCCGCACACCACACCGGTGATGAGCGACCGGTCCGGGTTGAGCATGGGGGCGTCATCGACAAACCGTTCGAGCGAGACCCCCTGCTTGGCCTTTGCCATCAGCTGGCGCTGGGTGTAGCCGGTCATCCAGCGGATGACCTCGTCGACCTCGCGCTTGGTTCGCCCCTTCTTCTCCGCCTTGGCGACATACGCCGGATAGACGATGCCGAAGCTCATGTCGTACACGCGCCGAACCGCTTTGGGAATCTCCGATGTCTCCGCACTGGTGGCCATGCCCGCAACCTAGCGGCTCGTGGGAACGCGAAACGGCCCCCGCCGGGGCGAGGGCCGTTGTGAATGTTCAGGTGCTGGTCGCGTGTTAGGCGGGCGGGTACACGCCCATGTCCTTGCCCTTCTGGGTCTGCCAGAAGACGTCGGCGATCTCGTCGATGTAGCCGAGCAGCTTGTTGCAGACCTCAGCGTCGGTCGACTTCTTGACCTCGCCGGCCTGATGGACGGCGTCCCAGAACAGCTGGTGCAGGTTCGGGAACTCTTCGAAGTGGGCCGGGGCGAAGAAGTCGGCCCACAGGACCATGAGGTGATGCTTGACCTCTTCGGCGCGGGCTTCCTTCACCATGATGCAGCGGGTGCGGAAATGCTCGTCGTCGGAGTCGTGGAACTTGTTGATCGTCTTGAGGCACGAAAGCGCCTCGATCTTGGCCTGCGCCGGGTCATAGACACCGCAGTACAGGTCGCAGTGGGCGAGGGCCTTGTCGGCTCCGTCGAAGAGACGGTTCATCATGTGGGTCACCTTGTCGTGAGGGTGTGAAGGGGATGGGTTGCCGCGGACACCGCATAGGTTTCCCCACATGGCTTCCGCTCCGATTCGCCGCTTCATCGTGACCGGCGACTCGATGCTCCCAACCTACGCCAACGGCGACCTGGTTTTCTCGCTGCGAAGCAACAAAGCACGCGTCGGCCAGATTCGTGTCTTCGAACATCCCCACCGTCCCGGCATGTGGCTCGTGAAACGGGTGGGTTCGATCCGAGACGATGGGGCCATGTGGGTCGAGAGCGACAACGCCGAGGTGACTCGGGCCGACTCCCGCGAGTTCGGGCACCTCTCCCCGCTCGGGGGCTATCGAGTCATCGGTCGTTTGCGCGCTCGGTGATCGACGCCACCGCGTACTCGCGCCCGGCCTTCGCGGGGAGGCCACCATCGGCTCGGCAGGTGATCGTGGGAACGGCCCGTCCCTCGATGACGGCGACGTGGAAGGTGCGGCCGGCGATGACGACCACCACGTCCCATCCGTCCTGCGTTGGGGTGACGGCGACGGTGCGGTGCACGTCGTCGACCGACCAGTCGTCGAGCGCAGCAAACACGGCGCGCTCGGCGACCTGACCGGCGCCGTCGGTGCCGATCCATCCACGGCATCGATCTGCGATTGCTGACGGGAACCCGTCGCGGTCGATGATCGCGACCATCTCGTCCGACGAGACGAATCCCCACATCCGTCCGTCGGGGAACGTCAAGCCGGTCGGGGCATACCGGTGGCCGCCCGTGTGGCTGACCTTGCGGACGGTGACCTCGGGCCGCCGAGCTTCGAGTTGTTTGACGAGTCGCATCCCGTCGGCGCCACAGCAGATGTCGTGGGAACCTTGGGCGCAGATGGCGATTTCACGACCCACGTCGCCGATTTCGGCGAGGAGGTCATCGGCGGTGCCGAGCCCGTTGCGGATCAACCGATCGGCGACCGCACCGATTTCGGCCGGTTCGGGGCGCCATTCGCGTCGGATCATCGGACCGAACCCGTCGATGCGTTCGTAGGCCACGATGCGGGTGATGCCGTCGTCGAGCGGAACCGCCGCCAATGCGCGGACCTTGCGGCCTTGCTCGCCGGAGGCGGCCACCGCTTCGGGGATGTGGGTGAAGCCGGCGGCGGCCCACACCGGTTTGGGCCACGGCATCGCAACATCGATCATCACCACTTCGTCAACGTGGAGGGCAGAACCGGCCGGGTCGAGCTCGATCTCGGTTGCATGCTCGGCACAGCGAAGCGACTCGTCGGCTGCGGGGAGCAGCGTCGGGTCGAAGGCGAGGTCGGTCACTCCTGCAGCATGGCCGGAAGCGGTTGGCTATGCACGACCGCGACTCGCTTGGTTGCCCGCGTGAGCGCAACATAGAGCGATCGGATGCCTTGGCGCTCCTCGTCGATGATGCGAGTCGGCTCGACCACGACGGCCGAGTCGACTTCGAGCCCCTTGACGAGACGGACCGGCACGAGGGTGATGCGTTGATCGAGGCCGTGTCGGTTGGCGCCGCCGACCGAGAGCCCGGCCGCATCGAACGCAGCGCGAGCTTCCTCGACCAGCGAGTCGGGGACGATCACCGCGACATTGCCTTCGCCAACGGCGGTGAGTTCGGCCATCACGACGTCGACAAGGCCGTCCTCGAGGTGTTCAACTCGCACCACGGCGGGCGGGTCGCCGTCATCACGTACCGGGGTCGGCGGCCGCAGTCCGGGCGCCGCGTGCGGCAGCACCTGGTTGGCGAGCGCCATGGCCGGGCCCGGGATGCGATAGCCGATCGACAGCTCTCGCCGCTGCACGTCTTTCTTCTGTGGTAGCTGGTCGAGGACATTGTCCCAGCCTGCGTTGGCCCATGCCCCGGTGGCTTGGGCGATGTCACCAACGACGGTCATCGATCCGTTCAGGGACCGACGGCCGATCATCCGCAGCTCCATCGGTGCCAGGTCCTGGGCTTCGTCGATGCAGATGTGTCCGTAGGTCCGGACCGCGTCTTCGTCTCGCCGGCCCGGCCGGTAGCCGAGCAGGGCGCGAGCCTCGTCGAGCAGCGGCACGTCGTGAAACGACCACAGCACATCGTCGGCATGGCGGGACCGGGGGCGATGGAGCCGCTGGATCTCGTCGTCGGTGAAGACCGACCCTCGGCGGGTGCGATTGGCGGAGCGCAGGAGGGCCCGCGACCCGAAGAGGTCGTGGAGCAGGTGGGCCGGGGTGAGGACCGGCCACATCCACTCGAGCACTTCGCGAAGGGACAGCTCCCAACGAAGGCTGTCGCGCACCGCTCGAGCTTCGACCGGTCGCCGGGCACTGGCGGCGAGCTTCTGGAACAGCAGCTCTTCGACGATCTTGCGACCGCCGTTGTGGCCTCTTCCCCGTCGCCGGGCCTCCCGGACGATCTCGCGAGAGTCGTCGACCGTGAGGCGAAGCCGGTGGATGCCGAAACCGACCGAGAAATCCTCGCGCAGGGGGCGTTCACGGTCGTCGACCGCGCGGGCGAGCACCTTCATCATCCGCAGGTCGCCTTTCACTGCGGCAACCGCTTCGTCTTCGAGCCCGTCGACTCGGACCCGAGGGCGCAGCAGGTCTCCGAGCACCGCGATCTCGACGCCCGCTTCACCGAGCGATGGCAGCACCTGCTCGATGTAGGCAAGGAAGAGCCGGTTGGGGCCGACGACCAACACCCCTTGCCCTTCGAGCGGGAAGCGGTGGGTGTAGAGGAGGTACGCAGCGCGGTGGAGCGCAACGACGGTCTTGCCGGTGCCGGGACCACCCTGGACGAGCAGCAGGCCTCCCATCGGGGCTCGGATGATCTCGTCTTGCTCACCTTGGATGGTGGCCACGATGTCGCCGAGCCGGCCGGTGCGGGATGCTTCGATCGCCGCGATCAGCGCCCCTTGACCCCGCACCTCGTGACCACTCGAGGCGTCGGCGAGTGAGCCGAACACCTCATCGTCGATGCCGAGCAAGGTCCGGCCCCTCGTGGCGAAGTGGCGTCGTCGTTCGATGCCCATCGCTTCGCGACCGGTTGCCCGGTAGAAGGGTTCGGCGACCGGAGCTCGCCAATCGACGACCACCGGATCTTGTTCACGGTCCCACACGCCCATTCGGCCGATGTAGAACTTCTCGCCGGTCGCCTCGGGGTCGATCCGTCCAAAAACCAGGGCTCGGTCACCGAGATTGAGCTGCGAGAGGCGGTTGACGGCGCTCTCGACGATCGATTCGCGCTCGTGGCGGTGCTGTTCGGTGCCGCCACGTTGGGGTTGATACCCGGCCGTGACTCGGCTGGCGCGCTCGCGCGCGTCTTCCAGACAGGCATAGGCCCAGTCGAGATAGGCCTGTTCTGCATCGAGTTCAGGATGTCGTTCCGACACGCCGTCTTCCTCAGAAAGGGGGATGAAGAGCCTATCGGCGTCCGAACCGGACGGGACTAGCCTCTTTGCATGGTCTCGATTGCCGTTGTGTTCAGTGCCGGAGGCGGCAAAGGCGACCCGTTCCACGCCGGTGTCATCGGGGCGATCGCCGAGCGCACCGGTTGGGATGCAGGCTCCGCTGACCTGCTCGTCGGCACGTCGGCCGGGTCGTTCACGTCGTCGTCGTTGCGAGCTGGGTTGTCGGCGACGGACCTCGAAGCTCGTCATCTCGGCGGTTCGATGAGCCCGGAAGGCCAGGCGATCGCCGACCGCATCGTCACCGCCTACGAGGAGCCCGACGTCGGCCGTTCGTGGCTGCCATCGGCGCCTCGGATGGCGCTGAAGGCGGCATGGCCGCCGTGGAAGGCCGACCCGGTACGCCTCGCCTATGGCGTGCTGCCGACCGGCAACCGTTCCGGCGAAGCGATCGCAACTCGCATGGACGAGTTGATGCCCGATGGGTGGCCCGCACGGCCGCTGTGGATCGTTGCGGTTCGCACCAACGACGGCAAACGCATCGTGTTCGGCCGCGACGACGTGCGCGGTACGCCGGGCCAGGCCGCCCAGGCATCGTCGGCGATCCCGGCGATCTACACGCCGGTGCAGATCGGCGAACGCGAGTACGTCGACGGGGCGGTGCACTCCTCGACCAACGCGGATCTGGTCGCCATGCTCGGCTTCGATCTCGTGATCGTGTCATCGGTCAAGACCGCCGTTCCCGAGGACCGCAACTGGTTGCGCGATCCGGAGCGGGCCTGGTTCTCGACCAAGCTCGACAACGAGGTCGCCGTCGTGCGCAGCACCGGTACACCCGTCGTCGTGATCGAACCCGACGTCGATCAGGTCGCCCAGTTCCGAGCTGGCGACCGAGCCGACGCGTGTGCGGCGGGTCGAGCCGCGGCCGAGCGGGTACTCGCGTCGACCGCAGGCGACGGCTTGGCGGCGTTGCTCGCCCCTGCCGTCAGCTGAGTTCGCGTTTGCCCAACCTCTTCGCGACGCGGCCCGAACGCGTCGCGAAAAGGTTGGGCGTCAGCAGCCTCCGCCGGACGACGGTTTGCGCGGGATCGAGGTGTCGATCACCTCGATGTGCACATGCGGATTCGACGGTTCGGCGGTGAACTCATCGACCTGAGAGACGAACGGCAAGACCTTGCCGGACGTCCCGATCTGGGTGGTGGCGGCCACGACCTCGTCGCCGACCGACGCCGACAAGCCGTCGAAGTGGAAGATCTTGAGCTCCCAACCGGGCCGGCCGGTCGGTTCGATCACGATGAAGTTGTCGGTGTGGTCGCAGTACAGCGTGTAGCTCCCGGCCCGGATGACGGTGCCATCGATGGGCGCCAGGATCGGGTCACCGACCGCGACGACGATGTCGGCGGCGGTGCGCGATCCGGTGCCGCGGCCTCGCGATGCAAGGGTGCGCCAGTCGTCGACGTTGCGGACCTCGAGCTGGAACGCCCCGTCGTGGCCGGCTTCGTGAAAGCCGACGGTCTCGTACCGGGCAACCGGCATTCTGATCTCGAGGTCGCCGGCGAGGGCGAACACGCCGTAGTCGACCTGGTGGTACTCCAGCGGGATCGAGGGAGCGGTCGTGGTTGGC
Source organism: Actinomycetota bacterium (assembly GCA_039188975.1). GTDB lineage: Bacteria > Actinomycetota > Acidimicrobiia > Acidimicrobiales > Aldehydirespiratoraceae > UBA11606. The sequence continues at coordinate 7,767 of JBCCYT010000097.1, forward strand.
GCGGCGGTCGTGGTCGGCGCGGCGGTCGTGGTCGGCGCAGCGGTCGTCGTGGTTGTCGTCGACGGTTCCGACGTGCTGGTCGTCGACGATTCGAGCGTCTGGGTGCCGAGCGCGGCCGCGGAGGTCGTCGGGCCCACCGTGGTCGAGGTCGCCGGCGCCGCTTCGGTACCGGTCGGGGTCTCGCTCGAACGGTCGATGTCGACTTTTCCGTCTTGGGACTCCGACGTCACTTCGACCGAGACCGTGCCACAGGCAACGGCGAGGAAGGCCACGGCCATGACGGCCAGGGAGAAACGGAAACAACGCACGATCCCAAACGGTACCGGGCTCCCCGCTCCTGGTTCGGTCATGTCGCACCGGTAGCCTCAGCCCCGTGAACGCAGCTGCATCCCCCGACACCCCTGCGGGCCGGTTCGATGACCATCCCTTCATTCGAGCATGCCGGGGCCTCCCCCACGATCGAGTGCCGGTGTGGTTCATGCGTCAAGCGGGTCGGTCGCTTCCGGAGTACCGGGCGATTCGAGGCGACGGCACGATCCTCGACGCAATCGCCGATCCCGACCTCTCGACGGAGATCACCCTGCAGCCGATCCGCCGTTACGACGTCGACGCCGCGATTCTCTATTCCGACATCGTGGTGCCCGCCCATGCGATCGGGTTCGGCTTGACCGTCACCCCGGGGGTTGGGCCTGAGGTCGAAAACCCGTTCCGTCATGAGGACGACCTGGCTCGGCTGCGACCGCTCGATCCTGAGGCCGACACCCCCTACGTGCTGGAGACGGTGCGCCAGCTCGTCGCCGAGCTCGACCGGCCGCTGATCGGTTTTGCGGGTGCGCCGTTCACGGTCGCCAGCTATCTGATCGAGGGCCGCCCGTCGCGGGATTATGTGAACACCAAGGCGATGATGTTCGCCAACGAGCCGCTGTGGCACGCCCTGTGCGACCGCCTCGCCGACATTGCGATCTCGTCGCTGCGCAGCCAGATCGATGCCGGTGCGTCGGCGATCCAGCTCTTCGATTCGTGGGCCGGATCGCTGAGCCCCTCGCAGTATGAGCGCTACGTGTTTCCACACAGCCAGAAGGTGATGGACGCGATTGCGGACACGGGTGTGCCGAAGATCCACTTCGGCGTAACGACGGGCGAGCTGCTTCCCCAGATCGGTGCCGTCGGTGCCGACGTGGTCGGGGTCGATTGGCGGGTGCCGCTCGATGCAGCTCGTGAACGGGTCGGGGCCGGCAAAGCGCTCCAAGGCAACCTCGACCCGACGACGACGTTTGCCGGCGCGGAGGTCGCGTGCGATGCCGCGCGCGAGGTGCTGGACCGCAACGACGGGCATCCCGGCCACATCTTCAACCTTGGCCATGGGGTGATGCCAGCAACCGATCCGGATGTGCTCACCGAAGTCGTGAAGGTCGTGCACGCCGAGGGCCGCGTCAACCCGTGACCGACCGGGTCGTGGTCGTCGGTGGTGGGATCACCGGCCTGGCCGCGGCCCACGAGGCGTTTCGTCGAGGTCTTGACGTCACCGTGCTCGAAGCGGCGCCCCGGGCTGGCGGCAAGGTCGACTCCGGGTTCGTCGATGGCGCCGACCTTCCGTTCCCGGTCGACATGGCAGCCGATGGTTTCCTCGCTCGTCAGCCCGAGGTGATCGAGTTGTGCCACGAGCTCGGGTTGGGCGACGATCTCGTTGCGCCGACCGGGGCGCGAGCGTTCATCTGGGCCGATGGCGCGCTTCGCGGCATCCCGTCGCCGTCTGTCCTCGGCGTTCCGTTCGACCCGGAGGCCGTCGCTGCGAGCGGCATCGTGAGTCAGGCCGGCGTCGCCGACCTGACCGCCCGGCTCGATCTCGACCACGCGCCACTCGTCGGTGACGCCAGCGTCGGTGAGGTGCTGCGTCCTCGAGTCGGTGACGAGGTGTTCGAGCGGGTGATCGATCCGCTCCTCGGCGGCATCAACGCCGGCAACGCCGACGGCTTGTCGATCGATGCCGGCGCCGCCCAGCTCGCCGCGGCGGCTCGATCCGGGGGTTCGTTGCGGGCTGCGCTGCGGGCCCAGGTCGAGGGGGCCAACGGGGCTGCATCAGGGCCGGTGTTCAACGGGGTCGTTGGCGGCAATCGCCGCATCATCGATGCCCTTGTCGATGAACTCAGTGGGCGGGTCCTGCTCGGCCAGCGGGCCGTCAGCGTTGAACGCGACGGTGCCGGCTGGGCCGTCGCAACCGACTCGGCGACGTTCCCCGCCGACCGGGTCGTGCTCGCCACTCCGGCGTGGGTGACGGCCGGGCTCATTGCGCCGTTTGCACCAACCGCGGCGAGCACCCTGGCTGACCTGATCTACGGCGATGCGATACTCATCACCTTCGTCGTGGCGATGTCCGGGCTCGATCACGACCTCGACGGCTCAGGCTTTCTGGTCCCTCGCAGCGAAGGGCTTCTCATGACGGCGTGTTCGTGGGCGTCGTCGAAGTGGAGCCACTACGACGACGGCACCCATGCGATCCTTCGGGTGTCCGCGGGTCGCACCGACGACAACCGGTGGCTGTCGATGGAGCCGTCCCGCGTCGTCGACCAGCTGGCCCAGGAGTTGGCCACCACGGTCGGGCTCCATGCGGAACCGGTGGCCCGAATCACACCGTGGCGTCAGTCGCTGCCGCAGTATCGACCCGGCCATCTCGACCGGTGCGACGAGATCGACGCCGAACTCGCCGCCTTCGCAGAAGGCGTGGTCGTGACCGGCGCCCAGATGCGCGGGCTTGGCCTTCCGGCGTGTGTTCGCCAGGGACGGGCAGCGATCTGAGTTCTCATCGGTCTCTCAGGAAGGATGATGCAAGGTGACGCCATGACCGACATCCACGCTCCGCTGCTGACTCCGGTGCCCGAACCAATCTCGGACCCGTCGCCTCGACGGCGGATCGGCGGCCTCGATCTGGCTCGTGCGTTGGCCATGGCCGGCATGTTGCTCACCCACTACGTGTTCTTGGACAGCGACTCGTGGGTCCGCACCGCCCGCCACATGCTCGATGGTCGGGCGATGCCGTTGTTCATGGTGCTTGGCGGAGTGGGTGCAACGTTGCTCGTGCAGCGACGACCGAACCCCGACCGCAACCTGTTGATCCGGGCGGCCATCGTGATGGTGATCGGGCTGGCGCTGAACGAACTCGACAGCGGCATCGTCATCATCCTTCCCGCGTACGCACTGCTGTTTGCGCTGACAACGCTCTTTCGTCGGCTCCGCACGACGCATCTGGTCGTGCTGGCCGTGGTGATCGGGGTCGCTGGAAGTTGGACCCAACAGGCGATGGCCAGCTCGCTGATGGAGTTGCAGTACGACGACCTGACCGACGTGCCGGTGACGTTCTGGACGCTCTTTTTTGCGGGTGGCTATCCGTTCTTCCCCGCAGCGTCGTTCTTCTTGCTCGGCATGGTGCTCGGGCGGCTTCCGCTCGACGTTCCTCGGGTCGCGGCGTCGATTGCCGGTGCCGGTGCGGTGGCGTTGGCCGTTCCGTTGTTGGTCGTACGCGGCGTTGAACGCTGGACCGATGTCGAGGTCCCCGATGTGCCGGCGGGCCTGTTCATGGGGAAGGTGCAGGTGCCGTTCTTCGAGCCCGACCGGTTCGAGTGGAACGACGTGTTGTCAACGGCCGGGCACAGTCAGATGCTCGGCTGGGTGATCAGTGCGATGGGTTCGGCGTGCCTCGTGATTGGACTGTCGCTGCTCCTCGCCGACCGGTTCGGGCGGGCGACCGCGCCACTGGAAACGGTTGGCCGGATGGCGTTGACGTTCTATGTGGCGCAGGTGATTCCGAGCCACTGGTATCTGCCGTTCACCCGCTCGCCATGGGACCAGTTCGAGATTGCGCTCGGTATCTGGTTTGGGTTCATGGCTTTTGCTCTGGTGTGGAACCGGTTCTTCGGTGCCGGCCCACTCGAACGGCTGCTGCGACTCGGAAGCGGGAAGCCCACGGCGGCGGCACCGGCTCCCGCGACCGGCGGATGGTCATCCCCCGAGCGCGTCTCGTAGCTGCGGAACAAGGAGCCGAGCACCGTCCTGCGTGACGTGATGCTCGTCGGCGTACAGGACGATGCCGTCTCGTTCGATCGGGCACACCTCGGGCCCGCAGAGGATGGAGAAGCCATCGATGGTGACTGCCCCCACAACGTCGGCCAACGCGGAACGTTCAACGTCGTGGAACGCGGTGATGCCTTCGAACTGATCGATCGATCGGGAGCAACCGCTGAACGAGCGTGTGTCGACCGCGCATTCGAGCGGATCAACGCGAAACCGGGGCACGTCGAGCACGAGAACGAGGTCGATCCCCTGTTCGGCCAACGCAGAGGCAAAGGCGGTCAGGTCAGCGGCCCATGCGTCGCTCGCGTCGGGATCGATGCCGCCAGCACCGCCGACGTACCCAACCGAGTGGCTCATCACGACGGTGGTCGGCGCCAGCTCGGCGATGGTGGCCGGCAGCGACTGCTGCCGACGAACGCAGTCTCCAACCCGACCGACGGCGGGGTAGGAGGTCGTCGGACAATTCCCGAGCACGCTCATCGCCCAGCGCTGCCCGGTGTCTCGGGTTGCTTCGGTCACGGCCGGCAGCCAATGGGCTGCGTGCGAGTCACCGACGAGGAGCACAAGGTCACCGTCCGGCGAACCGCCCGAACAGCGGGCGAGGATTTCGGCCGGGTCGAGTTTGGTGCACCCGTCGACGAGTTCGGTTCGCTGCGCTCGGGCCTCGGCCGCAGCAGCAACGACCGGGTCGGCGAACATCACGGCGCGAAAGGCGAGGCCGATGCCGATCGAGGCGACGGCCCCACACATGAACAACCCCACGACGGCGACCGTGCGCCGAGCCGATCCCACGAGGGACGGGGCGTGTCGGATCCGATCTTCGACGAACCGGTAGCTCAACCATGCCGGCCCGAGCGCGGCGACAACCAGCGCACACGACACGATCAGCCCTTCACCAAGGATCTGACGGCCGAGGACCAGTGCCGGCCAGTGCCAGAGATACCAGGAGTACGAGAGGTGGCCGAGCGTTCGAGCAGGTGTGGCGGTGAGGACGCGCCCGGCGAACGAGCCATCGGCGTTGCCGGCGACCAGGGCGGTCGCTGCCAGCACGGGCACGAGCGCACCAGTGCCCGGGAACGACGAGGGGTCAACGCTCACCAGTCCGGCGACGAGCATGGTCAGGCCACCAAACGAGATCGCCCGAGCGAGTCGAGGCGACACGGAACGGACACCGACGATGGCGACCAGTGCGCCTGCGCCGAACTCCCACGCCCGAGATCCAAGCGAGAAGAACGCCGATGGCGCCTCCGCCGCGACCAGATACTGGGCGAGCAAGAAGGAGGCGACCGAGATCGCAGCGACGCCGAGCGTCGCGACTCGGCGGCCCCGTCCGCCGCCAACGCGCCACAGGACCGAGAGCAGCAACGGCCAGACGAGGTAGAACTGCTCCTCCACCGCCAATGACCACAGGTGCAGGAAGGGACTGCTCGACAGGTCGTCAGCGAAGTAGTCGGTCGCCCGGTTGGCGAAGACCAGGTTCGAGACATAGACGAGGCCCGCAGCCGCGTCGGTCAACATGGTGGCGAGATCGAGCGCCGGTGTTACGGCCAGCGCGGCGAGCACGGTCGAGCCGATGACGATCATCGACGCGGGAATCAACCGGCGGGCGCGTCGCACCCAGAACCGGGGCAGGTCGACGCCGCCGGTCACGTCGAGTTCGGCCACCAACCCCCGAGTGATCAAGAAGCCCGACAGCACGAAGAAGACGTCGACACCGATGAAGCCGGCCGAGAAACCCGGCACCCCTGCGTGGTACGCGACGACAAGAAGGACCGCGATCGCGCGAACGCCGTCGAGATCGGCCCGGTATACGCCAGCTCCAGGCTCGTCGTGTCGGGCCGGCGCGGCGGTCGGTGTCGCAACTCCCACCGATGACTATCGGCGGGCGAACGGTGGTCGTGAGACTCGGGGTCAGGCCGCAGCGGCCAGCGGCGCTCCGAACTGAATCGCGAGGTCGTCGTCGAGGTCAGCGGTGACCAGCTGACCTCCGATCGCTTCGAGAATCTCAGCGGCCCGCTGGATCGGCGCCATGCCGGCGGCATCGATCCGAACGACGCTGCGGAAATCGACGATGATCACGTCGTAGCCGGAGCGCACGAGCGCATCGAGCCGGGCTCCGAGGAAGCGAGCGGTCGATGCATCAAGAGGACCACTCGGTCGCAGCTCGACGACGTTGTCGGGCCGGGTGACCGAGTGGAGCGCCCATGCGTGGGGGGTGGTTGCGTTGGGTGCCATGGGCACACCGTACGAAACCGGTGTCACCGGCCAAGGTCCCCCATGTTTCCGCCACGTGAACTGGCACTCGCTGTGGCGTTCGCCACCGGTCCCTCGCTGTGGCGTTCGCCACAGTGTTGCATTTGTGTGACGAAACGGGTCTATCGTCACCGTCGCTGAATCGGCGTCGGCGGATCGCCCGCTCCCCCTGCCCACGACCAGCGGTCGTGTGATCGATCCCCCGCAGCGACGTCAAACACGGGCCCCGCCCGAGGAGGCAGCACCCAATGCGCACACGACTTCGCCTTGTGGCGTTCGCGCTCGCACTGATCACGGTCGGCACCGCGTGCACGCCCGAAGAGATCGCCATGTACCTGGAAGCCACCGCCCCGACCCGCGACGTGCTCTCCGATGAAGAACTGCTCCGGCTTCGCATGTGCGAATCGACCGACAACTACGAAGCGACCAACCCGTCAGGCAAGTACCGCGGCGCCTACCAGTTCGATCAGACCACGTGGGACGGCGTCGCCGAGCGGCACTACCCGTGGCTGCAGGGCCTCGACCCGGCCGCCGTCGAACCGTGGTGGCAAGACGCCATGGCCCGGGCGTTGTGGAGCGAACGGGGCCGCCAACCGTGGCCTCACTGCGGTCTCAAGGTGTAATGGTCGGTGTGACCGACTCATCCGCTCGCCGTTCCGCTGACGGAGCATCACCAGACGAACCGACCGGGGAGATACTGGTCCCGTTGCTGTCGACCGATTCTGGCCCGGCTCGGGAATGGGCCGACGCAGCACGGGTCGATCAGGCCGCGTCGCCTCATGATCTCGACGCCGGGCCGACCCATCTCAACGTCACCCGCACCTTCTGTTTCGCGGACCTGTCCGGCTTCACGGCGTTCACCCGCGAGCACGGCCCCCACGAGGCGGTCGATCGCCTCGGCGAGTTTCGCCGCATCACCCGCAACGTCGCCGCGAAGCGAGGCGTTCGGGTGGCGAAGTGGCTGGGTGATGGTGTGATGCTGGTCGGCACCGAACCGACGCCGACGATCGCGGCGGGTGCGCATCTCATCCATCACTTCGCACAGCGGTCGACCGACGTTCGGGTCGGGATCGCGACCGGGGTTGCGTTGCTGTTCGAGGGCGACGATTACATCGGCGAGCCGGTGAACCTGGCCGCCAAGTTGTGCGCTGCCGCGAACCGGGGCGAGATGCTGGCGGTGTGTGAAGACCGTGACCTTCCCGGGTGGGTGAAAGCCGACGGCGACGTGTCGGTGCGCATCAAGGGCGTCGGTTCGGTCGGCGGTATTCACCGGCTGACGCTCTCGCTGTAGGTGCATTCGGCGCCTGCCCGCCGACAGCGGTCCTCGATCTCGTAGTCTCGCCGGGATGGATTGGGCATCGCTGCGCGACCTCGTGACGGCGCGACCACGTCTCGTTGCGATGGGCTCCGGGTTGTTGATTGCGTCCGGCTTGCCGCCGTGGGGCTGGTGGCCGTTGAGCTTGCTCGGCATCGCGGGATGGTTCGCGATCACCGAAGGACACCCGGCCCGCGCCCGGTTCGCCTTGTCGGTGCTCGTCGGGTTGTTCTGGGCGACGCCAGCGACGCTGTGGATGTTCGATCTCACCGCCGCGGGTTGGCCCGCTGCGGTCGTGATCTTTGCGCTTCTCGCCGGGCTCGTCGGCGTCGCTACCCCTGCGGACGGCACGCTCGCTCGACGGGTGGCGTTCCCGGCCGCGCTGGTGCTGGTCGAGCTCATTCGGTGGAATTACCCCTTCGGGGGCACCCCGATCGCGACCTACGCAATGATCGGCGTGTCGACTCCGTGGTGGATCACCGCCCGCACGTTCGGGTCCCCCGGTCTCACCGTTGCGATGGCGTTCGCCGGC
>JBCCYT010000098.1:0-15617 GCA_039188975.1 Actinomycetota bacterium
CCGTTGTCCACAGGATTCTCATGATCAAACTCGAGAACGTCACCAAGGTGTACAAGGGCGACCATGTCGCGCTGCGCGACGCCACCCTCGACATCGGCAAAGGCGAGTTCGTCTTCCTCGTCGGGGCGTCCGGTTCGGGCAAATCCACCTTCATCCGCCTGCTGAACCGAGAGGAAGTACCCGAGCACGGCACGATCTATGTGGCCGGCAAGGACATCGGCACGCTGGGCGCATGGAAAGTGCCCTACCTGCGTCGCAACATCGGCTACATCTTCCAGGACTTCAAACTCCTCCCCAACAAGACGGTGGCTGAGAACGTTGCGTTTGCGCTGGAAGTGATCGGCAAGCCTCGACACGTCATCAAGAAGCAGGTGCCAGCCATCCTCGAGCTGGTCGGTCTCGCGCAGAAGATGAACAACTTCCCGTCGGAACTCTCCGGCGGTGAGCAGCAGCGAGTTTCGATCGCTCGAGCATTCGTGAACCGACCGCTGATCCTGCTGGCCGACGAACCAACCGGCAACCTCGACCCCCAGACCTCGGTCGGCATCATGCGGTTGCTCGACCGCATCAACCGCACCGGCACGACGGTCGTGATGGCCACCCACGACCGTGGCATCGTCGACACGATGCGGCGCCGGGTCATCGAACTCGACCGGGGCGTGATCGTTCGTGATCAGGCCCGCGGCGTCTACGAGTAGGAGCAGCCATGGCGATCTCACCCGTCTACGCGCTTCGCGAAACCGGCCAGAACCTCTGGCGCAATTTCCTTCTGTCGCTCGCCACCGTCATCACCATCGGTGTGTCGCTGTGTCTGTTCGGCGGCTTCTTTCTCTTCAACTATGCGGTCGACAACGCCACCCAGCGATGGGAAGGCGGGATCGAATTCGTGGTGTGGATGAACCCGGAGGCCACCGCCGAGCAAAACGCCAACATCCTCGACGCGATCACCACGAGTCCCGAGATTCGCGACTTCACGTTCGTTGACCAGAATGCGGCGTACGAGGAGTTCCAGGAGATCTTCTCCGACACCCCTGAGCTCATCGAGGTCGTCACGCCCGAGGCCATGCCGCCGTCGTACCGAGTCGTGCCGGTCGATCCGGACGCAGACGTCGTCGAAGAACTTGCGAACCAGTTCACCGGCCGACCGGGGGTCAAGACGGTGGTGTCTGCGAACGACACGATCCGAGACATCCAGGACCTCGCCGACGATGTCGGCCGCGTCTTCCTGTTCGGTTCCATCGTCTTGCTCGCTGCGGCCACACTCCTGATTCTCACCAACATCGTGAGTGCCATCCGGAACCGAGGTCGCGAGATCGAGATCATGAAGGTGGTCGGTGCCACCAACTGGTTCATCCGGATTCCCTTCATGCTCGAAGGTGTGGTGCAGGCCCTGATCGGCGCGGTCCTGGCGTGGGGTGGTCTCGTGGCGATCGATCGTCAGGTGATCCAGCAATTCAGCCAACCCGACTCCTTGGAGCTGATGGCAGGGTTCCGGGTCGAGAGCGACGAGTTCGTGTTCACCAGTGGGCTCGTGCTCGGTATCGCCATCCTCGTGTCGGTCATCGGCTCGTCCATCGCCGTCACCCGGTATCTCGACGCCTGATCGCGTGCCGGCCGACACCGGGTTGGTGACGGCAACCTTCGCTACGGTGGCGCGATGACTGACGTCACGGTGGTGCACACCGGTATCGATTTCGGCGAGGGCCCCCGCTGGCATGACGGCCGGCTCTGGTTCAGCGACCTTTACCGACATGGGGTGTTTTCGCTGGGCGATGACGGTGAGCGGCTCGAAGTCGAGATCGACGATCAGCCGTCGGGTTTGGGCTGGATGCCCGACGGCACGATGCTCGTCGTTGCCATGACCAGCCAGCAGTTGCTGGCCGTGGACCCCGCGGGAGGCGTCCGCCAGCATGCCGATCTGTCGATGATCGCGACGGACAAATGCAACGACATGGTGGTGTCGGTCGATGGTCATGCCTATGTCGGGAACTTCGGTTTCGATCTCGAGGCGCAGGCGTCGTTTGTGCCGGCCCACCTTGCCCATGTGACCCCCGACGGCGACGTACGTCGGGTTGCGCATCCGCTGGCGTTTCCGAATGGCTCGGTCATCACGCCGGACGGGGCGACGCTCATCGTCGGCGAGACGTTTGGTGGTCGCTACACCGCGTTCGACCTCGACGCCGATGGCACGCCGACGAATCCTCGCGTGTGGGCCGAGTTCGAGGGCATGAGCCCCGACGGCTGCTGTCTCGACGCTGAGGGTGCGATCTGGGTAGCTGACTTTGTCGGGAAGCGCTTTGCTCGTGTTCATCAGGACGGCTCGATCAGCCGCGAAGTGCGCACCGAGCAGAACGCAGTTGCGTGCGTGCTCGGCGGCGTCCAGGGCACCACCCTGTACGGCTTCGTCTCTCCGGGCTCTCACCCCGATGAGGTCGCCGGCAAGGGTCTCACCTCGATTGTCGCAATCGAGACGGACGTCCCTCGAGCCGGGATGCCCTAACCGGCGGGGATGTCGGGGCCGAAATCGGCGCCGACCGATCCCACCTCGAAGGCGACTCGCTGCGCGTCGATTTGGCTTTGGGTGAAGACATGCACCGAGAACTCGAACGGTAAGTAGTCGTTGCGCACGAGCACCCGGCGCGAGCAGTCATAGGCCCGTTCGAGGATCATGAGCGGATCGCTGTGTTGAGCGGCCGGGATCTCGTAGTCGACCCGGCTGCTGAGGAAGTCGAATGCAAAGCCCTCGCCAGCCAGGGCCGTCGCCCGGCGCAGCATCGAATCGAGGTACGCGTCGAAGTCGCTCGACGCGAGCTGGTGGTTGAAGAGGCCACAGCCGAGGACGACATCGACGTCGTGGCCCGGTTCGAAGGCCAGAAAGTCGGCACAGTGGAACTCGACATTGGGTAGCGAGCCGTGTCGTCGTTCGGCTTCCTGGGCGAACTCTTCCATCAGATCGACACCGATGTAGCGAAAGTCGCCATCGGCTCGTGCCTGCAGAAGTGGAATCAGATCGCCGAGACCGCAGCCCACATCGAGGATGGTTCGCCCGGCAACTGCGTGCGGTTCGAGCAGCGCTGCCAGTCGCAGCGTCTGCCGTTCTTTCATCCATCCAAGCGCCTTGGGCCCCATGCCGTGTTCGGCCAGGCGGGCTCGGTAGCGAGAAACGATGTCATCGATGTCGGCGTTGGAGAGGCTCATGAATCCATGGGTTGGTCGGGTTTGGCCAAATCGATCTGGATGCCGGTGACGGTTGCCAGATTGCGCCAGGCAATGTTGTGTTGCTTCTCGCTCGGGAGACCTTCGGCGAGCGTCTCGAATCGATGCCGGACGGTGGCGGGCCGAAACTCGGGGAAGTCGCTGCCGAGGCAGAGGCGTTGATCAAAGGTCTCGAACAGGTGACGCATGTCGAGGTCGAGTGAACTCCCTGCGTATCGACACAGGGTGTAGGAGAGGTCGAGCAAGACGTTCGGGAACGCCCGGGCCAGCTCGCTGGCTTCGAGGAGTCGAACCGTGCAGCCGTGAAGAAGTACCCATCGGGTGTTCTGGGTCGACTCGAGAAGCGCATGAAGGTTGTCCATGGTGTTCGTGACCGAGGACGCATCGTCACCTTTGAAGTACGTGCACAAGAAGACGGGTAGGTCGCCGGCAAGGTTGGCGAGTCGGGCGAGCCGGGGGTCGGTGATCGAGATGTGTTCGTGGCGAGGGTGCACCTTCACCGCCACGGCGCCGCGGTCCCGGGCAGCGGCGAGGAAGCGATCGAGATCGTCGTCGTCGGACAGGGAATCGAGTGGGCAATACTCGACCAGATGGAGTCGATCGCTGGTTCCACGCATCCAATCGGCCCACTCGGGCCCATAGGCGGGGGCGGCTGGGGTGCCCACGGCGAGCGCGGCGGCGACCCCGGCTTCGTCCATCTCGGCCAGCAACGCGTCGATGTGGTTCTGGCCGTCGTAGCGCGCTGACGTCCATCCGCCGTCGGGCATGGGGTGGGTCAAGCTGTCTAGAAGTGGAATGCTCGAGCTCACGCAGGTTTCCTTGATGATTCGGCGCTTCCGCCGGATAGCAGCCTGTCGGCAGCGTACCGGTTTCGATGAATGGCAGGGGGCGAAGTAGCGTCAACGGGTCCGCCTCATCGGGAGCGTCCATGGCCATCGACTTCACCCTTACGCCAGAACTCGAAGACATTCGTGATCGGGTTCGCACGTTCATCGGCGAGGTGGTGAAGCCGGCGGAGGATGAGATCGAGGGCCATGGCGACCACGAGGCGCTCATCGGCAAGGCTCGGATCGAGAAGCTGATCGAGTTGCGAAAGCTCGCCTTCAAAGAGGGCCTCTGGCTGCCGCACATGCCCGAGGATTGGGGTGGCATGGGACTCGGCCACGTCGAACTCGCGATGGTCCAGGCGGAAGCGGCGAAGAGCTACTACGGGCCGTGGGTGCTCAACTGTCAGGCGCCGGACGAAGGCAACATGCACACGTTGTTGCACTGGGGCACCGACGAGCAAAAGGAGAAGTATCTCCGGCCGCTCACCGATGGGAAGGCGTGGTCGTGCTTCGCCATGACCGAGCCCGAGGTGGCGGGCTCTGACCCGACCTTGATCCGGACTACCGGCTATCAGGACGGTGAGGAGTGGGTGCTCAACGGCCACAAGTGGTTCATTCCCAACGCCCATCGGGCCAACTTCGCCATCCTCATCGCCCGCACCGAGGACGACCCGGACCTGCCGCAGGCGGCAAACACGGCGTTCCTGATCGATCTGCCTCAGGATGGCTGGAACGAGGTCCGCCAGATCGAAACGATGCATGGCGGCACCGGCCACAGCGAGATCCTGATCGAGGATCTTCGGGTTCATGAGAGCCAGATGCTCGGCGGCCGTGGGCAGGGCCACCTCCTCGGCCAGTACCGACTCGGCCCGGCCCGCCTTGCGCACTGCATGCGCTGGATTTCCCAGGCGGAGACAGCGCTCGACATGATGGTCGAACGAGCACTGGAGCGATTCAGCCACGGGTCGGTCCTCGCCGAGAAACAGGGTGTGCAGTGGATGATCGCGGATTCGGCGATGGAGCTGTACCAGTGCAAGCTGATGGTGTTGCACGCAGCGAGCAAAATCGACGCCGCCCACCGGGGAGAGAACGTCGACTTCAAGTCCGAGGTCTCGATGGCCAAGCACTTCGTCGCCAACAGCCTCAACCGCATCATCGACCGAGCGATCCAGACCCACGGCGCCCTCGGCTATTCGACCGACACGCCACTCGCCCACATGTATCAGCACGCCCGGTGGGCTCGCTTCGCCGACGGCGCGGATGAGATTCACCAGATGCGGATCGCTCAGCGCACGATCGCCGCCTTCAAAGACCACGGCACGACCCGCGCCGCCACCGGCGACCTTCCCGTCTGAGCGTGAATCCCTTCGACCTCAGCGGCAAGATCGCACTCGTCACCGGCGGTGGCCGCGGCCTCGGCCGCGAGATGACCCAAGCGTTCGCCGAACATGGCGCCGATGTGATCATCGCCAGTCGCAAACTCGACGTGCTCGAGCAGGCGGCGGCCGAGATCACCCAGTCGACGGGACGGACGATCACCCCCAAGCAGTGCCACGTCGGTGACTGGGATGCGCTCGGTGTGTTGGCCGCTGAGGTGTATGCCGAGTTCGGCCGAATCGATGTGCTGGTCAACAACGCCGGCATGAGCCCGCTCTACGAGTCGCCGAGCGCGGTGACCGAAGCCCTGTGGCGCAAGGTGCTCGACGTGAACCTCACTGGCCCGTGGCGTCTGTCGGCGCTGGTGGGGGAGCGGATGAAGGCCGCCGGCGGCGGATCGATCATCAACGTCTCGAGCACCGCGTCGCTGTCGCCGACCGCCGCGGAGCTGCCCTACGGTGCCGCGAAGGCTGGCATCAACAACCTGACCGCCGGTCTGGCCCAGACCTTCGCCCCGGAGGTGCGGGTGAATTGTCTGATGCCGGGACCGTTCGCCACCGACATCTCTCAGGCGTGGCCCGACGGCGTGTTCGAGCACTTCACGCGAGCGATCCCGCTGCAACGAGCGGGGGAGCCCCGCGAGGTGGTCGGCGCCGCCTTGCTGCTGGCGAGCGACGCCGGGGCCTACATCACCGGTTCGATCATCCGTCTCGACGGAGGTATGAGCGGGGTTGCCGGGAATGGCTGATCCCCAGCCCGTCGATCCGAAGATCGTTGACACCAACGTCCTCCGCGAGTGGATGGACGGCAACGATCTGGGGTCGGGGCCGCTCGAATCGGTGGAGGCATTGGCCGGAGGCACCCAGAACCTCTTGCTGAAGTTCGTGCGCGACGGCCGCACCTATGTTCTGCGCCGCCCGCCGGAGCACAAGCGGAAGAACTCCGATGAAACGATGCGGCGCGAGGCCCGGGTGCTCGGCGCGCTGGCTGACACCGACGTTCCCCATCCCCGCCTCATCGCAGCGGAACGCGACGTCGATGTGCTGGGGGCGGCGTTCTACCTCATGGAGCCGATCGACGGCTTTCAGGCGACCTCGGGACTTCCAGAACTCCATGCCGCCGACCCCGCCGTGCGACGCTCGATGGGTATCTCCTTCGTCGACGCGGTCCTGGCGCTCCATGCCGTCGATCCCGCCACGAAGGATCTCGACGGTTTCGGAAGGCCCGAGGGCTATCTCGAGCGCCAGGTCCCTCGTTGGCAATCGCAGCTCGAGAGTTACAACGAACTCGATGGCTACCCGGGGCCCGACCTGCCCCATCTCGCCGAGATCCAGGCATTCCTCGAAGCAAACCGGCCCGATCCGTCGCCGACCGGCATCATTCACGGCGACTACCACCTCGCCAACGTCATGTTCCGTCCCGACCGGGGCGAGATCGCCGCGATCGTCGATTGGGAGCTGGCGACGCAGGGCGACCCGTTGATCGATCTCGGTCTGATCGTCGCGTTCTGGCCCGAGGAGGACGGAGCGGCGGGAATGATGTCGGTGCAGCCGTGGGATGGCTTCCCGACCATCGACGAGCTGGTGGCACACTATGACGCGAACTCGCCCCGATCGATCGAGGCGCTCGACTGGTATGCCGTGCTGGCCTGCTACAAGACCGGCATCATTCTCGAGGGCACGCACGCGCGAGCGTTTGCCGGGAAGGCGGCCAAGGAGTTTGGCGATCTGCTCCACGGCACGACCGTTGGCCTCTTCGAAAAGGCCGGCCGCATCATCGGCCTTTGATCAGCTGGTCACCGACCAGACCGCGACCGGTTCCGGGAACCCCTTGAGCATGCGACGGCCGGACGGGACGGCCCGTTCGGCGAGTTCGTCTGCTACCGCCTCGGTCACGAGGACCTCGGCGGGCACGGCCGCGCCGACGAGGCGGGCTGCGAGATTGACGACTGGGCCGAAATAGTCACCGTGGAGGGTGATGATCGACCCCTGTGCGACCCCACCGCGAGGCACGACACCATCGGCCTGAAACGTCGCGATCAGATCAGTCGCAAAGTCGGTTGCCGTGGTCGGAGACTCGGCAACGAACATCACCTCGTCGCCGATCAGCTTGGCGATCCGGGTGTCGTGACGACGAGCGGCGGCATGGGCCGCCCGCTCGAAGGTTCGGACGAAGTCGACGAGTTCGAGTGACTCCAGGGATTGGGAGAGCGCGGTGAAACCGACGAGATCGACGAAACCGACGGCGAGCTCGACCAGCTCTCGGTGGTCATGATTCTGAGTCCGACGCTGCCGGGTCGCCGCCTGGCGGAGGTGATGGCGAAAGACCATCGGGAGCGCATCGGCGAGGAGCAGCCCGAGCGTGGCGGCATCGGCGTTCAGCCGGACGCCGTCGGCATCGGAACGGAGCCGTCGCTCGGGGCCTTGCACATGGCTGGCGATGGCCGCTTCGGCCAGTGTTTCCAACGTACTTCCGACCACATTGAGGATCTCATCGCCTTCATTTTCGACATAGAGCTGATCGGTTGCTTGGGTGACGAACCGCAGCAGTTCCAGGTCTCGGTCGTCGAAGCGAACCTGGTCGAAGTCGGTGATTCGAATCCCCATCTCCGCGAACACCACGCACAGATGCTCGACCTCGAGATCGAGGGTCGCGCCGAGGTCTCGTAACGAGTGATGGTCGCCCCGGGCGAGCACGGCATCGGAGGCGAGGGCGCTCTGGGCCGATATGTCGGGTGGTATTTCCGCCTCGGGTACACCGATCGACTCGAACAGGGCGATCAGTTCGGGGTCGAGGTCCGCAGCCATCGGATTGACACGGTAGTCGGCCCAAAAGACGCAGGTAACCCGGTGCCTCCCTGATCTGGTCCGTGACATTCGACCAGGAACCTGCGGAGATCGAGCGCTCGTTGTCTGGCCGGTGCACAACGACCGGTTGTGCGTTCCCGATGGAGGAAACCCGATGCAACGATTGCTCCGCCTGTTCGCCGCCCTCATGGCGCTGGCCCTACTCGCCGCTGCGTGCAGTGACGATGATCCCGTCGCCACGGCAACGGCCGACGACGAGGAGATGGCTGAGGAGGAAATGGCCGACGAGGACGAGATGGCTGACGATGACGAGATGGCCGATGACGAGATGGCCGATGATGAGATGGCCGATGACGACATGGCTGAAGACGAGATGGCCGAGGACGACATGGCCGAGGAAGACGACATGGCCGACGGCGATGTCACCGTCTTCGAAGTGACCCTCACCAACACCTCCGACAGCTTTGCCATCGCGGCGAGCGGTGCCCAGCCGATCCCGTTCGACGGCACCGAGGCCGGCCCCGCGGCCCCCGGAAGCGGCTACGAGTTCACCGTGCCCCGCTCGGCGCCGCTGCTGAGCTTCGCCACGATGTTCGTGCAGACCAACGACTGGTTCTGGTCGCCGGGGCCCGCGGGCCTCGCGTTGACCGACGCGGACGGCGCCCCGGTCAGCGGTGATGTGACCGATCAGGTCTCGCTCTGGGACGCCGGCACCGAGGCCGATCAGACCCCGGGCGAGGGCGCCGATCAGGCTCCCCGCCAGGCCGGCCCGAACACCGGTGATGACGACCCGAACTCGGCGATCCGCCCGGTCGATGGCTTCGACGCGGCCAACTACATCCAGGTGACCCTCGATCCGCAGGACGACGGCAACACCATCGTGCGGATCGAGAACATCAGCGCCGGTGCGTCGGTGCCCGGCCCGATCGCTCCGGTCGCCTGGGCGGTCCACAACGACGCCGTGTCGCTGTTCGTCGAGGGAGCTGAAGCATCCGCTGGTCTGGAGATCCTGGCCGAAGATGGTGGCCCCGGCGACCTTGCCGCGGAGCTCGCCCCCCTGACCGGCATTACCGGGCCGTTCGCCCCGATCGCCTATGTCGCCGCCGACCAGCCCGATGCGCTCTTCGTCACCGGCGTGGCCGCCACCCCCGGCCTCGAGATGCTGGCCGAGGACGGTGGACCGGGCGTGCTCGTCGAGGAACTCGAAGCGGCCGGCATCGGCCACTACGGTGCCGCCGCCATTCCCAACGGGGAGGACGAGGCGGGACCGGCATTCCCCGGTCAGAGTTACACCTTCACGGTCACGGCCCACGACGGTGCGTACCTGAACCTGGCGTCGATGCTCGTGCAGTCGAACGACTGGTTCGTTGCGCTGCGAAATGTCGCCCTGTTCGACAACGGCAGCCCGATCTCCGGTGATCTCACCGACCAGCTGCGGCTCTACGACGCGGGCACCGAAGTCGACCAGGCCATCGCGGCCGGCCCCGACCAGGCTCCCCGCCAGGCCGGCCCGAATACCGGTGCGGCGGACGACAACACCGAGGTTCGTGGCCTTGATGTCGAGCTCGACGGACACCTCACCGTGACCATCGCGCCCGTCGGCTGATCGCTGACGGGGGAGTCGGGCGTCGGACTCCCAGGGCTCGCCGCCTTTCGACGCCCGGCTCCACCACCGTCGACGTGACGGTTCAGATGACCTGACGGTCGGTCACGAGGACGGGGCCCTCGTCGGTGATGAGAGAACCCGGAATGCCCGGGTCGCGCTCGGCCAGCTGGCCGAGCGCCTCATCCTTTCCCGCACCAGTGACGAGAAACAGCCGGCTTCGCGCTCGATTGATCAGGGGGGCGGTCATCGTCACCCGTCGGGTGCCGTTGTACAGACCGGTCGTCGCCAGTTCGCTGGTGGATTCCAGCACCGGGTCGCCCGGAACCAGCGACGCCGTGTGGCCATCGCTCCCGAGTCCGAGCTGGATCAGATCCAGCTCTGCCGGGTCGCCGGTCAGGGCCTCGAGCAGAGCGACATGTTCCGCGAGCGCGACACCGAGCGAGGCGGCGACGACCGGCATGGGGTGATAGTTCGCCAGAGGTCGGGCATCAGCGAATCTCTCTCGAATCATCGTGTCGTTGCGTTCATCGCTCCCCGACGCGGCGATGCGCTCATCGACCTGGAACAGGTGTGTGCGCGGCCAGTCGATCCCATCACGCGTCGCGAGCGCGGCGAGAAAAGCCCCTGGCGTCGATCCGCCGGAAACAGCCCAGACAAAACGACCGCGCGCCTCGATGGCATGGGCCGCCATCGTCTCGACGACATCAGCCGCGTCTTCTGCCGCCGCAGCGGCGTCGGGGGCAACCCGAACCAGCACCGCTCAGCCTTCCTCGGGCCACGTGTGGCCGGGGGGCAAGACGGCGTCGGCGAAGCGCGGGCCCCAGCTCCCGAACGGGTATTCGTGAATCGGAGTGGCCGAATCCAGCACGCCCTCGACGATACGCCAGGCTTCCTCGACGCTGTCTTGTCGAGCGAACAGCCGAGGGTCACCGTCGAGCGCGTCGCCCAGAAGCCGTTCGTACGGGTCGGGGCCGTCGCCGCCGAGCGCCTCGCCGTAGTCGACGGTGAGGTCGACCCCTTGCGCCTGCATCTGCTGGCCGGGCACCTTGGCCTGCAAGCTCATCGAGATCACATCGTCGGGCTTCATGCGGAAGGTGATCACGTTCGCAGGCGGCTTGCCTTCGGGCGCAAACAGGTCCTGGGGGGTCTGTCGGAGCACGATGATGGCTTCGGTCACCGTCTCCGTCATGCCCTTGCCGGCTCGAATGCAGAACGGCACCCCGGCCCACCGCCAATTGTCGACCTCGAAGCGAACGGCGGCATAGGTCTCGGTGTCGGACGTTTCGACGACATCATCTTCGTCGAGGTACCCGGCATAACGGCCCCGTACGACATCGTCCGGAGTCAGCGGAGCGATGGCCTTCATGACCTTCACGACCTCGTCGCGCAGCGCGTCGGGTTCGCTTGAAACGGGAGGCTCCATCGCGAGCAAGCCGATGATCTGGAGCAGGTGGTTCTGAATGACGTCGCGGATCGCGCCGACACCGTCGTAGAACCGGCCCCGGCCCTCGATCCCAAACGATTCGGCCATGGTGACGATCACGTTCGACACATGGTGCCGATTCCAGATCGGCTCGAGAAGGGCGTTGGCGAAGCGAAAGACCAGCAGGTTCTGCACCGGCTCTTTGCCCAGGAAGTGATCGATCCGAAAGATCTGCTCCTCGCGGAAGTACCGATGCAGGATGTCATTCAGCTCGCGGGCGCTGGCGAGGTCGCGGCCGAACGGCTTCTCGACCACGAGCCGTCCCGTGCTGTTGCAACCGACCTCGGCCAACCCGGTGGCGACATCGTCGAACAGCGACGGCGGAATCGCCATGAAGAAAACCGGTAGCGAGGCTCCGGCGAGGCGATCGTGGATCTCCTGGTAGACCGCCGGGTCCTGGTAGTCGCCATGGACGTAGGTGAGGTTGCGGCACAGCTGCTCGATGACGGCTTCGTCTCGACCCGCGAGCACCTCCCGGACGTGTTGGCGAAGCCCTTCATCTCCCCACTCGGAGCGGGCTGCGCCAACGACGGGCATGTCGAGTCGCCCCTCCGCGGTGAGTTCGTACAGCGCAGGGATCAGCTTTTTCTTGGCCAGATCGCCGGTGATGCCGAACATCACCAGCGCGTCGGCTGGATCGCGGATCATTCGTTGCCCTCGCCAGCGACAGGTTCGGCTGACTTCTCATGATGGCCGCCGAACTGCATGCGCATCGCCGAGAGCGCTTTGCCGGCGTAGTCGAACTTGTCGCGACTCGCGAAGCGCTCGTAGAGCGACGCCGTGATCACATGGGCGGGTACGCCCGTGTCGACCGCCGCCTTGACCGTCCAGCGACCCATCCCACTGTCCGACACCCGCCCGGCGAACGCCGACAACTCGGGATCCTCGGCGAACGCGTTGGCGGTCAGATCGACGAGCCAGCTGTTGATGACGCTGCCTCGCCGCCACAACTCGGTGATGGCCGCGATGTCGAAGTCGTACTGGTACGCCCGAGGATCTTCGAGCGGTGCCGTCTCCGCGTCGGCCTGGCGCACCTCGGTGCCGGAGTCAGCCGCCTCGAGAATGCCCAGCCCCTCGGCCAGCGCCGCCATCATCCCGTACTCGATGCCGTTGTGCACCATCTTGACGAAGTGACCTGCTCCTGCGGGACCACAGTGCAACCAGCCGTGCTCGGCGGCCACGATGTCGCCGCTGCGGTTCGCGGTTCGAGGAACCGAATCGATCGGGGGAGAGATCGTGTCGAAGAGCGGCCCCATGGCCTCGACGACGTCTCGCTCACCCCCGACCATCAGGCAGAACCCCCGCTCGAGGCCGTACACGCCTCCGCTCGTGCCCACGTCCACATAGTGCAGCCCGTGCTCACCGAGCAGATCAGCTCGGTCGATGTCATGGCGATAGAACGAGTTGCCGCCGTCGATGATCACATCGCCGGGCTCCAACAGGGGGATGAGCTGCTCGATGATCGAGTCGACCAGTGCAACCGGCACCATGATCCAGACTCGCCTCGGACCCGTCGTCTTGGCGACGAGGTCGGCCAGATCAACCGCGCCGACCGCGCCTTCGCTGACGAGATCGTCGATCGCCTCGGTGTGGACGTCGGTGACGACACAGTCGTGACCGTCCTGCATGAGCCGTCGGACGATGTTCGCCCCCATCCGCCCGAGGCCCACCATCGCCAACTGCATGTCGTTGCTCCGTTTCCGTCACATGAAGACGTAGGTCTTTTGGCGATTCTGCCACCGTTCTTTGGCCCTGTTGTGCTTGGTTAGAGACCGGTACCCTCCGATAGGCAGAAGAACACGGAGCGTGAGATGAGCGACAAGTTGGCGCCGGCCCTGATCGACCGGCGATCCGTTCTGCATTTGGCAGGTGGCGCCCTCGCGGTCGTCGCGTCCATTCGAATGCAAGGCGTCGCCGGCGCCCTCGGCGTCGAACGCGGGGGCCTCTTGCAGCCCGCCGACGCCAACGGCTGGCGGCTGCTGCCCGGCTTCACATCCCGCAGCGTTGCCACCAGCGCATCGCAGGTTGCGGACACCGGACACACCTGGCACCTCGATCCCGACGGCGGTGCCACGTTCCCTGCCCCCGGCGGTGGCTGGACCTATGTGTCCAACAGCGAGCGGCGAGAGGAGCGAGGCGGCGTCGGCAGCATCTCGTTCGATTCCGACGGCAATATCACCGGCGCACGATCCATCCTCGCCGGCACCACCATGAACTGTGCCGGGGGCGCCACGCCGTGGGGCACCTGGCTCTCCTGCGAAGAACACCCGACCGGTCTCGTCTACGAGTGCGATCCCACAGGAGCGACCCCAGCGGTCGCCCGGCCCGCCATGGGGGCGTTTCAGCATGAAGCCGTCGCCGCAGCTCCCAACTGGCGAGCTCTGTTCCTCACCGAAGACCGGCCCGACGGGGTGCTCTATCGCTTCACCCCCGACGTCTGGGGTGACCTGTCGAGCGGCACGCTGCAGGTTCTCGTCGACGAAGGCGGCGGAGCCCTCGATTGGGAGGACATCCCCGACCCGGCCGGCACCGACCCCTATCCGCATCAGCAGGTGCCGAACGCAGTGAAGTTCGACGGTGCCGAGGGCATCGACTACATCGACTCGACGATCTACTTCACCACCAAGGGCGACAACCGAATCTGGCAACTCGATCTTCGCACCACCACGCTGTCGATCCTGTACGACGCCGCGACCCACCCAAACCCGCAGCTCACCGGTCCCGACAACCTGGTCATCACGCCCCAAGGCGATGTGTTGGTCGTCGAGGACGGCGGCAATCTCGAGATCGTCTTCGTCACCCGGTCTGGCGAGGTCACCGTCGTCGGCCGTTACGACGGCCCGGTCGGGAGCGAACTCACCGGCCCGGCCTTCGACCCCTCCGGAACCCGCCTGTATGTGTCGTCGCAGCGTTCTCCGGGCGAGACCTTCGAAATCAGTGGTCCGTTCGCGGGCACCGAGCCGGGCGAACTCAACCGGTTCGAGAACACCCACCCGGACCTCGTCTATGCCGGCGACTGGTTCACCTGGAACAACGCCAGCCAGTCAGGTGGCAGTTCCGCCGTGGCAGCCGGGATCGGGGCGACCCTCACCTACACCTTCACCGGCGACACGATGCGGGTGATCGGCCAGCTCGGGCCGCAACGAGGTCGCGCTCGAGTCACCATCGACGGAATGGAGCGAGCCACGATCGACACGTTCGCCAACTCCTGGCTCTCCGAAGCAGTGCTGTACGAAGGCACCGGACTCGGCAACGGCGAGCACGTCGCCGTCGTCGAATACCTCGGGCCCGGCCCCAACTCGCAGGGCTCGGGCGTGGTGTTGGTCGATGCGGTTGAGGCCGTGTCGCTCGTCAGCCCCCCACCTCCACCCAACGACGACGTCGTCCGGTTCGAGAACGACCATCCTGACATCGCCTACAGCGGGTCGTGGTTCACCTGGAACAGCAACAGTCAATCAGGTGGTTCGGCCGCGGTCGGACTGGCCGGCGCAACGTGCACCGTCACGTTCACCGGGCCGACCGTTCGGTGGATTGGCCAACGAGGCCGAGCCCGAGCGATCGCCGAGGTCCGCATCGACGGCAACCTCGTGCAAACCGTCGACACGTACGCGGCGAACTACGCATCCCAGGTCGTGCTGTTCGAAGCAACCGACCTCGGCGAGGGAACCAAGACGCTCACGATCACCAACGCCGGTGCCAACCCGTCTGTCTCGGGCACGCCGGTCATTTTGGTCGACGCCATCGAGGCCGTTGCGTTAGGTGACGGTGGCGGCGGCGGGGGCGAGCCGGAACTCGTCACCTACGAAAACACCAGCGACAAGCTCACCTATGGCGGCAACTGGTTCACCTGGAACCACCCATCGCAGTCGGGCGGCTCCGCCCATGTCGCTCCCTTCAACGGGGCCACATGCCGCTTCACCGTCAACGGCTCATCGGTGCGTTGGATCGGCCAACGGGGCCGGGCCCGCGGCATCGCCGAAGTCCGAGTGGACGGGACACTCGTCGCAACCGTCGATTGCTACGCCGCAAACTACGCGTCGGGCGCCACCCTCTGGTCCTCTGACGCCCTGGGCGCAGGAAACCACAACGTGGAAATCAGACTCGTGGGAGCGAACCCCGCAGCGAGCGGCACACCCGCCATCCTCGTCGACACCATTCAGGCCAACAGCCTGGTGTAGGACTCGCGCTCGATTGTCGCAGCGCTCAGTCGCGCTCGATTGTCGCAGCGCTCAGTCGCGCTCGATTGTCGCAGCGCTCAGTCGCGCTCGATTGTCGCAGCGCTCAGTCGCGCTCGATTGTCG
>JBCCYT010000099.1:0-15461 GCA_039188975.1 Actinomycetota bacterium
ACTGAGGTCGTGCTCGACCTGCGACCTCTCGCCGCGGCCCCCAACGGAGACGACCTTGCCCCGGTTGCAGGGGACACCAGCCTCGCCGATCAGATCCTCGAGACGGTGCGCGCCGCCGGTCTGGCCGAGCCCGACATGGTCGTTGACTTCCTCCTCGACGAACTCGACGCTGAGCCACTGCTCGATCGTCTCCCTGCCCCGATGAGCCGCGGCGAACGACAGATCTGTGCGCTGCTCATCACCTTGGCCGTACCACGGGTGGACCTGGCGCTCGTCGACCCAACCGCTGGGCTCGATGGCCGGCGCCGGCGCGTGGTTGCCGAGGTGCTGGCGGACCTGACCGACCAGATGACGATCACCGTGTGGTCAGACGACCCGGTGTTTCGTTAGCGGGCTTCGACGGGCGGATCGCCGGCTTCGGCGAACCGCTGCTCGACGTCTTCGAAGGTGAGACGATTGCGATGCCGCTCCTTACGAGCCTCTTCGTCGGCACGAACGTGCGAGCCAGCAAAGCGGAAGAAACGGATGGCGATCATGCCCCACAGGAAGAAGCCACCGAGGATCTTCATGACGGCGCCCGCGGCCTGCTGGTCGTCGCGGGGGCTGATTCCCCAGAGCGGGTCGTCGGTGTCGTAGGCCTCGTACACGATTCCTTCAGCAAACGTGAGCCAACCGGCGGGCACGGTCGGGATGATCGACATCAAGAAGAGGTAGAGCATCTTGCCCGGCTCCGACATCTGCATCTCGGGGAGCGGGCCGAGCACCGGGAACCACATCAGCAGGGCCGACGCAAACACGACGAGGTGCAGCACATAGTGGAAGGGGCCGTTGTCGACCGACAGCTGGACGACCGCCCCCCAATGGGTGAGAAGCGCAAGCGCATTGAAGATGATGCCGGCGACCAACGGCCGAGCGAGGGTGCGCAAGATGCGCTGCGGTGTTCCGTCCTCGAGAATGATGAGACGGGCAAGCCACGCCGGCATGGCGAGGAGAAACAGCGGCGGGATGATGAAGGTGATCATCAAGTGCTGGAACATGTGCACGAAGTACAAATGCTCTTCGGCAATGTCGTGCATCGGCCAATCCGCCGACAACCACAACAGCACCACAGCAGCGACGAACGCTCGCTTTTGCCCGGTGGTGACGACCGGCTCCCCCGCCGGTACGACCAGTGGCCCGATCGCTCGAACCGAATAGACCCCCAAACCGACGATCGCGGCGACCAGTACCCACACCTCGGGGTGGATCTCGTACTCGGTCACCGCCAGCAGGGTGCCGAGCATGGTCAACCCCAGAAGTTGAAGGCGAGAAGGAAGATCACGTACACGCTGACGGCCAACACGATCCCAGAGATGAAGAACTGAGACAGGACTTTCTTGTCCTGCTTCAGGTGCATGAAGTACCAGCCGACGAGGGCGAACTTCACGATCATCAAGAAGAAGAGCGTGAACAGCAGGACCCAGCGGGTCTCAAAGATCGTGAAGACGGATTCGAAGTAGGTGAGGACCTCGATGGCGGTGAAGATCGCCAAGATCGCCGCGATCTTGACGTACTCCCAATCCGACGGATGATCGTGATGATCGTCGTCGTGCGTTTCGACAGCTTCGGCGGTTGCGTCGCTCATGGTGCCTCCTACGCGGGCGGGATCAGGTAGATCACCGTGAAGATGAAGATCCACACGATGTCGACGAAGTGCCAGTACAGGCCGACGATTTCGACGGTCTCAGCGTTCTTGCCAGTCAGCTTGCCCTGCTGGGCCGCGACCCAGAGCGACATCAACATCAAGATGCCGATGCTGACGTGCACACCGTGGAAGCCGGTGAGCGTGTAGAACGCCGAGGCTGCCGGGTTGGCGGTGTAACCCATGCCTTCACGCACGAAGGCGGTGAACTCATAGACCTGGCCGCCGAGGAACACCGCGCCGAGGGAGGCGGTGACGAGCAGCCACACCTTGCCTCGATCGAGGTCGTGACGAGCGAAGGCCGACAGGGCCAACACCATCGTGAGCGAGCTCATCAGCAACACGAAGGAACTGACCGACGTGAACGGGATGTCGAAGATGTCGGTCGGCAAGACACCGCCGTTCCCCCTGGTCTTGTAGAGCAGGTAGGTGGAGATGAGGGCGCCGAACAACAGGCACTCGGTGGCGAGGAACAGCCACATCGCCAACTTGTTGTTGGAGATGCCCGTGTTCGTCGCGTGCGGGTCGTGGTCGTGATGGACCTCGGCCGGGGCGGTTGCAGTCGCAGCCATCAGGCCTCCTCCTCCGAGCTTTCGTCGCCGGCTTCGCTCCCGGCGCCGACCGCAACGGGTTCACCGTCACCGTCGTCGTCGCCATGATCATCATGGTCGTCGTGACCGTGGCCGTGGTCGGCGTCAGGATCATCGACCGGCTCGAGTGCCCAGGCGTAGATGGCGCCGCCCGTCAAGATGCCACCGAGCACGCAGAGCCACAGGTTGAAGATCACGCCGTAGCCGATCAACGGCAGGCCGATCGACAGCACGAGCGGCCAGAACGATGGTGACGGCAGGTGCACGCCGACCGCATCACCCTTCTGGGCGGCTTCCTCGGCGGTCGCAACGCGCACGACCCGGCCATCGTCTTCGATGTTGTACTTGCGGTGCCACCAGTCGTCTTGTGACTCGACGACGGGAATCTCGTCGAAGTTGTGCTCCGGCGTCGGCGACGGCACCGACCACTCGAGGCTGCGGGCGTCCCACGGATCGGGACCGGGGGGCGGCAGGTTCGGCGCTTCCTTCTTCGACATGTACACGTTCCACAGGAAGTAGAGCACCGAGAAGCCGAGGATGTAGGAGCCGGCGGTGGCGACCAGGTTCCAGAACTCGAACCCGAAGCCGGCCGAGTACGTGTCGATGCGGCGGCTCATGCCCTGCAAGCCAAGGACGTGCATCGGTCCGAACGTGAGGTTGAAGCCGATGAGCATCAGCCAGAAGTTGACCTTGCCCCGCTTTTCGTTGAGGAAGTGGCCAAACACCTTGGGCCACCAGAAGTAGGCACCGGCGAACAGGCCGAGGACGCCGCCACCGAAGATCACATAGTGGAAGTGGGCAACGATGTAGTACGTGTCGGTCTGCTGCGTGTCAGCCGGGGCGAGGGAGTGAGTCACGCCCGACAGACCGCCGATGGTGAACATTGCGACCGTGCCGACGGCAAAGAGCATGGCGGTCGTGAAGTGCAACTTGCCGCCCCACATGGTGGCGAGCCAGTTGAGGATCTTCACACCGGTCGGCACGGCGATGAACATCGTCGACAGTGAGAACGCAGCCACCGAGATGGGGCCGATGCCGGAAACGAACATGTGGTGGGCCCACACGCCCCAGCCCATGAACCCGATCGCGATACCGGAGAACACCATGAAGGTGTAGCCGAAGATCGGTTTGCGGCTGAAGGTTGGGATCACTTCGGAGATGATGCCGAAGCTCGGCAAGATGATGATGTACACCTCGGGGTGACCGAAGATCCAGAACAGGTGCTGCCACAGCAGCGGATCGGCGCCCGCTCTCGGATCGAAGAACTGGCTGTCGAAGAGGCGGTCGAACAGCAAGAGCAGCAACGCCACCGTGATGACGGGCAGGGCGAACGCCAGGAGGAACTGGGTGACCAGGAGCATCCAGGTCAGGACCGGCATGCGGAACAGGCTCATGCCCGGCGCCCGCATGTTGAGGCAGGTGACCGTGAGGTTCACCGCCGAGACCAACGACGCGATACCGGTGATCAGCAAGCCGATCGCGTAGAAGTCGACCCCGTTGGTGGGCGAGTAGATGAGGCCGCTGTTGGGCGAGTAGCAGAACCAGCCACAGTCGGCGCCGCCGCCACCCACGATCCACGACGTGTTCAAGAAGATGGCGCCGGACAACCAGACCCAGAACGACAGGGCGTTCATGCGAGGGAAGGCGACGTCACGAGCGCCGATCTGCAGCGGGATCAGATAGTTCGCAAACGCGGCCGCCATCGGCATCACGAAGAGGAAGATCATCGTGACGCCGTGCATCGTGAAGACCTGGTTGTAGACCTCGGCGCTGAGGAAGCCCTGATCGGGGAAGGCGAGCTGGGTGCGGATCAGCAGGGCTTCGAGACCACCGACCAAGAAGAAGAACATGGCGGCGACGCCGTACATGATCCCGATCTTCTTGTGATCGACCGTGCTGACCCAGTCCTTCCAGCCGCCGTGCGCCTGCGGCCGGGTGAGCACACCGAGCGGACGCTCGGCGTACTTCTCACCGCTGGTCAGCGCCAAGGGTTCATCGGTGATCGCCATGTCACTCCACCTCCGTCTGCTCGAGCATCCAATCCGCCGGCCGTTCGCCAAGCGTTTCGAGATACGCAACCAGGTCACTGATCGTTCGTTCGGAAAGGCCCAGGTTGGGCATACCCCGTGGCAAGACGCCATCGGGCAAGTCGTTGGCCGCATTGGCCTTGATCTCTTCGGGCGCTCGGAGCCAGGCAGCGACGTCGTCGCGGTTGAACGTCCCGTCCTCGTCGTACACGTTGAGAATGCCGCCAGCGAAGGTCGTGCGGCTGGCGAAGTGGGTGAGGTTGGGAGCCGCTTGAGACTCGACGGCGGCGACAACCTCGTCGACGGCGCCGTTCAAACCCGACACGAGGTGGCACGAGCTGCAGTTGGCGATGAAGGCCTGCCGACCACGCTCGATCTGCTCACCCGCGACCTCGGCCCCGGGCTGCATCTGTTCGTCGATCCACGTCTGGAAATCGCCATCGTCCATGGCGACGACCTGCATACGCATCCGGCTGTGCGACAGGCCACAGAACTCGGTGCACTGACCGAAGTAGACGCCGGGGTCGTCGGCTTCGATCTTCCACGGGGCAAAGAAGCCCGGGCGGGCATCACGCTTGCCGTTGAGGGCCGGGATCCAGAACGAGTGGATCACGTCACGAGAGGTGACGAGCAGCTCGATCTCCTCGCCGGTCGGGATGATCATCTGCCCCGACGTGACGATGTCGGCCGGCGGCAGTTGGCGGGGATCTCCCAGCATGTCGGCATCGACATCCTCGGAGAAGTAGTACCGGAACTCCCACCACCATTGCTGGCCGACCACGACGACCTTGGGCTCCCATTCGGTGGCGTCGCCCGCGACGTCGACGGTGACCGCGTTGACCTCGGTGTCGTTGATCGCGATGTGGGTCGTGATCGTCAAGACGGCGACGATGACCATGATGATCGCGGGCCCGATGGTCCAGCCGATCTCGAGCGTGTTGTTGTGGGTGATCTGCGCAGGGAACTCGTCGTCGCCCTCGTAGCTCTTCACCCGGTTCTTCATGGCGAGCCAGACGACGCCACCCACGACGAGCACGAAGATGACGCCGGCGATGATCAAGACGATGTCGAGCAGGTCGTCGATCTCGCGAGCGGTTTCGCTTTGCGGGTTGAGCGTGTCGAGCTCGGCGTCGCTCGCGCACCCCGCCGAGACGAGCCCGACGAGGACGATCAGCCCGAGCAGGGAGCGGCTGCGATGATCACTCACTTGCTTCACCCTCTTCCGAATGGTCGTCACCATGGTCGTCACCGTGTTCGTGGTGATGTTCGAATTCACGCTCACCACCGACCGCAGCAACGATGCCGCCGGTGATGATGGCGATGCCCGTGGTCAAAACCAGACCCGCGAGCACGTTCTTGTTCATCTTGGGCTTGGCTGCGTACAGAATGCCAAGCCCGAAGATCACCACTGACAGCGCGCCGGCCCAGAAGACCGCGCCGTTCTTGGAGACGTTCAAGAAGATGCGGCTTGCCGCGAGGGCGATGACGGCCACCACCAGCACGCCGCCCACCGGGATCTCGATCGGCGCCATGATGCGGTCGCGCAGGGCCCGGTTGGCTGCGGCGTCGCCGGTCGCACGATCCGCCCAGGCGTCCATCGTCCATTCGAACGCAGCGATGACGATCACGACGAGGCCGATCACGAAGAAGATCGCACTGAGCACCAAGCCCAACACCGCAACGGCAAGGCCGAAGGCACCAATGACCGGCCAGGGTGAACCGGTGACCTGCGCGGTCGGCACGATCTCGTCGACCCCGAGATAGTGGGCCTGCGCCGCAGGGTCGGCGTCGCGGAACGCGACGATCACAAAGCTGGTCACCATCGACACGACGCCGAGGCCCATCAAGGTGATGTAGGCCACATGATCGCCGACGCCGCCTTTCCAGCCCAGCGAGACCGGCCCGACATGCCCACCGCCCGTCGCATAGCCAACGACGACGGCGGCGCCCATCAGGGCAAGAGCAAGACCGAAGAAGAATTTGAAGCCCGTGGTGAACATCTGATCCCTACTTGGTGACGAAGATGGCGATCCAGAGGATCCAGTACATGGCGGACACGGTGTGCCAGTACATGGCGGCAGCCATGACCCCATCGTTTTGGCTGGGGCTGTACTGACCGAACAGTGCCCGCAGTGACGTCAGCACCACGAAGCTCATCGAAATGATGAGGAAGGTGATGAAGGCACCGATGACGACGAAGAACATGAACTGCGACTCTGTCGAGGCGAGGGCAAAGCCGGTGTCGTTGATGATGAACCACAGCTGGTTGAACACCGATGCGCCGAACATGACCGTGATGGCCAGCGCCACGTAGGCGTGGGGCCGGTCGTCGTTGTTGATGGCCTGGACCGCCCATTGGATGGTGAAGGCCGAGAGCACGAAGGTCCAGAAGATCCAGCCCGACGGACCGAGTTCGACGACACCTTCCGGGAACCACTCGGTACCAGCGTCACGGGCGACGGAGCGCCGAGAGAGATAGACGGCCATCAGGCCGATGAAGACCATGAACGACGCACCGGACGCAAACAGCGTGCCGACCATGACGGTGCGGGGCCGGCGAAGGGCCGGAGCGGGTGGGCGGGCGGTGACTGCAGCCATCAGGAGTCCTCCCCGTCAGCATCGGCAGGGGCGTCGAGCAACGGAGCCTCCGAGGTCACGCGGGCGAGCGGACCAGCGAAGTTGTCGGTCGGCACCGGCGTGGCGGTCGCCCATTCCAGCGTGTGGCCGTTCCAGGGGTCGTCGGCCCCGGTGGCGCCGCCACGAAGCGACTGCAGACCCGCGCCGACGATCCCGAGCACACCCGCAATCGAGAGAATCATGCCGATCGCTGCGATGACCGTCATGGCGTCGGTCGGGTTACCGAAGTCGCCGATCAGGTCGTCCGGCGTCTCGTCGAACCCGGCGATGAGCCCAGCAACACCAGTGAGCACACCGGCGCCGAGGAACATCGTCACCACACCGAGACCCTGCAGGTTGGAGAGTTCGCGACCGTTGAGCTTCGGCTCCCAGAACCACAGCGCGGCGACCGCACCGACGATGGCGCCAAACACGGTGAGGCTGAACACGGCGGTGTCAGCGGTCGTGCCGATGAGGTCGAGAGGATCGATGACTCGAAGCGCCCCGATCGTGGTGGCGAGCAACAACACGAGGCCGCCACCGAGCGCGCCAGCCATCGGCGCCGGCGGGATACCGACGGGGGCGTCACCGGTGAAGAGCGTGAGGCCCGCCAGGCCCATGGTGGCGAGCACCGGCACGACGGCGACGAGGCCGAAGGCGATGAACAGGAAATCGTCGCGACCATCGGCAAAGAACGGTTGTGACCAGCCGCCGATGGAGAGCAGGCCCGCGAGCCCGATGACGATCATGGCGCCGGCATGGCTGGCATGGCGGCCCTGGGCGACGACGGGGACGATCGAACCGATGATGCCGAGGACGGGGAGCGCAAAGGAGTAGAGCTGAGGCTGTTCGACGATCCAGGCGATCTGCTCATAGATCTGGGTCGAGCCTTCCGGGTTACCGAATGCGAGCGGACCGCCACGGAGGTCGACCGTGACGATGATCAGGTTGGCGATGACGACCGGCAAGGTGAACAGCCACACCGTGCACGTGACCAGCATCGACCAGGCGAACAGCGGCGCCTTGGCCAGGCCCATACCCGGGGTGCGCAGCGAGATCACGGTCGTGGCGAGGCACACGCTGGCGAGCATGATCGAGCCGATCACGATTCCCGTCCCAAGCAGGGTCAGCTCGATCGCTTCGGCTTCTTGGGTGGACACACCGTCGACTGCGCCCCAGCCACCGCCGACGATGACCGAAATGACGAGCACGAGGGCACCGAACACATAGCCCCACGCGGCTGCGAGGGCGGCACGCGGAAACGCGATGTTGGTGCTGCCGACCTGCATGGGGACGATGACCGTCGCGATGCCGATGAACAGCGGTGCGACGACGAGGAGCACCATGCCGATGCGGTACAGGCTCCACATCTGGACGTAGGCGTTGGTGCCGCCAAAGATGTCGATCCCTGTCGTGTCGGTCTGTTCGAAGGCCACGACCGTGCCGATGATCGTGGCGGCGGCGAGCAACAGCAGCGAGAGCCGGATCCAGATCCGGCCGATCACTTTGTGGTCGCTGGTCGACAGCCACGCGTAGAGCCCCTCGGCAGCGAGCTCGGCTGCGGCTTTCGGCGTGTCCTCGGCCGCCTCCGCGGGCGGTGACTCGGTCATCGTCATCGTTCCTGGTGTCCTCCGACAGCCGAGGGGAACCCCTTGTCCCTTCGCTGAAAAACGTTCGCGCGCATCCAGACAGCACGGACGCGCACAGCGCCAGAGCTTACAGGGGTCCGCGCCAGGGAGCGGAAACCGGGCGAAAGAGATTTCCGGCTCGCGCCGAGCGCGGTCACAGCGGTTCCGAGCGTGTCAGACGCCGTGCCGGGCGACGACATCGATCGCCATGGCGGCAAACAGCAACGTCACATAGGTGATCGACCACCCGAACAACGCCATCGCAAGCTTGGGCTGCGGGTCGCGGTACACCTTCACGGCGAGACCGACGAACACCGCACCGACAACCGTCGCCGCCACCACATAGATCAGCCCCATGTCCGCGACCGGAGCAAACAGCAGCGTCAGACCCCACAAGACCACGCTGTAGGCAACGATGCGGCTCGCGGTGTGTTCGAGCGACGTGACCGCCGGCAGCATCGGAACTTCAGCTGCCTGGTAGTCGTCGCGGTAGCGGATCGCCAAGGCCCAGAAGTGGGGTGGCGTCCACATGAAGATGACGGCGAAGAGCACGACCGGGGGCCAGTCGAGCGTGTTGGTGACAGCAGACCAGCCAACGAGGACCGGCACGGCGCCCGCAGCGCCACCGATGACGATGTTGGCGGTGGAGTTTCGCTTCAGCCACAGGCTGTAGACGAACACGTAGAAGAGGGTGGCGCTGACTGCGAGGGCGGCCGAGAGCAGATTGACCGTGGCCCACAACCAGTAGAACGCTGCGATTTCGACCGCAAAGGCAAAGGTGAGCCCTTCACGCGGGGAGATCTCTCCGGTGACGAGCGGACGGTCTTTGGTCCGTTCCATCAGCCGGTCGATGTCGCGGTCGATGTACATGTTGAAGGCGTGGGCGCCGCCGGCGGCGAGGGTCCCGCCGATGACGGTTGCGGCGATCAGCCAAAGCGACGGGATGCCCTCGGCGGCCACGATCATCGTCGGCACCGTCGTGACGAGCAACAGCTCGACGATGCGCAGCTTCATGAGCGCGAGATACGCAAGGACTTTCGGGCGCGTGCGGGTGTGCGTGGGAGCGGACACGTCCGACAGGCTAGGGCGGCGCAACCCAGAGCGCCCAGATCGGCGGGTGACTTCTGACCGAATCCCCACCCGCCAGTGGCGCATGCGGTGCTGCCGGGCCCTAACGTCACGATCATGTTCCGTGGTGCGATCTCCCCCGAGCGCTACGTCCGGCTGGCCCAAGGCGCGCTGTGGTCGCTGACCATCATCGTCGTGTCCGGTGCCGCAGTTCGATTGACAGGCTCGGGGTTGGGATGCACGGACTGGCCCAATTGTGAGGACGATCAGTTCGTCGCGTCGCTTGAATACCACGCGCTGATCGAGTTCGGAAACCGACTCTTCACCGGCGTCGTGACGATTGCCGTCGTGCTCGCCGTGCTCGGTTCGATTCGCCGCAACCCTCGTGACCGCTCGTTGATCTGGTGGTCGTGGGGGTTGGTCGCCGGCGTGATCGCGCAGATCGGCCTGGGCGCCGTACTCGTGCTCACCCATCTCGATCCGCGCTTCACGATGGGTCACTTCTTGTTGTCGATGGTGTTGCTGTGGAACGCCGCCGTCTTGCTCGAAAAGGCCAAGCGCGACCCGTTGGCGACGCCGATTCCGAAACCGACTGCCGGTGAGACGCCGCCGTATCGGCGTTCGTCGCGTGTGCTGTTCGGTCTCGGGGCGGTGCTGTTGGTCACCGGAACGGTCGTGACGGGGTCTGGACCACACGCGGGCAGCGACGACCCCCTCGTTGCGGCTCGACTTCCGTTCCTCGTTCGAGACGTGACGCAGATTCACTCGATCACCGGATGGATCGTGTTGTTGACCCTCGGCGAGACGATTCGGCGTACCCATCAGGCGGGTCGTTTCGATCTGCGGGAGGGTGCGATGCGGGTGTTGACCTTGCTCGTCATGCAGGGAGCGGTCGGCTACTGGCAGTACTTCACTGGCGTTCCGGTGGCGTTGGTTGCGTTGCACATCACGCTGGCGTCGCTGACCTGGATCTCGATCGTGCGGCTGGCGTGGGCGGCGGAGCAGCCCGTGCCGGCGCGGGAGCGGGTGTCAGCGTGACGGCACCGATCACCACCCCCGACGTCGAAACGAACGACGACATCGCCATCGATCACCCGTGGAAGGTGATCGTGTGGGACGATCCGATCAACCTGATGTCGTACGTGACCTTCGTGTTCCGCAAAGTCTTCGGCTACTCAGAGGACAAGGCGCAACGGTTGATGATGGAGGTGCACGTGGAGGGTCGCTCAGTCGTTGCGACCGGCACGCGGGAGAAGGCTGAGCTCGACGTCTTCCGCCTCCACGAACACGGCCTCTGGGCGACGCTGGAGCAAGACGCGTGAGTCCCGCCTTCTTTCGACGGCGGTTTCGATGGAAGGGCGACACGGTGGTGGTCGATCTTCCCGAGGACGAACAGGAGATGCTGCAGCATGTGCTGCCGCAACTGCGGGAGTTGGTGATGGGCGAGACCGACCCGGCGCTGCGACGGCTGTCTCCGCCCGCTCGACCCGACGACGAGGAAGCCGAAGCCTTTTATCGACAGATGGTGACCGACGAGTTGCTGGCATCCCGTCTCGAAGCGATCGAGGTCGTGGAAGACGGGATCGGCGGCGCGACGCTCGACGACGACGGCATCGCTGCATGGATGCACAGCCTCAATGCCCTTCGTCTGGTGTTGGGCGAACGGCTCGACGTCGATGTGATCGGCCACGACGTGCTGCACGATCTGGCTGATGACGACGAGCGGGTACCGATCGTTGCGCTGTACGAGTGGCTGGGTTGGCTCCTCGAGCAACTGGTCGATGCGGCGATGAACGGACTACCCGAGGGAGACGACCGATGAAGACGATCGGACTGTTGGGCGGGATGAGCTGGGAGAGTTCGATCCACTACGAGCGCATGATCAACGAGGGGGTGCGGGCGGCGCTGGGCGGCACTGCGTCGGCTGACCTGATCGTGCGTTCGTACAACTTCGCCGAGATCGAGGCACTGCAGGAGGCCGGCGACTGGGACGGGGCAGGCGCGCGGCTCGGCCGCGATGCTCACCATCTCCAGACCGCAGGCGCGGACGTGATCGTTCTGTGCACGAACACCATGCATCTCGTCGCGCCGGCGATCGAAGCCGCGATCGACGTGCCGTTTCTCCACCTCGCCGATTGCACGGCATCGGCGGTGCTCGATGCGGGGGTCGAGCGGGTCGCGCTCTTGGGCACCCGCTACACGATGGAAGAGGACTTCTACTCGCGTCGGCTCCTCGACCGGGGCCTCGATGTGATCGTTCCGGACGAGCCAGACCGGACGATGGTGCACGATGTGATCTTCGACGAGCTCGTCCAGGGGGTCGTTCGTGCAGAGTCGAAAGCGCGGTACCTCGATGCGATCGATCGGCTGGTCGCTCGCGGGGCAACAGGGGTGATCGCTGGCTGCACCGAAATCGAGTTGCTGGTCGGTCCCGACGATGTGTCGGTCGCCTATTTCCCCACGACTGCGCTGCATGCGGCGGCTGCAGTCCGCTTCGCGCTCGACAGCTGATCGAGGCCGGCGACCGGGCTCAACCGTCGCCTGCCGGCCACCAGAACCCTCCGGCGGTCCCGGGCCCGGTGTGGGCTGCGATCGACGGCCCGACTCGATAGCGAACGAGGTCGACAACCAGGTCGCTGGCTCGTAGCCGTTCCTCGATCCGTTCGGTGATCGGCAATGTCGCGTCGTCGGCGAGACCGACACCGGCTCGAATCGGCCGGTCGTCGGCGAGGAACGGCGCGACGATCTGATCGCACAGCGACTCGAGGTCGCGCCCTGCGCCGACGATGTCGATCGCGGTTCCGTAGCCGGCGAGCACGATCACCTCGTCGGCGTCGTCGGGTAACGCCAGATCGAAGCGGCCGCCGGCGCGGGCGAAGTCGAGCCCTTGCAAGATGAAGGAGGTGCCGATCGATGGAGTGATCGCGGCGGCGGTCGATGCCGCCGCAGCACCGTCGGCTCCCTGGCGGGCGGCGAGGACTGCTTCCCACAGGCATGCCGTCACACCGAAGGAGGCGGTACCGCTGTCGACCACGTGAACCGGGATGTCGACGTCGCTCGATGCCAGTCGGGCAGCGTTGACCGTGCCGGACACGTCGGCGCCGACATGGACCGACACGATCTCGTCGATGCCGGCGGCGGCGAGCGATCGGTACACCGTTGCGATCTCGCCCGGGCTTGGCTGCGAGGTCGTGATCTCCGGGAGGGTCGAGCCGTCGAGATGCCGCCAGAAGTCGTCGGCGTCCAGATCGACGCCTTCTTGACGGGCGACACCGTCGATCGAGATGGTGATCGGAACGATCGATACGTCGAGTTCGCGCGCAAGGGCGGGCGGGATTTGTGACGCAGAGTCGGTGACGAACCCGATCATGGTGCGACTTCTCCTCGGGCTGAACCCGCATTCTGGATGGTGCCGTTGTGGGCATCGACTCTGGCTGCCTCAGCCTTGAAGCGACGAGCGATGACCGCACTACTCACCACGGCGCCGGCTGGAAGGGTCCAGGTCACGGGAGCTGCGCCTGGATTCGGCCAGCGACGACGCCACCACACGGTGGTCGTCGCGATCCAGACGATCGATCCGGCGCTGGTCGCCGCTCGGGTTCGGTGTCGGAACCAGGGCAGCTTGGCGGTGGTCGCCGCGGCGACGATGTCGAGCGGCAGATAGGCGGGAACGGTGCCGATGACGTGGCCAATGCTGGCTGCCACTCCTTTGCCGCCGGCGCGGCCGATCGGATGGCAGTGACCGATGACGGCTGCGGTTGCCGCGACGTTCGCGCCGTGGGCGCCGGCCAGCCGACCGCCGAGCCGGGCCGCAAGGGTCGCTTTTGCCACATCAGCGACGCTCACGGTGACACCCCACCCCGGCCCGAGCACCTGGGCTGCGTTGGCAGCGCCCGGGTTACCGGTTCCTTCGGTCGCGAGGTCATGGTTCCCGCGAGCGGCCCGCTGCGCGACCGCCGCGGACGGCAAGTTCCCGAGGACATACCCGACCAGCGTCGCCAGAACAGAACGGAGCGCGAGCCGCATTCCCGCGACGGTACCCGCGTTCACCCTCTACACTGCCCAGTCGGTCGGCTTCCCGACCATCACTCGCTGGTCTTGGCCGGCGGTGACACGCGGTTCGGTCGCCCGAAGCGCAGGCCCCATTCGTCCAGCGGCCTAGGACGCCGGCCTTTCACGCCGGTAACACGGGTTCGAATCCCGTATGGGGTACCAACGGCAGGGTTGTCATCTTGATGATGCGGCTCTACCGTTTCCATTTCGTCCGGCCTGGCTGGACGGGAGGTCCTGTAGATCAGTTTGGAGTGATCGCCACCCTGTCAAGGTGGAGGCCGCGGGTTCAAATCCCGTCAGGACCGCACATGCGCCACGATCGCGGCGGCGCACCCAGAGGTCGGGTAGCTCAGTTGGCAGAGCGACCGCCTGAAAAGCGGTAGGTCACCGGATCGACGCCGGTCCCGACCACCATTCGCACATCACCCCGACCATCCGGTCGGGGTGATGGCGTTTTCGCCAGCGATCCGTCTCGCACCACTGGCTACAGCGCGGCGGCGGCGTGCCAGCCGTCGTGAATCGCGCCCTCGAGGTACCCGATGCCCGATGCGTCACCGATGACCACCGGTTCCAGACCTGCCGCGGCGAACGCATGGGCAGCCGAGCGGTCACCGTCGACCAGGGTCGCGATCACGACCGAATCGGCCAGCGCGGTTGCATCACCCTCGGCAGTTGTCCACCGGACTTCCTCGGGCCCGATCACGATGTCTCGGACGCCGGTCCGGAGATCAGCCCCGTGGGTTCGGAGATCGCCGAGCACGCGCCACCGG
This sequence comes from Actinomycetota bacterium, assembly GCA_039188975.1. Lineage (GTDB taxonomy): Bacteria > Actinomycetota > Acidimicrobiia > Acidimicrobiales > Aldehydirespiratoraceae > UBA11606. The sequence continues at coordinate 14,434 of JBCCYT010000099.1, forward strand.
CGAGGATGCGCCATCTCGAGCGCCAGCTTGTCGCCCGCTTCGAGCACGGTCACCTGGCGGTCCCGTTCAATCAGGAACTCGGCCAGTTCTGCGCCGACGAGACCACCGCCGATGATGACGACTCGCGTGCCCAAGGGCATGTACTGCTCGCTCATCCGTGCGACCTGGCCAGGATCGGACAGGAGACCGATCCGGCGCCCGATCCGCAGCGCAACTCGAGCCGGGAGCGACAGCTTCTTCGCCGCCGAGCCATCACCGGACCCGGTGAGAAGGTCACGCAGATCATCGCCGTCAAACACGTGACGCTGGTCGGCGCCGGGGAGGGTGGAGCGGGCACGAGCCGAACCGGTCGCGATGATCACATGATCGGGCTCGAGGGCGGCGACGGCGGCCGGAGTGGCATCGGTCGATGTTCGGATGTCGACGCCAAGGCGCGTCATCTCGTGTTCGTACCAGTGCAGCAGGCGCAGGTTCGGCTCATAGAGCAAGGCCGCAAACCGCAACGCGCCGCCGATGGCCGGCGACCGTTCGAACACGGTCACGTGATGACCTCGAAGCGTCGCCACCCGGGCGAGCTCGAGGCCGGCCGGACCGCCCCCGACGACGACGACCCGCTTCGCGACGGCTGCCTGCGACCGTTCGACGGCCGCCAGTTCGGCTTCGCGTCCCAGCACCGGATTGACGGCGCACTTGACCTTCCGGTCAAAGAACGGCTGAGCGACACAGACGTAGCAGTTGATGCACGGACGGATCTCGTCGGCCCGGTCGTCCGCAACCTTCTGCGCAGTAGCCGGATCGGCCAACAGTTGTCGACCCATCGCAATGAGGTCGGCCTTTCGATAGGCAATCATCTCGTCGCCCAACGCGGGGCTGATCCGCCCGACCCCGATCACCGGAACGGGCAGCGAACGGGTCAGCTTGCCCGAGAGCGCGGCATGCTTTGCCTGGCGGTCGGGCAGGGTGCCATCCGTGAACGCTTGGCCCGACGTCATGTCGCCATAGGCCGACAGATGGATCGCATCGGCGCC
>JBCCYT010000100.1:0-15371 GCA_039188975.1 Actinomycetota bacterium
CATCAGCGCTTCGAGGTCGATGCAATCAAAGAGGGCGTTCATGGCGATCACCGTCTGCTCGCTGTCTTCGATGTCGGCATCGACATCGGCGATGATGGCATCGATCGTTTCGGAGTCGAGGCTGTCGACCATGTTGTTCGCGGTGCACTCGGCCTCGTCGTCGGTGAGTGGGAACTCGTTGTCGTCTTTGATGACGTCGGCGATGGCCGCCGCCCGTTCGTCGGTTGTCCTGTCGCTTCCGCATGCCGCCGCGACGAGCACCACGACGAAAACGGCCAAGAGGTGTGTGCGTTTCATGGTTGCTCCTCGGCCCGGGTATTGCCCCCCGGTTCGGTTCCCGCTGTCGGGCAGGTTGCCATGGAAGTCGATGGCTGGGCCGGACCCGTGAACCGATGCGTGGGTTGACCTCAGCCGCCGAGGTCGACGTCGCAGGCGGCCATGGCGCCAAAGACGATCTCGAACGCTTCCCCGAGGGCGGCTTCGTCGTCATCGTCGGCCTGGGAAATGGCGAAGAGCCGCCGCAGTTCGTCCTCACCGAACTCGTTCGCCATGCACTGAGCATCTTCGAGTGGGGTGCCGTCCGCCACCATGCTGTCGATCATGGCCCGCTCGAGGTCGACACAGTCGAGCAACACGTTGAGCACGGTCTCGGCTTCTTCGGGCCGCTCGGCTGCGTCGATCTCGAGGTCCGGGTTGGCGAGCAGCTCATCGATCGTTTCCGACGGCAATTCGTCGACCAGGCGGTCTGCGGCGCATGTTGCTTCGGTATCGGTGATCACCAGTGAGTCGTCGGCCTGCAGGACGGCTTTGATCTCCGTGACCCGTGGATCGCTGGCTGCCTCGGTCGTTGTCGTGGTGGTCTCGTCGGCGTCGGCGGCCGGGGTGCTGGTCTCGGTGGTGCTGCCGTCGCCACCGCAGGCACTGGCGAGCACGGCCAGTGCGGTGATGGCGATCAGAACGGGGCGGGGCAAGGTCATCGGGGCTCCAATGGTGGGGACGTGCCATACAGACGCCTCAGCGGCGCACCTGGTTCCATGGCTCCTGTGTACGCAGGTCGTGTGTGCGTGTTTCGTGGGTAGCGGGTGTCGGTGCGCTCAAGCGGCCGTTTCCAACTCGGTGATGAGTCGGTCGATCTCGTCGTCGGTGTTGTAGTAGTGCACCGATGCGCGAATCATCGGGGGGAGCGACCGCTTCGTCGTGTCGATGAGGGCGCTTGCCGGCGGAACGATGGAGACGTTGATTCCTGCGGCCGTGAGTCGGGCCTTGGTGGCAGCGAGGTCGTTCCCGGCGAGGGAGAAGGTGACGATGCCGCAGCGATGTCGACCGAGATCGTGCACGGTGGCGGTGGGGATCTCCTCGTCGAGGCGGGCTCGAAGGGTGTCGGCGAGAGACTGCACGCGAGCCGCGATGGCATCGAGTCCAAGCGCGAGCGCTTCCTCGGCGGCTTGGCCAAGCCCGAGCAGCGACGCGTAGTTGCGTTCCCACTGTTCGAACCGACCGGCGGTGGGGGCAACCACATAGCGGTCGGGTTCGACCCAGTCGGCGGCGGAGTGGTCGAGCACGATTGGCTCGATGGTCGGCAGGATCGACGACCGGACATACAAGAACCCGGTGCCTCGTGGACCTCGGAGGAATTTGCGACCGGTCGACGTGAGGGCGTCGCACCCGAGCTCATCGACGTCGATCGGGAGCTGCCCGGTGGACTGACAGGCGTCGAGCAGATAGGTGATGCCGTGCTCGCGGGCAATCGCACCCACCTCGGCGGCTGGGTTGATGAGACCTCCGTTCGTCGGAACGTGGTTGAGGGCGATGAGCTTGACGGGCCCGAGGTCGGGTCGCTGGATCGTCTCGCTGAGCGCATCGAGATCGATCTCGCCGTGGGCATTCGACGGCACGACCTCGACGACGGCGCCGGTTCGGTTGGCGATCTGCAGGTAGGCGACGACGTTGGCTCCGTACTCGGTTTCGGTGGTGAGGATGCGATCGCCGGTGGTCGGTGCATGGTCAGGCGAAACCGCCCACGAGTACAAGAAGAGGTCGAAGGCGGCGGTGTTGTTGACCGCGAGCGCGATTTCGTCACCGCTCGGATCAGCGCCGATGAGTGCGGCGATCGTCGGGCGGATGGCGTCGATCCGGGCCTGCTCGTGGGCGTGCGCTTCGTAGCCGCCGATCCGAGCTTCGAGCTGGAGATAGTCGATCTGGGTTTGGAGGACGGTGGCGGTCGGCAGCGCCGACCCCGCGTTGTTGAAGTGGATCAGCTCATGACACCCAGGGGTGGCGGCGCGAGCCGCAGCGACATCGATCGACATGATCGAACCGTATCGGCCCGGATCCGGCATGCTGGTCGGATATGTCGCCGCCGCTCGTCGTTGAAGTCACTCGAGGAGGCACGGTCGAGAGCCGTCATGAGGTCGATGTCGCCTTGGTCGGCGCCGACGGGCACCGATCCGGCTTTGGCCGACCGCAACGACCGACCCTCGCTCGGTCGTCGATGAAGCCGATCCAGGCGTTCCCGCTGATCGCCACCGGCGCGGCGGATGCCTTCGATCTCGAGACCGAGCATGTGGCGTTGTCGTGCGCCAGCCACAACGGTGAGCCTCGTCATGTGGGGGTCGTGGCCGAATGGCTGGCGCGCCTGGGGTACGACACCGACACGTTGGAGTGTGGCGCCCACATGCCGTTGCACAGTGACAGCGAGGACGCCATGATCCGGGCGGGGGTCGCCCCGGATCGCCGCCACAACAACTGCTCTGGCAAACACAGTGGCTTCTTGACGGTGTGCCGTCACCTCGGGCTGGACCCGGCTGGGTACATCGAGCCGCACCATCCGGTGCAGGCGTTGCACGTCACCAAGGCCACCGAAGCGGCATGCGAGATCGACCTCAGCGGTGCGACGCCGGCGATCGACGGGTGTGGGATACCGATCTGGGAGATGCCGTTGGCAAGCCTTGCGCAAGGCTGGGCGACGTTGGCGACAACCGAGGAGGGTCGGCGTCTCTACGAGGCGATGCGGGCCGATCCGTTCATGGTCGCCGGCACGGGACGGATGTGTACCCGGATCATGGAGGCATCGACGGGCATCACGGTGAAGACCGGTGCGGAAGGTGTTTTCAGTGGGGTGCATGTCGAATCGGGACTGGCCTGGTCGCTGAAGGCCCGCGATGGCGCGACCCGCGCCTCGGAGGCGGCCGTTTTGTGGCTGCTTCGAGATCTTGGTTTCGGGGTCGACGTCGAGGTCGATCCGGTGCGCAATCACGCGGGACGCGAGGTGGGTGACATTCGCGTCATGGCCTAGTCAACCGTGGGTCGGTTCACGAATCGGCCAGCCCGTTCGCTCCAGGTCCAGCCGCTCTGGGCGAGTGTGCCTCCGTCGACCGGCACGTTGTGACCGGTGATGAACGAGCCGAGTTCTGATGCCAGAAAGAGGATGGTGCGGGCGGTTTCCGCGGGCCAGCCGACCCGACCGACGGGTGCCCAGTTGCTCCAGGCATCGGCGTCGTTGTCTTCTGGCCGGCGCAGGTAGTCGACCTGCGGCGTTTGGGTGAGGTCGGGGCCCACGCCGTTCACTCGGATGCCGTGACGCCCGACGGTGGCGGCGAGCGATGTCGTGAAATGCGCGGCGCCGGCTTTCATGGCCGCGTACACCGGTTCGCCGGGGTAGCCCCGCAGTGCCTCGACCGAGTGAAGGTTGACGATGCTGCCTCGGCCCGATGCGATCATTGCGGGCAAGAACGCGTGGGTTACGGCGAAGAGATGGAAGAGGTTGATCTCATACATCGCCTGCCATGTCTCGGGTCCACTGTCGAGAAAGCGCACGGAGGGCCGGTAGTCGCCAACATTGTTGATCACGACGTGGGGGGCGGGGACGGCGGCGGCGAACGCGGCGACGTGTTCGGGTTCGCGAACATCGATGTGGTGGGCGATGACGCCGTCGATCGTGCCGACGTCGACGACGAGGTCGGGGTCGATTTCGGCGACGTGGACCTCGGCTCCGTGGTCGACGAAGAGTTCGACCGTGGCCGTCCGATTCCGGCGCCGCCACCGGTGACGACGGCGGTCTGCCCGTCGAGCAGCCGGTTCCAGTCGGGGAGGTCGGGCACGTCGTTCTGGGTGAGCGAAGCCACGCGGTGACCGTAGCCCCTTCGGGGTTGGGTTGGTGTTGTGGGGGTTCTCGGCCGGGAGTGCCGAGCGAGACACTGGGGTGGGTTGGTGTTGTGGGGGTTCTCGGCCGGGAGTGCCGAGCGAGACACTGTCATACCCCTCCAGCACCATTGCGGGTGATGAGCCGTCGTGAGCCGATCGTTGGACCGCTAGCCTCGAGTGGTCCCCGTTTGGGGACACGACAATCCATCCATACCCCTGCCCCGGGAAGGGGCCCCGACGTGGTCGGGTCCAGAGGAGGTGAGTGCCTGTGATCACACGGGCCTACGAACTGATGATCATCATCGATTCCGATGTCGTCGACATCGATGTGCCGAAGGTGATTTCTCGTACCGAAGCGTTGATCACCGAAGAAGGTGGCCGCATTGCGTCGACCGACAACTGGGGTCGCCGCAAGTTTGCGTACGAAATCAATCACAAGACCGAAGGCGTCTATGTGGTGTGGGAGATCGTGACCGAGAATCCCGGTCTTCCCAACGCCGAACGTCAGCTCCGTCTCGCAGACGACATCGTCCGCCACAAGCTGTTCCGCCTGCCTGAGAAGGAAGCCACCAAGCGTGGTCTGCTCGGGGAGGCAACGCCGGCTGACGCCGGCTGATCCGGAGGTCCCAATCATGGGTATCGACAACAACGTCAGTGTCATCGGGAATGTCACCCGTGACCCCGAGCTTCGCTTCACGCAGGGCGGCATGGCCGTCGCCAGTTTCGGCGTGGCGTGGAACAAGCGGAAGCAAGACGGTGAGGACGAAGTCAGTTTCTTTGACGTCACCTGCTTTCGTTCGCTTGCTGAGAACGTCGCGGAGTCCATCACCAAGGGCACCCGTGTCGTGATCACCGGCACCTTGTCTCAGCGAAGCTGGGAGACCCAGGACGGCGACAAGCGTTCCAAGGTCGAGATCGTTGCCGACGAGGTTGCGCCGAGCCTTCGCTGGGCGTCGGCTGATGTGCGTCGCAACGAGTTCAAGGGTGGCGGTGGCGGTGCGCCGATGGGTGGCGGTGGCGGCGGTGGCCGTCCCGTGCCCAATCAGGCGCCCCCGGCCTATGACATGGACGAAGAACCCTTCTAGCCCGCGCTGGAAGACCAACCCAATCAATCACGATCGAGAAAGAAAGAAACGATGGCGAAAGTCAAGAAGCGCGGCAAGGGCGGTCCGAAGAATCAGGACCGTGGCCGCAAGAAGAAGGTCAGTGTTCTCACGTCCGAGAAGATCGACTATGTCGACTGGAAGGACGCCAATCTGCTCCGCCGGTTCGTGTCGGAGCGTTCGAAGATTCGGGCCCGTCGCGTGAGTGGCAACAGCACCCAGCAGCAGAAACTGGTTGCTGATGCGATCAAGGTCGCACGCGAAATGGCGTTGATTCCGTACGCCACTCGCGTCACGACGCAGCGCAACAACCGGGGCCGCGATGGTGACCGCGGTGATCGTGGTGATCGCGGTCCGCGTGGTGATCGTGGCGAACGGGCACCGCGTGAGGAGAATGCGGAGGAGACCACGGACAACGCAGCCGCAGTTGCTGAGGTCGAGGGTGTCGAGTTCAACGCAGCAGACGAGGGGGCCGAGTGATGAAGATCATTCTTCGTTCCGACGTCAACGGTCTGGGCCGCAAGGGCGAGATCATGGATGTGGCCGATGGCTACTTCCGAAACTTCCTCGCTCCCAAGGGTCTGGCCATGAAGGCGACGGCCGGCGCTGCGCAGCAGGCTGAGTCGATGCGGAGGGCGGCGTCGCTTCGCGACGCGGCGACCAAGGCCGATGCCCAGGAAGTTGCGACGAAGCTGGTGCCGATGCAGTTCACCATTTCGGCCAAGGCTGGCGATGGTGGCCGTCTGTTCGGTTCGGTGTCTGCTGCGGACATCGTTGCCGCGGTCGACGAGCAAGCCGGTGTGACGGTCGAGGCTCGGGCTCTCGACCTCGAAAGCCCAATCAAGGAGCTCGGCGAGCACATGGTGATGACCAAGCTGCACGCCGACGTTGCGTTCCCGATTACCGTTTCGGTCGTCGAGGAGTGAATCTGATGCGGGTCGCTGTGGACAGCCAACGAGGTTGTCCACAGCGAATCCCGTTGTCGTAGAGCGGAATCCACCGCTCATCCCCTGGTACCCCACAAGCCGCGAAGGGCACGATCTCCCGATGGTGATGAGCGAGTTCGAAACGGCGGCCGCTCAGCGAGTACCTCCTCACAACCTCGAAGCCGAGGAATCGCTGTTGGGGGCGATGCTGTTGTCGCGTGACGCGATCGCCGATGCGGTCGAACACACCGAGACATCGCACTTCTACCGGCCGGCCAATGCGCATGTCTTCGACGCGATCTCGGGCCTGTACGCCAACGGAGACCCGGTCGATCCGGTGACGGTGGCGGCCGAACTCGAGCGGCTCGGTGTGCTCGAGATGGTTGGTGGTCTCGATGGCCTGCTGAGTCTGCAGATCAACACGCCGGCCACGTCCAATGCTGCGAAGTACGCCCAGATCGTCGCGGAACGCAACACGTTGCGGCGCCTGATCGAGACCGCGAACCAGATTGCCGACATCGGCTACTCCCGCCCTGACGATGTCACCCGCGCGGTCGACGAGGCCGAGAACATGATGTTCCAGGTGGCGCAGGGCCGAGTCGCCGACACGATGGGCAAGGTCCGGGACCTGCTCGACGCAACGCTTGACCGGCTCGAGCAGCTGTACGAGGCCGGTGAAGGCGTCACCGGTACGCCGACCGGGTTCATCGATCTCGACGAGCTGCTGTCGGGTTTGCAGCCGAACGCGTTGGTCATCGTCGGAGCCCGTCCCGCTATGGGCAAGACCGCCTTTGCCCTCAACATCGCCGCCCATGCGGCGGTGCGAGAGGACAAGCCAGTGCTCATCTTCAGCATGGAGATGGGCCACCTCGAACTCACCCAGCGAATGCTGTGCAGCGAAGCCAACGTCGACGCCAAGAACATGCGTGACGGAAAGCTCTCCGAGGACGACTGGACCCGCATCTCCAACGGCATCGGCCGGCTGGCCGAAGCGCCCATGTGGATCGATGACAACCCCAATCTCACGGTCATGGAGATCAGAGCGAAGGCTCGCCGCTTGAAGAGTCGAGCAGGTGGGCTGGGACTGATCGTGGTCGACTATCTCCAGCTGATGACGGGTCGATCCGGCGCCGAGAGTCGCCAGGTTGAAGTGTCGGAGATCTCGCGTGGTCTCAAGATCTTGGCCCGTGAGTTGGAGTGTCCGGTCCTCGGCCTCTCTCAGCTCTCGCGAACGTTGGAGATGCGTCAAGACAAGCGACCGATGCTGGCCGACCTTCGTGAGTCCGGCGCGATCGAGCAAGACGCCGACGTCGTGATGTTCTTGTATCGCGACGAGGTGTACAACCCGGGCACCGACTCTGAAGGCATGGCTGAAGTCATCGTGGCCAAGCATCGAAATGGTCCGACGGCAACGGTGCAGCTGGGTTTCGTTCCTCGGTTCACGTCGTTTCGAAATCTCACCCGACGAGACGTCTGATCATGGTGCTGGCCGAGATCACCCTCGAGGAGTGGCTGACGGCGGGCGGGATCTTCCTTGGGGCGGTCGTGCTCGCCACGCTGGCGGGCCGAGTCGTGAATTCGTTGCTGCGCCGTCGCACCGACGGAGCCACGTTGGCGGTGGCCTTTGTTGCTCGCCTCGTTCGTTGGAGCGTTGTGCTGGTCGGCCTGGTGTACGCGGCCGGCCAGGTGGGGGTGGAGATCGGTCCGCTCGTGGGTGCGCTTGGCATCACCGGTCTGGCGGTGGCGCTCGCCCTGCAGCCCGTGCTGCAAAACCTCTTTGCGGGGGTCGTTCTCCAGACCGAGCGACCGATCGACTGTGGCGAAGAAGTCGAAACCATGGCGTTCAAGGGCACGGTTCTCGACGTGACGAGTCGCGCGACGATCGTGCAGACCTACGACGGCGAGGTGGTGCATATCCCCAACTCGGCGGTGCTTGAAGGCGCGATCGTCAACCACACCCGCAACGGCATTCGCCGTTCCACGGTCGTCGTGGGCGTTGCGTACGCCTCCGATGTGGCGTTGGCCTGCGAGGTCTTGACCGCGGCCGCGGCCGCCGTTCCCGGGGTGCACGGTTCGCCCGAGCCGCAGGCGCTGGCCAAGGACTTCGGGTCGTCATCGGTCGACATCGACGTCGACTACTGGCACGACCCGTCCGAGTCGGCGCGGCGCGAGCTCCGCTCGCTCATGGTCGCCGCGCTCCATCGGGCCCTCGCCGAAAACGGGTTCGAGATCCCATTCCCGCAGCGCGATGTGTGGATGCGAGAGCGCTGACGCCGTCGATCAGCTGAAGAGTTGTGGTGCGCCGAGCAGGTGGCCCTGCGCCCAACCGATGTTGCACGCACGCACGGCGTCGAGCTGCGCGGGGCGCTCGATCATCTCAGCCGCCACTTCGTAGCCTTGCTGATGCAGCGCACCGGCAGTGCGTTCGAGGACCTGGCGGCCGAGAGGATGGTCGCAGACATCGGTGATGGCAGCGTCCAGCTTCACGAGCGAACCGACCGGCAACCAACTGAGGTTCGGGGTCGTTTCTGAGGCCTCGCCGCGATGGTCGTCGAGGGCGATGCGGGCGCCGGCGTCGAAGAGCGGTCCGAGCGCATCGACCGCGGCTCGACACCGTTGAGCGCCGAGTCGATCCGGGATCTCGAAAACCAGCTCGGATGGCGCAACACCGTAGGTTGCGCAGCTCGCCAAGAGGACCGAGACCACCGTCGATGACTCGAGGCTGGCCCGGTGCAGATTGAGGGCGAGCCGCTGCGAGCCGTCTCGACGGTTCGAACCAGCCCATGCGGCGATCGACATGTCGAGCGCCAACTGGGTGCAATCCTCGATGACGCCGGTCTCTTCGGCGATCGGCAGGGCCATGCCTGCAGCCCACAGTTCGCCCGGACCCCGGCGCCACCGTACGAGGGCCTCGGTCGCGTAGATCTCGGTCGTCGACGTCGAGCGGATCTCTTGACCGTGGATCTCCAGCCGGTCCCACCCGGCGAGGAACTCCGAGTACAGATCTGTCGGTTGGCTGGCGAGTTCCGCCTCGAGGTGTCGGCGGCGAGTCAAGGGCATGTACAGGGTTTCGGGTGTTGACGCGCGAGCTGAAGATCTCACGGCGCGGCAGGGTCGGTGGACCCACCAGGATGTGACCGAGGTATACGGTCGGCGCCATGGATCGAGCCCTCACGGCGATACTGGGCTTGGTCGTCGCCGCTGTTGCGGTGCTGCTCGGGCTGGCCGTCGTGCTCACCGTCATGGTCGATGACGTCGACGACATCGATGCGGCGCGGGTTCCGATCGAAACCGGTTTCGCATCGGTGGAGCACGACCCCGACGCCGCGCGTGACCTCCTCGATGCGTGGACGCGGTGGCGAACGGGCACCTTCGTTGCGACGGGAACGTGGACGCGAACGCTCGACGAGCGTCCCGACGACCCGCTCGTCGGTGATGTCTTTGTCGCCCAAGACCCGCCGCAACGCCTGGTTGTTCGACTTGGGTCGGTGGTGACCGCCATCGACGACGCGGAGCGCTTCGAACGGGTGCTGGTGGCGGAGCTGTCGTTGATCGGTGGATACGTGCTCGGGCCCGAGCGGCTCTACGACGTGTCGTCGGGCGACTCGGCCGGTTGCTATCGGGCGGAGCTCGTCGTGCCCGCGCTCGCTTCACCCTGGGGGCGATGGGCGGAGTACTGCTTCGACGGCGAGTCGGGCGCGTTGTTGTCGGCAACGGTTCGCCGCCAATCGGCGCTCGATGTCGAGCAGACCCGTGCGATCCGTGCGGAGGTCTCGCCCGACGACTTCAGCTGACCTCGGCCGGTTGCAGAGAGGGGCAGGAGCAGGACGAGTGCGCCAGCACCCTGGAAAAGCGCTGGTGGCGATGCGTTGGAGGGAGTTGTCCCGCCCCCGCCTTCCTCTCAAGGTGGGCGGCGATGCCGCCCACGAGACTCCATCGGCGGTCGCCGTGTGGTGTTGAGGGTTTGCGGCAGCGAGTTCTCGGACGGAGGTCCCGCTTGGCTTGAGCTGCGGCGTTCAGCGATGATGCGGGCGTGTTTCTGGGTGAAGATCTGTTTCCCTGGCTGACCTTGGCGATCGGCGCCGCGATGGTGGTCGGCAATGGCCTTGCCTTGGTCCGCCCCCCCGACGCCAAGCGGCGTGACGACGACTTGGAGCGAGCCCCGGTGGGACGAGCCGTCGTGTACATGGTGATCGGTCTCGTCGCGGCGATCTGGGGCCTGGCCACGCTGGTGTCGTGACGCCCTCTCGATCGATCGTGTCGACGGGAGGTGAGAGGGGGTGAGGGCCTGACGAGTGCGCCAGCACCCTGGAAAAGCGCTGGTGGCGATGCGTTGGAGGGAGTGTCTGACCCCCACCCGATTCCTCTCGTGTCCGTCGGGGGCGAATCCAACGGACGTTCATGGCATCGTCAACAAACCCTCGGACCTTGATGAGAAATTCAGCCGGTCCACCGAGCGGGCCGACGGGAAACGAAGGCGGCGATGGCCTCTCGGTAGTCGTCCTCGGTCGACATCTGATCGAGTCGTTGCTGCGCCTCGCGAACCGATCGGGCCGGGTCGGTGTGGGTGGCGTCGACGGTGAGTTGCCGCTTGGTCGCTCGCAGCGAGTGCGGGCTGACGTCGCGAACCAGCGATGTTGCCAGCGCGTAGGCCGCACCGATGCAATCGTCGTCGACCAGCCGAGTCACGAGCCCGAGGCGGTCGGCCTCATCGCTGGTGAAGCGCCGACTCGACAAGAGCAGGTCGGCGGCCCGGCCATGACCGATCAGTCGCGGAAGCAACCACGACAGGCCGTATTCGGCTGGGAGGTTCAGTTTGCCGTGAGCTGTCGTCCAGGTCGTCCCGGATTGGGCGACCCGCAGATCGCACCAACAGGCGAGCGCCAAACCGACGCCGGCCGCGGCACCGTTCACCGCGGCGACGGTCACGACCTCGAGCCCGAAGAAGAACGCAAAGTCGGCATCGAACGCGGGGGAGACGCCGTAGCCCGGGGTGGCGATGTCGGGCGGCGTGCCCGGGTCGTAGCCGCCTCGTTCGACGTGTGTCTCGAGGGCCTTGGCGTCTGCCCCGGGGCAAAAGGCGGTGCCGGTCGGATCGCCGGTGATGATCACGACCCGGATCGTCGGGTCGTCCTCGGCCCGCTCGAGGAGATACCGCAGCTCGGTGTGCATGCGGCCGGTCCAGGAGTTGTGCCGGGTGGGCCGACTGAGGGTGATGGTTGCGATCTCCGGCTGGTCGGCGACGACCCAGCGGGTGGTCTTGAGCTCCATGGCTATTCGAGGGTGGCGTACGACGTGGATCGGTCGTCGGTGCGGTCGCCCCGCGTCTCGTCGACGCTGGCCGCAAGGTCGAAGAGAAAGACATCGGCGACGGGTGCGTTGCCGTTGCTCACCGTCGCGTGCAACGAGTCCGGTCGGTGTTGACGGTCGAGGTACCAGCCGCGGCGACCGAGCGCCTCGCCGATCGCAAAGATGTCGAGATGCTGTTCCCAGCCGTCGGCGATCCGAAGTGCAAGGAGCTGCGCTTCGGGTTCGCCGACGAGGTCGAGCCCGTCGATCGCCCGGATGCCGGCCTGCAGCTTGCGGGCGGTGTCGATCGTGGTACGGGTGAGGCGTTCGTATCCGTCGATCCCGAGCAGCTGCATGACGGCCCATGCGGCTGCCATCGGGGCGCCCGAACGGGTGCCTTGCATACTGGGCGACGCGTAGAACCCGCCTCGCCAGTCGTCGAAGGTGTAGGTCTGAAAGCGGCGGAGGGCCTTGTCGCGGTGCAAGATGATCGACGCCCCCTTCGGGGCGTAGCCGAGTTTGTGGACGTCGACGCTGATTGTGGTCACACCTTCGACACGAAAGTCCCAGGGGCGTACCGGTTCACCAAGTCGTTCCATGAACGGCAGCACGAAGCCACCCATGCATGCGTCGACGTGCATATTGGCGTCGACCTCGGTGGCGAGCGCAGCCAAGTCCGGGATCGGGTCGATCACACCGTGGGGGTATTGCGGGGCCGACCCGACCACCATCACGGTTCGTTCGCTGATCGCATCAGCGGTGGCGTTGATGTCGCATCGGTAGTCGGCACCGGCCGGGACGATGATCGGCTCGAGGCCGAAGTAGTGCGCGCCCTTGTGAAACGCGGCGTGGGCGGTATCGGCGAGCACGATCTGCCCCTGCTCGATTCCTCGCTCGGCGCGACCCCGTTCACGTGCGGCCTTGACTGCCATGAGAATGGACTCGGTACCGCCGGACGTCATGAACCCAGCAGCATCGGGGCCATGCAAGAGGTCGGCCATCGCCCCGACGACCTCGCGCTGGATCTGGCCGAGTGACGGGATCGCGAGGGTGTTCAGCGCATTCTCGTGGAGGTACATCGCGGCAGCCGCCTCCGCGACCGCGTGGACCTCTGGGCCGCCGTCGTAGACGAGCCCGAACGTTCGGCCGTCTTGCCACCGAGCGTCGTCGCCGCGGCGGCTCTCCAGCGTCTCGATGACCTCGTCGTGGCTCCGTCCGGTTTGAGGAAGACTCATGGCCAGACCGTAGAGCACGCGAACCCGCCAGGCGATTGGACCGGTACGGTGGCGGGCTGTGGTCCGTCGCTTCCCCGTCGTCGTGTTCGCCCTGCTTGCGTCCGTGTTCGGGTTGGTCGGCGTTCGGGCCGAGCAGGCGGCGGCGCAAGATGATGCGTCCGGCCTGATCGGCGACACGGCCACGGTGGTGGTCGTGGACCCCGCCGGTTCAGCGATCACGGTGACCCACACCTACACCTTCACCAACACTGCAGCCGAGCAGGTGTTCAGCGGCTTCTTCGAGACGTTGCCGATCGACGCCCGTGAGGTTTCGGCGTCGAGCGGCGGCATCGCGCTCACTGCGGTGAACATCCCGGACGGGGCGGGCTTCTCGGAGTGGCTGGTCAACTTCGCCGGTCCGTTGGTGCCGGGTGAGACGGTCGATGTGGAGCTGTCCTGGAGGCTCACCGGTCTTGCCGGAGGGTTCGACACCTTGGATTTGGTGACCCCCGGTTTCGTTGCGATCGATCCGTATCCGGCTGGTCATCGTGGCACGTCGTCGCTCGAGGTTGTCGTGCCGGGTGTCTGGCAGGTGGCCAGCGCCGAGGGTTACGCAGCGACGAGCGCAGGGGGAGCGTTGGTCCTGACGGCAGCGGCCGCGAACGCCGATGAGTACGTTGCCCTGCCGTTGGTGCTGGAGGCTCCGGATCGTTTCGATCGAACCGTCATCGAAGCGGGCCCGGTTGAGATCACGGTGGCGACCGCCGTTGGTGATGCGTCCTGGCTGGGTGAGGATTTGACCCCGCTCGCCGAGGGTCTCGCCGAGTGGATCCCGCTCGATGCCCCGACCGATCTGGTTTTTCGCCAGGGGTACACGGGCGATGCTGATCTCGTTCGCGACGGTGATGTGCTCGTTTTGCCGCTTGACCCGTCGCCGGTCATCGCGGCTCGGGCGGTCGCCGTTTCGTGGCTCGAACGGATGCCGTTCGTCGACACCGCCCTCCGAGATGATTTGGCGTCGGCGTTGGCTGACCGAGTGGCTCGCGGTGAGGGGTTGGTGGCGCCACCGAACCCTGACACCTGGAGTGACGCAACGGCTGCGCTCGTCGCGGTGAGCGATGAAGCCACGATGCGAACGATCATCGCGGCGCTGAACTCCGGCGTTCCTGCCTACGCCGGAGCTGATGACACGTTCACCGACGCTCCCGTCGACTGGCGGCGTTTCACCGACGTGGCCCAACACCTGGCTGGTATCGACTCAGCGGGCGATGCGATGCGACTGTCGGCGACCGCTGAGCAGCTGAACGAGCTCGATCGGCGAGCGGCATCGTTGCTGGACTATCGAGCGCTGGAGGGCCGAGCAGCGCCGTGGTTGCTTCCTCCGTTGCTCCGCGAGGCAATGGCCGGGTGGGACTTCGATCGTTTCCTGTTGGCGCAGAGCGCGGTGTCTGATCTCGTCAGCGCGCGAGATGAGATGACCGCGGCGGCAGCTGAGGTCGAGCTCGAGATTGGCGACGAGCTGCAACGATCATTCGAATCGGCTGCTGAATCGATGGACGACGCGTGGACACGTTTCATCCAACAGCGCGAAGCGCTTGGTCCGGTGGCGGAGGCGCTCCGGCTCGACACCGGCGACCGGGGTTTGCTGTCGACGCTCGGCATGGCTGGTCGCGACGCGGATGGTCAGCGAGCCGACATCGAAGCGGCGTGGGCGGCCGGCCGCTTCACCGAAGCCGCTGACGCCGCCGAGCATCTCGTCGACGAGTATGAGGGGGCGGTCGGTCGCGGCACCCTTCGTCTGCTCGGGCCGCTGGCTCTCGTGCTCGCTGTCGTGATCAGTGGGCAGCTGCTGCGGCGCCGTCGGCAGGTCGCATCCTCGGCCGCGCGGCGGGCGGCTGCGGCTCAGTCGGCGGCCGAGTAGCGGTC
Organism: Actinomycetota bacterium; assembly: GCA_039188975.1. Classification (GTDB taxonomy): domain Bacteria; phylum Actinomycetota; class Acidimicrobiia; order Acidimicrobiales; family Aldehydirespiratoraceae; genus UBA11606. The sequence continues at coordinate 14,602 of JBCCYT010000100.1, forward strand.
CCGCAACCCACCTTTTTGCACCTTGCCCATCGCATTGCGGGGCAGGGCCTCGACGATCTCGATGCGTCGTGGGTGTTTGAATCGAGCGAGGCGGGCGTCGAGGTGAGGGCGGAGTTCGGCCTCGTCGAGCGGTTCACCGTCGCAGACGAGCACCGCGACGACTCGCTCGCCGAAGTCAGGGTCAGGTATGCCCACGACGGCGGACTCGACGATCCCGTCGATCTCGTCGAGCACCAGCTCGATTTCCTTCGGGTAGATGTTCTCGCCGCCGCTGATGATCATGTCGCTGGCTCGGCCCTGCAGGGTGATCCGGCCGTCGTCGGCCATCGATGCCACGTCGCCGGTGATGAACCAGCCGTCGTCGGTGTGGGCCTCCGCCGTCGCGTTGGGGCGACCCCAGTACTCTCGCATGACCTGGCGGCTGCGGATGGCGAGGACGCCGATCGCACCGCGGGGGAGTGGGGACCCGTCCTCGTCGATGATCTGGGCGGCGACTCCCGGAAGGGGGTAGCCGACCGTACCTGCGAGGCGCTCGCCGTCGTAGGGGTTCGACGTGGTGATACCGGTTTCCGACATGCCATAGCGTTCGCAGATCGTGTGGCTGGTGCGTGTGTGGAAGTCGGCGAACGCGGTCTCGGTCAGCGGCGCTGATCCGCAGGTGAAGAGACGCATCGTCGCGCACGCGCCTGGGGTGAGCCGTTCCGAATCGCACAGGCGGGCGTAGTGCGTGGGCACGCCCATGAACACGGTGCCGTTGACGAAGCCGTCGA
>JBCCYT010000101.1:0-15122 GCA_039188975.1 Actinomycetota bacterium
GCCACGTTGGCGGGGGTGCCGAACGGGGGGAGGCTGTTGTCGTCGAAGACGGTGATGGAGGCGAGCGGACTGGGCCCGGAGTAGGTGTTGTCCATGGCTTGGGCGCGGACTTGGTAGCGGTAGGTCTCGCCTTCGACCACGTCGGTGTCGACCAGTTCGGTTCCGTCGGCGAGGTAGCCGATGAACTGGTAGTCGCGGTGCACGAGGTAGCCCTTGGCGTTGGCCACGGGCTCCCACGTGATCGTGACGGTGTCGGTGCCGTTGGTCGCCAGTTCCACATTGGCCGGGGTTCCGAACGGGGGAAGGTCGGTTGCCGTGCCGAGGACCGAAACTTCGCCCAGATTCAAGATGTTCGCGCCCGCGAGCTGGAGCCGAACGTATCGCCCTGCGATTCCGGGGACTGCGAGTTGCTCGAGGTCGCCGGCTGCGCCGGCGACCGTGGTGGACCAGGTCGCATGGGCGCGGGCCTCGGCGAGGGTCATGGCACCGAACGGCTCGTCGGCGATCAACAGATCGACATCAGCCAGCCGTTCTTGGCAGCAATCGGTGCGATTGTGGACATTGACGCCATCGATCGCGAAGAGGCCTCCGAGGTCGACCTCCCACCACGCTTCGGTCTCGCTTTGGGTATGGCTGATCGCGTTGGCCGGATAGTTGCCTCCGAGGTCACCATCGACAGCGTTGGCGGCCGCGAACTCAGGTCCCCACAGGCTCGACTGCGACGCCGCTTTCCCCGAGGAAACGAGCGATCCCTCGCTGGTGACCGAGTCACGATGGTCGCCGATCCCGTCGGCGTCGCTGTCGACCGTTTCGAAGACATCGACCTCGCCGAGCTGCAGATAGTTCGTCGTCGGCAGCTGGAGACGAACGTAGCGACCGACGACGTCAGGCAACGAGAGCTGGGCGTACAGCTCGGTTTCTGGGACGACCACCGAGTAGGTGGCTGCGGCTCGTGCGGTTGCGAGATCGACGTCACCAAAGGGTTCGTCACCCACGAGGACCTCGACACCGTCGAGCCGCTCGGGCGCCTCGTAACGGTTGTAGATGTTGATGCCGGCGATCGAGACGGGAGCCCCGAGGTCGAGCTCCCACCACGGCTCGAGCTCACTTGCGGTGATGGAGACGAGGTCCGACTTGTAGCGGCCTCCGGGGTTGCCATCGTTTGCGTGGGCTGAGCCGAACAACGCCACATTGCTGTTGAGCACGCTTGAACCAGAGGCCGAACCAGCGGGGCTGAGCGAAACCGCCCGAGCGGTGTCGACCTCATCGAGCCAATCGATGATGCCGTCTGCGTCGTCGTCGAGGTCGTCTTGACCGTCTGCGTCAAGATCCTGGATCGGACAGAAACGGCCAAAGCCATGGGTGGCGCCGCCGTAGTCGCCACCCACATACAGGCAGCCGTTGGTGTCCGCGAATGCTGCATAGGGCCCTTCGCCCCACGTCCGCATGTTGGCCCGCCAGTCGTGGAGACTGCCGTCGGAACGATGCAGCATGAAGGCGCCAGACGGTGAACCGAAACGGCCCACGATGTCGGCGGCCGGTTCCATCGTGTTCACGTACGCGCCGCCACAGTGGCAGCCCATGACGATGACATTGTCGGCGACCTGCTCGGCAACCTGATAGTCGCCACCCTCGCCGGTCCGGGTCGTGTCATTCCAGGTCAGGCTGCAGATCGAGTCGTCGGTCGGCCCGACGGCGCCGGTCACCATGCAGCCGTTCAGACTCCAGTCGTTTGCGTCGCGAGACTGGGTCAGGTGCTGTTCGCCGGCGATCCAGTAGTTGTCGCCGTCGATCACCGTCACATAGCTCTTGTGCCAGTTGCCGTTGAGGGTGATCGGAAAGCCATCGAGCGCCGAACCGTCGGTGCGGGCAACGACGGCTGCGCTGCGGGTCGAAGGCCACGCATTCATGGACGTGAAGGTTCCGGCGATGAGGACACGGTCGTTGGGCCGGTCGACGGAGACCGAATACACCCCTCCTCCCGATGCTTGGGGCAAGAAGTCCTTGTCGAAGTCGCCGTTCGCGGCATTGACGCGAGCCAGCCGGTAGACGCCGTGTTCGTCCTCGGCGTCGATGAGCCGGTTGAATTCTCCACCGACATAGAGGTCATCGCCGTCGATCTCGAGCTCACGCACCGTCGCCTCGCTGTCGGAGTCGACGTTGGCGATGCTCGCAACGAAGTCCGGCACGATCTCGCCGGAGATGGGGTCGAGCGCCACCAGGCCGGACCGGGCGACGCCATTCACCGTGTCGAATTCGCCGCCGACGAAAAGCTTGCCATCATGGGCAGCCAGGGCCCAGACGACATCGTCGAGCACAGGCGTCCACGAGCTGATGTAGTCGTTGTTGGCCAGATCGAAGGCGGCGATGAACGGCTGGTCATAAGTGGCTGCGCCGGCCCACGGGCGCGCCGACACCGACGTGAACGATCCGCCAACAAAGATGCGGTCGTCGATCTGGGCGAACGCATGGACTTTCCAGGTCTGCGATGAGGCGGAGGACTGGGTGAAACCTTCGACGCCACCGCCGGGCGTCGGATAGCTGGACAACGTGTCGGGGTCAACCGCGAGAGGTCCCTGGTCCGCTTGAGCCGCGGCCGGGCGGGCCGGGTCGGGTCCAACGGTGAGGAGTGCCGCGAGGATGGCGAGGGCCATCAGCGCGATCGAAGGCCGACGAAAACGCGAAGTAAGCATGGGAGACGTTTCTGGAGGGTGCAACCGTGACACGTGACCAACGACGTCAAACCCCGACGCGCTCCGCCACGCATCATGAGAATATCAGCCACTCGCCGTGGTACTAGGGTCTTCTGGTCCCTCGACATGGGCCACGCAGCCCATGTCGAGGGACCCGCGCTTACGGGGTGACGGCGACCAGCTCGGACGGGGCCGAGAGGTTGCCGGCGCCATCGCGGGCTCGCACCTGATAGCGCAACCGCTCGCCGGCGACGGCGGTGTCATCGCTGAAGCTCGTCTCGCCATCGGTGAAGCCCCGGTAGTTCCAATTGCGGTGAACGAGATACGAGTCGACACCAACATTGTCGGTGGCCGGGTCCCAGCTGATGGTGACGGAGCCGTCCGCTTCGACCGTCAACTCGACGTTCTGCGGCGTTGAAGGCGGCGTGTCATCAGCACCAACACTGACCTCCTGCAGGGCAGAGGGCGCTGAGTAGGTGTTGTCGAAGGCTTGAGCCCGCACCTGGTAGCGGTAGGTCGAGCCGAACTCGACGGACGTGTCGACGAACGTTGCGTCCGTGAACGACACGAAGCCGAGGTACTGGAAGTCTCGATGGATGAGGTAGCCCTTGGCGTCGGCAACCTGTTCCCACGCGATGCTGACGGCGTCGACGCCGTTCGTGGTCACCACGACGTTGCCTGGAGTCCCGAATGGCGGCAGGCCAGGGCCGTCGGACACCGTGACGATGAGGAGGTCGGTCGGGTCGGAATAGGTGTTGTCGGGTCGTTGGGCCCGGATCTGGTAACCGTGGGTGTCGCCCTGCTCGACCGAGACGTCGGTCCAGGTCGCCTCGGTGAACGACACCCATTTGAGGAACTGGCCGTCGCGGTGGATGAGGTACCCCTTGGCGTCGGCAACCTGTTCCCAGGTGAGGGTCACCTCGTCGACACCGTTGGTGCTGACCTCGGCGTTGGCCGGAGTCCCGAACGACGGCAGCTCACCCTCGTCGAAGACGGTGACGTCTTGCATCGGGCTGGGCCCGGAGTAGCTGCCATCGTCAGCCTGAGCTCGCACCTGATAGCGATACGTCTCACCCTGCGTGACATCGGTATCCGTCCATGCGGCCTCGGTGAATGGCAACCACTCGACGAACTGGAAATCGCGATGGATCAAGTACCCCTTGGCATCGGCGACAGGCTCCCAGGTGATGTCGACCTGGTCGACGCCGTTGGTGGCGAGGACCACATTGGCAGGAGTCCCGAAGGCCGGGAACTCGCCTTCGTCGAAGACGGTGACCTCGAGGAATGGACTCGGGGGCGAATAGGTGTTGTCGAGTGCCTGGGCTCGGATCTGGTAGCGGTAGGTGTCGCCTTCGACGACCGAGTCGTCGGTCCAGCTGGTCGAGCCGGCCGGAAGCCACGCCATGTACTGGAAGTCGCGGTGAACGAGATAGCCCTTGGCGTTGGCCACCTCGTCCCAGGTCAGGGTCACCTCGTCCACATTGTTGGTCGTCAGTTCGGTGTTGCCCGGGGTGCCGAACGGGGGCAGCTCTGATGCGACGCCCAGCACGTCGACCTCGGCGAGGTTGAGCGCCGAGTCGCCCGAGAGCTGAATGCGCACGTAGCGGCCGATGATGTCGGGAACGGCGAACTGTCCGAGTTGCCCCATCTCACCCGTGACGGCGGTTGACCACACCGCTGCCGCCCGGGCCTCGGCGAGCGTCATCGTGGTGAATGGCGTCTCGCCGATGAGGATCTCGAAATCGGCGAGATCGGCGGTGCAGCAGTCGGTCCGGTTCCACACATTGATCGCGTTGAGCAGGTGCGATGCCCCGAGATCGACTTCCCACCAGGCTTCGGACTCGGGGAGCGTCGCCGCGACGGCTGCGGCGGCGTCGTCACCGCTGCGCTCGCCATCGATGGCTCGGTCCGCGGTGCGGGTGTCGTCGGCATCGCTCGATTGGGTCGCGATGCCAGTACCGGAAACGATGGCGCCACTCGCCAACACGGTGTCGCGGTGATCGCCGATGCCGTCGCCATCGGTGTCAGCGCTGGCGAAGACATCGACCTCGCCGAGCTGCAGGTACTCCTCGTCGGGAAGTTGGAGCCTGACGTACTGACCCACGACGTCGGCCAGTTCGATCTGGGCGATGTCGTCGGTACTGGCCAACACGGTCACGTGAGACGCCGCCGCGCGAGCCGTGGCAAGGTCAACATCGCCGAAGGGGCTCTCACCGATGAGGACTTCGACGCCGTCGAGCCGTTCCGGCTGATCGTCGGTGCGGTTGAAGATGTTGATCCCGGCAAGCACGGTTGGCGCTCCGAGATCGACCTCCCACCAGGGTTGGTCGTCGAGGTCGGTGATCGCCAGGAGGTGAGCGTTGTAGACGTGGGCGCGGTCGCCGTCGATCGCGTTCGGCGCACCGAAGTTCACGCTGTCACCGTTGAGGTCACTCGATTGGCTCACGGCACCGTCGCGGCTCACGAGGGTCCCGAGCGTATCGACGGTGTCTCGCCAGCGGATGATGCCATCACCATCTTCGTCGAGATCGTCGCGCCCGTCGGCGTCGGCATCTTGCACGGGGCAGAAGCGACCGAATCCCTTGGCGATACCGCTGTAGTCGCCCCCGATGTAGAGGCAGCCGTTCGAGTCCGCCATGGTCGCGTAGGGACCCTCGCCCCATGTCGGCATGTTGGGCCGGAAGTCGTACTCCGAGCCATCGGAGTGGTAGAGCCGCACGCCCGCTGCGTGATACCCGAGCTGCTTTCCGTCGTTGTCGCCGCTGAACGTACTGAAGTAGTTACCCCGACAGTGGCACCCCAAGAGGATGACGTCGTCCGCGAGGAGGGCGCCGACCTGGTAGTCACCGCCGCCGAAGTCGCCACCCGACCAGTTGGTGCAACGGCTGGCGTCTTGGGGGCCGACGGCCCCGGTGGTGATGCAACCGACGAGGCTCCAGTCATCGGCGTCGCGGGCCTGGGCGAGGTGCTGCTCGCCGCCGATCCAGTACGTGGGGCCATCGACGACGGTTACGTAGCTTCGGGTCCAGTCCCCGTTGAGTTCGATCGGATACCCCGCAGGTGACGCGCCGGTCGGGCGGCCGACGATCGCCGCACTCACCGTGTCGGGTTGGGCGTTCACCGACGTGAACGTGCCGGCCAAGATGACGAGGTCGCGAGTCGGGTCGACCGAGATGGAATACACGCTGCCGCCGGTTGGACGTGGCACGAAGTCGCGATCCCAGGAGCCGTCGATCGCAGAGACTCGGGCCACGCTGTAGGTGCCGTGGGCGGCCTCGTCGTCGATCACCCGGTTGAACTCGCCGACGAGGTAGAGGTCGTCGCCATCGATCTCGAGCCCGCGGACCGCCGGTTCGAACGTGTCGGGGATGTTGTTGATCTCGGTGACGAACTCGGGAACGATCTCACCGGTGATCGGGTCGAGGGCGACGAGGCCTTGCCGGGCCTGGCCGTTCACCGTGGTGAACTCGCCGCCGACATAGAGCGTGTCGTCATGGACCTCGAGCGCCCACACCACGTCGTCGAGCGCGGGGGTCCAGGTTTCGATGACATCGTTGGTGTCGAGGTCAAAGGCGGCGAGAAAGGGCTGGTCGAAGGTTGCGGCGCCGGCCCACGGGCGAGCGACGGTTTGGGTGAAGGAACCGCCGACGAAGATTCGGTCACCGATTTGTGCGAAGGCGTGGACCTGCCAGGACTGTGAGTCGGCTGAGGATTCGGTGAAGCCGAGCACACCACCACCGGGCACCGGGTGGGGGCTGAGCGTGTCGGGATCGAGTGCCACCGCGGCTTGGGCGGCGACCGGCTCGGCATCTCGAAGCTCGACCCCTGCGACCAGGCTGCTCAGCAGCGCAAGCACGAGCAATGGTGCCCGTCGACGTGTGCGTTGGATGGGGATTCCCATGGTCGCCTCCAGATGCCCGGTCCCCGTCGCCTTACGGGAACACCGCCGAACTGATCGTAGTTCGGTTTTGGCGCGCTACCAGAGCCGTTCGGCCCAGCCTCGGTGGGTCATCCGGCCCGCTTCGAGAACCTCAGGGAGTGATCTCGACCGTCTCGGATGGGGCCGACAGGTTGCCGGCTTCATCACGGGCACGCACGTAGTAGCGATATCGAACTCCGGCGACCACGCCGGTGTCGTTGAAGTCGAGGAGGTCCTCGTCGGTGAAATCAACGTAGGTCGTATCTCGGTAGACGAGGTACGCGTCGATCCCGATGTTGTCGGTGGATGCGTCCCAGGCGACGGTGATCGAGCCGTTGTTCTCCCGGCGAACCGACACATTGGTGGGTGCTGTTGGGCCGCTGGCGTCGGTGCCGACCGTGATCGACTGCACCGCCGACGGTGACGAGTAGGAGTCGTCGAAGGCCTGGGCCCGTACCTGGTAGCGGTAGGTCTGGCCGAAGCTGACGGTGTCATCGACCCACTCGTCGGCCGAGAGCGGAACCCACTTCAAGAACTCGAAGTCGCGATGGATGACGTAGCCCTTGGCGTCTTGCACCTGTTCCCACGTGATCGTGACCTCATCAACGCCGTTGGTCGACAAGGTGACGTTCGCCGGGGTACCGAAGGCCGGGAGTTCGCCGCCGCCTCCGTCGTCTTCGCCGACGGTGATCGGCAAGATCGGGGTCGGGTCGGAGTAGGAGTTGTCGGGGGCCTGGGCCCGGATCTGGTAGCGGTAGGTCTCGCCCTCGACGACGCTCGTGTCGTCCCACGAGGTGCCGGTGACGAACTTCACGAAGACGAAGTCGCGGTGGATGACATAACCCTTGGCACCAGCGACGGCGTCCCACTCGGCGGTGACGGTGTCTACCCCGTTTGAGCTCACCCGGGCGTTGGCCGGGGTGCCGAACTCCGGTGGCTCCTCGTCGTCATCGCCGACGGTGATCGGCAAGATCGCGGTTCGGTCGGAGTACGAATTGTCGGGGGCCTGCGCAGCGAGTTGATACTCATAGCGCTCGCCTTGGACGACAGACGTGTCGGACCAGGCGGTATCGGTGAACGGAACGAACTGGAGGAAGGCGTCGTCGCGGTACACGACGTAGCCCTTTGCGTTGGCCACCCCGTCCCAGCTGAGGTCGACCCGATCAACACCATTCGTCGTCACCTGCGGGTTCCCGGGAATTCCGAACGGCGGTAGGTCGGAGTCTCGAAAGACCCGGATCGACTGCACCGGGCTCGGCGGCGAGAACGAGTCGTCGGGGGCTTGAGCGCGGACCTCATATTGATAGGTCTCACCAGTCGTGAGACCGGTGTCGACGTACGAGGTGGAGCCGGCCGGAACAAAGCCGGCAAACTCGAAGTCGCGGTGGATCACGTACCCCTTGGTGCCGGCGACCTCGTCCCACTGCACGGTGACGTTGTCGACGCCGTTGGTGCTGAGCTCGACGTTGGCCGGCGTGCCGAACGGAGGCAACCCGATACTGGCGCTCGCCCGCACGTCGACTTCAGCGAGTTGAAGGTGCTCGGAGCCCGGAAGCTGCAGGCGCACGTAGCGACCTTGGATGTCGGGTACCGCGATCTGCGAGACCTCACTCGTCGATGGGATCGTGATCGACCAGTCGGCGATGCCGCGGGCGGTGGCGAGGTTGGCGTTGCCGAACGGGGTTTCGCTGATGAGGAGCTCGACGTTGTTGAGGCGGTCGCCGCGATTGTCGGTTCGGTTGTAGACGTTCACGCCGCCGATGAGCTCGCTGGCGCCAAGATCGACATCCCACCATGGCTGGTTGCTGTTCTGGGTCCAGGCGAGGGGATAGGCCGGGTACCAGCCGAGGGCTTCGCCGTCGACAGCGTTGCTCGGGCCGAATTGGGCGTCATTGCGGTACACGCTCGATTGGGTTGCAACCTTGCCCCGGCTCAGCGATGGGCCTGCGGTTCGAACGGTGTCGCGGAAATCGTCGATGCCGTCGCCGTCGGCGTCTTCCATGTCGCAGAACCGACCGAAGCCCTGCACGGTGCCTCCGTAATCGCCGCCGACCCAGAGGCAGCCGGTGGAGTCAGCATGAGCGGCGTATGGGCCTTCGCCCCACACCCGCATGTTGGCCCGGAAATCCCAGGTGGTGCCGTCGGAGCGGAACAGCCGGAAGCCGGCGTTTGGGTAGCCCAGCGAGTTGACGTACTCGTTCTCGAACGAGCTGTAGTAGTTGCCGCGGCAGTGGCAGCCGAACAGCAAGATGTTCGGGGCGAGCAACTCGCCGACCTGGTAGTCGCCGCCGCCACCACCATTGCGCCAGGTCTCGGTGCAGGCCGCGGTACCGGTCACCCCGCCCAGGTTGGTGCCGGTTACGACACAGCCTTGAATCGCCCAACTGTCGGCGTTTCGCGAGGTGGTGATGTGCTCCTCGCCGGAGTACCAGTAGTTGCTCCCATCGATCACGGTTGTGTAGTAGCCGCGGCTGTGGGCTGCGTTCAGCGGCATCGGGAAGGCGACTTGCCCGCCGCCGTTCGTGAGAACCCGACCGTTGGTATGAGACACCACAGCACCGTTGTCGGTACCGGGCAGCGCATCGACGGCTTCGAACGATCCGCCGAGTAGCACCCGTCCGCGGCCCGGATCGGAGTCGATGCCGAACACGCTGCCGCCGGTGATGCGGGGAATCCAGCTGCCATCGGCCACGCCGGTGACGACATTGACGCGGGCGGAGTTGTAGCGACCGTGGGGGAAGAACTCGTCGATGATTCGGTTGAACTCGCCACCGACGTAGAGGTAGGAGCCTTCGATGTGGAGGTCACGAACCGAGCCTTCGAACGTGGTTTCCACGTTGGCGATCGACGCTCGGAACGTGGGATCGATCGCGCCGGTGATCGGGTCGAGGGCAACGAGGCCCTCCCGGGGCACCCCGTTGACGGTGTTGAACTCGCCGCCGACATACAGCAGGCCATTGTGGGATTGCAGCGTCCAGACCACGTCGTCGAGCTCGGGTGTCCAGCTCGAGATGTAGTTGCCGGTGTTGACATCGAACGCGGCGATGAAGGACTGAGACCAGCGGGTCGCGCCCGCCTGGGCCGATGAGACGACCTCGGTGAACGAGCCGCCGACGAAGACCCGGTCCCCGACCTGTTCGAAGTCGCGCACCTGCCAGCTCTGGCTACCGGCGGATGATTGCGTGAAACCGTCGACGCCTGCGGTGGGTGTGGGATAACCGCTGAGGGTGTCGGGGTTGATCGGGGACGACGGGGCATCAACCGCAGCCACCGGGGGAGCGGTGTTGAACTCGGCCGTCAGCAGCAGGCTTCCGATCAGCGCAAGTGAGAGGAAGACCGCCCACGAGGGCCGTCGCAAGGGATTCGTCATGTGATGCTCCAACGAGGTGCGAGCGCCGAGTCGGGACGACGCGAGGCCACGCACAGTGAGAATAGCCGCATGAGGCGGCAAGGGCGAGGGTCCAAGGGACCAGATTACGAGCCGAATTGCCCAGGAGAACAGCCTCGGTCGGCCGCGAGACCGGTTGAACGCGTGTCTCACCGCCCCCGTTTCTGAAAGATGTTCAGCACTGATGCTGAAAGATGTTCAGCTAGGGGGTGACGGCAACGATGGTCGATGGGGCGGAGATGTTGCCCGCCGCGTCTCGAGCCCGGACCTGATAGCGGGCCCGCTCGCCGGGCACCGCCGTGTCGTCGGAGAACATCGTTTGGCCGTCGGTGAATCCCCGGTACGTCCAGTTGCGATGCACCAGATAGGACTCGACGCCGACGTCATCGCTCGCCGGATCCCAGGTGACGGTCACCGACCCGTCCGCTTCGACGACGACGGCGACGTTGTCGGGGGTGGACGGCGCGGTGACGTCCTCGCCGACACTGATCGACTGGGTCGGCGAGGGAGCCGAGTACGAGTTGTCGAACGCCTGGGCCCTGACCTGGTAGCGGTACGTCTCGCCAAAGGTGACCTCGTCGTCGATGAAGCTGGCGCCCGAGAAGGACACGAAGCCGATGTACTGGAAGTCGCGGTGCACGACATAGCCCTTTGCGTCGGCGACCTGCTCCCAGGAGATCGTGACCTCATCGGTGCCGTTGGTGGCGAGTTGCATGTTGGCCGGAGTGTCGAATGGTGGCAGGCCGGGGCCGTCGGACACGGTGACGGCCAAGAGCTCGGTGGGCTCGGAATAGGAGTTGTCGGGGCGCTGGGCCCGGACCTGGTAGCGGTACGTCTCGCCCTGCACGACGTCGGTGTCCGTCCAGCCGTCGTCGGTGAAGGGCACCCACTTGACGAACTGCAGATCGCGGTGGATGAGATAGCCCTTCGCGTCGGCGACCTGATCCCAGCTGACGTCGACCTGATCGACCCCATTGGTGGTGACGTTGGCATTGGCTGGCGTCCCGAAGGGTGGAAGCCCTCCACCGTTGAACACCGTGATCGACAACGCGTCGGTCGGGTCGGAGTAGGAGTTGTCGGGGGCCTGGGCTCGGATCTGGTAGCGGTAGGTCTCGCCCTCGGTCACGTCGGTGTCCACCCACGCGGTGTCGGTGAACGGAACCCACTTCACGAACTGGAAGTCGCGATGGATGAGGTACCCCTTGGCATCGGCGACACCGTCCCAGGAGATGTCGACCTGGTCCGTGCCGTTGGTGCTCACCTGTGGGTTTGCGGGCGTGCCAAAGGGTGGGAGGCCGTCGTCGTCGAAGACGGTGATCGACTGTGTCGGGCTGGGCGACGAGTAGGTGTTGTCGAAGGCCTGGGCCCGAACCTGATACCGATACGTCTCACCCGTGGTGCGACCGGTGTCGACCAGCTGGGTCGTGTTCGGGTCGAGGAAGCCGATGAACTGAAAGTCTCGATGGACGAGGTAGCCCTTGGCATTGGCAACCGGGTCCCAGGTGACCGTGACCTCATCGGTGCCGTTGGTGGCGAGCGCGACATTCGCGGGCGTGCCGAACGGCGGGAGGTCGGAGACGACCCCGGTCACGTCGACTTCCGCAAGCTGCAAGACGTCGGCTCCGGCCAGCTGCACGCGCACGTAACGGCCACCGATATCGGGCACCGGCACCTGCACGAGGTCGCCAGCCGCGCCGGTGAGGGTGGTCGACCATGTGGCCAGTGCCCGCGCCTCTGCGAGCGTGGCCGTCCCGAAGGGAGCGTCGCCGATGAGGAGGTCGACGTCGGCGAGTCGGTCGCCACAGCAGTCGGTGCGGTTGTAGAGGTTGAGGCCGTCGATCGTGTAGGACGTGCCGAGGTCGACCTCCCACCACGGTTCGGATTCCGACATCGTGATCGCGGCGGGTGCGGTCGGATTGTCGCCGTTGCGGATGCCATCGACCGCCCGGTTCGCGGTGTTGGCGGGCGAGAAGTCGCTGGACTGTTCGGCGGCGGCGCCGACCGAGACGATCCCCGCGTTGACGACCGTGTCACGGTGGTCACCGATGCCGTCGCCATCGGTGTCCACGCTGGCAAACACGTCGACTTCCGCGAGTTGGAGGTAGTTGGTGCCGGGGAGCTGTAACCGTACGTAGCGGCCCACGACGTCCGGCAGGGAGAGTTGGGAGAGTTCGCTGGTCGACGCAATCACGACCGAGTAGTCGGCCGCCGCGCGGGCCGTCGCAAGGTCGACCGCGCCGAAGGGCGCGTCGCCGATCAGCAGCTCAACGCCGTCGAGACGGTCCGATCCGGCGTCGGTGCGGTTGTAGAGGTTGACACCGGCAAGCGTCGTGGTCTGGCCGAGGTCGAGCTCCCACCACGGCTGGTTCTCGAGTGCGGTGATCGCCACGTCGTACGCCGGGTACCAGCCGAGTTGCTCCCCGTCGAGGGCGTTGTCCGGGCCGAACACCGCTCCGTCGTTGCCGTTCGTGCTGGACTGGGTGGCGGTACCGGCTTGGCTGATCGACGGACCCGACGTCGCGACGGTGTCTCGGAAATCGTCGACGCCGTCACCATCGGCGTCCTCCATGTCGCAGAACCGACCAAAGCCTTGGGCGGTGCCCCCGTAGTCTCCGCCGATCCACAGGCAGCCAGCAGAATCGGCGAAACCGGCATAGGGGCCTTCGCCCCAGATCCGGATGTTGGCTCGCCAGTCATACGCGGTGCCGTCGGAGCGATACAGGCGGACTCCGCCGTTGGGGTAGCCAAGCGACGCAACGTACTCGTCGTCGAACGACGAGTAGAGATTTCCCCGGCAGTGACACCCCCAGATCAAGACGTTCGGTGCGAGGACCTCTCCGACCTGATAGTCGCCGCCGCCACTGGCACTGATCCAACGCTCGGAACACGCATCGGGACCGGGAACGTTGCCGAAGCCGGTGAACACACAGCCCTCGAGATCCCACGTGTCCGCGTCGCGTGAAATCGTGATGTGTTCTTCACCGGCGTACCAGTAGTGATCGCCGTCGATGACGGTGGCATACCAACCCCGGCTCCCGGGGGAGTTGAGCGGCATCGGATAGGCAACCGCGCCGTTGTCGTCGACGAGTAGCTTGCCATCGGTGTGGGACACGACGGCGCCGTTGTCGGTGTCGGGGGACGCGTCGACCGACTCGAATGAGCCGGCCAGGATCACCCGGCCACGAACGGGGTCGGAGTCGACCGCGAAGATGCCGCCGCCCGTCGGCCGCGGAACCCAGTCGTCGTCGATCTCGCCGGTTTCTGCATCGACCCGGGCCGACGAAAAACGTCCGTGGGCAAAGTCGGCATCGATCAGCCGGTTGAATTCGCCGACGACGTAGAGCAGATCGCCCTCGACGTGAAGATCTCGCACGGCCCCTTCGAACGTCGTCTCGACATTGTCGATCTCGGCAACAAAGGTCGGGTCGATTGCGCCGGAGACGGGGTCGAGCGCGACGAGCCCTTGGCGAGGGGTGCCGTTGACCGTGTCGAACTCGCCTCCGACGTACAGCAAGCCGTTGTACGACTGCAGCGTCCACACCACGTCGTCGAGGGTTGGTGTCCATGTCGAAATGTAGTTGCCCGTGTTGACGTCGAACGCCGCGAGGAACGGTTGATTCCAGGTCTGGGCTCCGGCGAACGGCGTGTCGACGACCTGGGTGAACGAACCGCCGACGAAGACCCGGTCGCCGACCTGGGTGAAGTCGCGTACCTGCCAGCTCTGATTGGAGATGGATGACTGTGTGAAGCCGATGACACCGCCGGTCGGGGTCGGGTAGGAGCCGAGCGTGTCCGGATCGATTGGTGAAGGTGGTGCGTCAACCGCTGCGCTCGGTGGTGTCGAGGCGGGTTGCGCCGCCAGTACCACGCTCGCGGTGAGCGCCAGCGCCGCGAACACGGCCCATCGGGGCCGTCGAAGGGGGGTCGCCATGAGAGTCTCCAGGGTGCCGTGCTTCCCGCCGCCCGTCCGGGGGAAGACCTCTACGGGTGATGATAGAGGTCACAGAGGGTGGGGGGTACTTCGGCCCAGGAACGAACGATGCGTCGCCCCGCGTCGGGGGTCGCGTTGTCAGCTCGATCGATAGACCTGGGCCTGGCAGTCGAACGTGACGACCGAGCGGTCGTAGGCCTCGGTCGAACCAATCGCGGGCCACGTACCGCGTTCGCGATCGTCAAGGCGACAGCCGATGTCGGTCACCAGCACCCCCCGTCGAAGCTCGATGTCGAGTTCGCCCGTCGTTGCTCGGTGCGGTACGTCGGGCCGCGCCACCGTCAGCGTCACGAACGCGTTCAGGGCCAGACCAAACCCGAGCAGGAGCTGGGTTCGCGGCGTCGACCTCGCCACCACGATGGCGAGGAACAACAGGGCGGGAAGCAGGTGGAGCGGCTTCCAGGGAAAGCGCAGATACACCGCCTCGCTCCACAGCAGGCCGAGCACCCCGAACCGGATGAGACGCGAACGCGACCACGCGATCTCGAATCGGGCTCGTATCGCGACCCACCAAAGGAGTACGCCAACCGTGACCGGTCCCCAAAATGCGAGGTTCTTGACTCCCCACCGGCCAAGGAGGGTCGTGACGTTCGTGATCTGGGTTTCAGTGGTCACGAAGTCGAGGGTGCGCCCACTCGCCAACCAGACCGGAACGAAACACAGCGCTCCCACGACGACGGTCACCACGCCGGTCAGCACCAACGGCACGGCATCACGAACTCGACGGCCCCACAGATCTGCGAGCAACCACGCCGCGACGAGACCGACGGTCGATGCCCGGACGCCGATCGCAAGCCCAAAGCATGCACCCGCGATCCACACGGAGTCACGAGTCCGAGCCCGTGCACCGGCAAAGACCAGCGCGAGCGCCATGAGATAGTCGCCGAGCGATGTTGCGGCGAGCCACCACCACGGCGATGCGACGACGAGCGTGATCGGCACGGTCGGGTTGACGCCTTCATCGCGTAGCAGACGGGCCAGCGCGACCAAGACGACCGCGCCGGTGAGCAGCGACCCGATCACCACGCCGACGGATCCGAACCCCGCATCGAGGAGGTACGCCACAATCTCATAGGGCAGATTCCCCGGCGGCCGCGACAGTTGATAGTCGCCGTCGAAGAACGACTCGCC
>JBCCYT010000102.1:0-15059 GCA_039188975.1 Actinomycetota bacterium
GAATGTGGTGCAGCTGTTGCCGGCGAAGTGGGAGCCGTCGCGTTCGAGTGTGGTGAACGGCACCGTCACCGCGAGCGCGGGTGGAAGCCGTCGACGATCGTACGCGTGATCTGTTCGGCGAGATCGCCGATCGGGATCTGATGGCCCGATGGGTCGTCTCGGCGCTCTTCGAGCTTGTGCATCGTGCCGTAGAGCTCGATCAATCCCTGCATTGCTGACCAGCACGTCGCCGCGGCGAGCTGAACATCGAGCTGGGGGTTGATTGCTTCGGCGGCCGCTTCGATCGATGCCATGAGTACGCCGAATGCATGGTCGCCGGCTTCTTGGTAGTCGGCGTCATCGGCATCGACCAGGTCGTGGCGAAACACCACGGCGGCGTGACCCGGGTTGGAGACGGCGATTTCGACATAGGCCCGGCCGACGGCGCAGAGTCGATCGATGGGATCGTCGTGGGCGCTGAAGGCTCGTGATGTGGTGGCGTGGAGGTGAGTGAAGGCGTCGATGGCCACCGCGGTGAGCAGGCCTTGAGCGTCACCGAAGTGGTGGGCTGGTGCCGCGTGGGACACGCCGGCCCGGCGGGCGACTTCGCGCAGTGAGAACCCTCCCGCGCCGCGTTCGGCGATGAGGTCGGCGGCGGAGTATCGCAGGGCCTGGTTGAGGTCGCCGTGGTGATACGTGCTGGGCGCGGAGGCGGGCATGACATCGCCCAGTGTAGAGGGCCCTGGTAGGGAAAACTTGACACTGGAAAGACAGGATCTTTACAGTGTCAATATGTCATCCCTCGTCACCTCCGAATCCCCCACCTCGGCGCCGCCTCCAGTTGCTGACCCTCGGCGCTGGTCGATCCTTGCGGTCGCCTGCGTCGCCGTCTTCGTCACCGTTCTCGACGGCACCATCGTCAACGTCGCCCTACCGTCGTTGTCGATCGACCTCGGTGCCAGCACCCGGCAACTGCAGTGGATCGTCGATGCGTACCTGCTCGTCTTCACCGGGCTGCTGCTCGCTGCCGGTGGCCTGGGCGACCGGTATGGCCGCAAGCGGTCGCTGGTGGTCGGCCTGATCGCCTTCGGCCTCATGTCGGCCTATGCCGGGTCGGTCGACACGGCTGATGAGCTGATCGCCGGCCGGGCGTTGATGGGCATTGGCGCTGCGTTCATCTTCCCGGCGACGCTCGCCATCATCACCAACGCCTTCACCGACCCGAAGGAGCGGGCGGCCGCGATCGGCATCTGGTCGGCGACATCAGGTGTGGGTGTCGCAGCCGGCCCGATCATCGGTGGGGCGCTGCTCGAGGCGTACTGGTGGGGCTCGGTGTTCTTCGTGAACATTCCGGTCGTGGTGATCGCCGTGCCGCTCGTGCTGTGGCTGATCCCGGAGTCTAAGGATGAAGAGACGCCTCGCCTCGACGTCGTCGGTGCTCTGATCTCGATTGCGGCGATCAGTGCGTTGATCTTCACCATCATCGAAGCACCCGAGTGGGGGTGGACGTCTGCGGAGACGTTGATCGGCTTCCTCGTCTCAGCCGCCTTGCTCGCCGGGTTCGTGCGGTGGGAGCTCGGTGTCGAGCATCCCATGCTGCCGGTGCGGATCTTCCAGAACCTTCGGTTCTCCGCGGCGAGTGTGGCGATCACCTCGGCGTTCTTCGCGCTCTTCGGCTTCATCTTCTTGATCACGCAGTACTTCCAGCTCGTGCGGGGCTACGGCCCACTCGAAGCGGGGCTGCGCACGATCCCGGTCGCGGTGTCGATCGCGGTCGCCTCGGTTGTGTCGCCGATGATCGTGCAGCGCATCGGTACGACTCGGGTCGTGTCGACGGGCTTGGCGATGATGGCCGTCGGCTTCGTGTGGGTGTCGACGGCCTCGGTCGCCACGCCGTACCTGGAGATCGTTGGCCAGATGTTCTTCCTTGGCGTCGGTCTCGGCTTCACGACCGCGCCAGCAACCGAGTCGATCATGGGTTCGTTGTCGGCCGACAAGGCCGGCATCGGATCGGCCGTCAACGACACGACTCGTGAGCTGGGCGGCACCCTCGGCGTCGCAATCCTCGGCTCGGTGTTCAGTTCGATCTACATCAACAGCCTCGACGACGATCCCGTCATCGCCCAGTTGCCCGACGAGGCTCGGGAGGCGACGGAGGAGTCGGTCGCGGCGGCTCAGTTCGTGGCGCCAGAGCTCGGAGAGGCGGCACCGCTGTATCTCGACGCGGTGAACGAAGCATTCCTCTCCGGCCTGTCGGTCGCCTGCTACGTCGCGGCCGGAGCCGCAGTGGCCGGCTC
The DNA here is from genome assembly GCA_039188975.1 of Actinomycetota bacterium. Lineage (GTDB taxonomy): Bacteria > Actinomycetota > Acidimicrobiia > Acidimicrobiales > Aldehydirespiratoraceae > UBA11606. The sequence continues at coordinate 2,277 of JBCCYT010000102.1, forward strand.
GATCTTTGCCGCTCGCTTCTTGCCCGCCCACGCGCTCGAAGGCTCCGCCGCTGTGGCTGAGCCGGCACCGACAGAGAGTTGAGTTCCGGCCCGTGCTTGCTCAGTTGGCGGCTGTCATGAAGAGGTTGGAGGGGCGCACCAGCAACATGTGCTCGTAGCGGAGATCTTGCAGCACGACGAGTTCGAGCTCGAGCCGGGTGCCGTCGACCTCGATCCGTTCCGTGGTGTACAGCTCGTCGAAGCTCCATCCGGTTTGCATCTCGCTGCTGGCGAGCTGTGCTTCGACCCGAGTGCGGTTTTCGGCCGCAGCGGCCGGGCTGTCGTGCTCGAAGACGACGATCAGACGGTGGTCGTCAGCCGTCGTGACCACACCGACACCGACGGCGTCATACGCGGCAAGGAGCGGCGGCACACCGAGTTCTTCAAGCTCGGTCTCGGTGAAGGGCGGCGGCATCGTGACGGGTGGACTGATCGTCCAGTACCAGACCGGGTGGGTCGCAAGCGCGTCGGCGACGCGCCGAATACCAGGCATGGTCTTGAAGGTCTGCTCCTCTTCGTGTGACGTGGCGATGAGATCGAGGATTCGTGCATCGGGGGCCGAGACGAGCGTCGATCCGATGGTGGCTTCGGACCATCCTTCGAGACCGAGCTCGCTTGTTCCGTCGGCGAGATAGACCGTTCGGTCCGGCGTCACGCCGAGCGGCCCCTCCGTGGTCTCGATCGCGGCAGCGGCTTGCACTGCGAGAAGTCCATCGATGCGGAGCCCGTTGACGTCCGTTGCGGATGGGTCGACGCCATCGAGATCGACGCCGCTCAACCATGCCGGTTGGGCAGGTGCAACCGTGGCGACCTCTGCGAACCACGCATCGACAGCCGTCTCTGGTTCGCTGCTTCCACCGATGCATCCTGCGGCAAGCAGCCCGACCGCAACCATCATCGCTGAACTTCGTCCAACCATGGGAGAGGACGGTAGCAAGTCAGCCGGCTGCGGGCGATGGTGCCGGCCGGTCGAGTGAGGCAACGATGAGCGCGCCGAGCGCGGCGCCGGTGGCGTAGCGGACGAGGTCGCCCCACACCCAGCCTCGGCCGATCACGAGGGCGACGAGGTCGTTGTCTCGGAGCGTCTCGAGCCAGGCCGGTTTCCACCGCTGCGACAGCTCGACGAGTACCGAGATGCCGAAGCCGGCGAGCGCCGCGGTGCGGGCACCCATACCGAAGACGAGAGCCAGGCCGAGCACGACGGCGGTCGTCCAGAGCGCGTCGCCAGCGTGATCGCCGATCAGGTCAGGCAGCGCATCGATGCGACGAGACGCAAGCCCAGTGGCGAGGGTCGCCACCAGGGCGGCGGCGAGACGAGCCCGCCTGGCCATATCAGTCGGTGACCGGGGCCTCGGCGTCGACCGGGTCGATGTCGATGATCGGCGGCAAGAAGTTGTGGTCGGCGAAGAGGCGAGCGGCCGGGCTGGTGCCTTCGATCGCTTCGGCAGCGAGCACGACCGCAGCGGCGCTGTAGGTGGAGCGCTCGTCGGGCGGGAAGATCTCGCCGTCGGGATGGACCTTGCCGGTGATGTACTTGCCGTCGTCCTCCCGCAGCAGCTGGGCGGACGCGAAGAGCCGGATGGCCGTGTCACGTTCGCCGACGCCGAGGTGGGCCATCGCGCATTCACATGTTTCCGCGGCGGTGACCCACGGGCGGTCGCTCACGCAACGGATGCCTTTGTCTTCGAGACTGAACGTGTCGAAACGTTCGGCGAGGTGGGCTCGGCCGATCTCGCCGGTGAGCACACCGGAGAGCACCGGGTAGTACCAGTCCATCGCCCAGCGGTGCTTGGGGGAGAAGGCGTCGGCCCGGTCGTGACGGATCGCGTGGGCGAGGCGCCCGACTGCGAGCTCCCAGCCGGGGCGTTCGTGCCCGAGCTCTTGGGCGATGGCGATCGCGCACCGCAGCGAGTGGGCGATCGATGACGAGCCGGTGAGCAGGGCGAACGACCAGGGCGTGCCGTCGGGGTGACGGGCCCACAGGATCTCGCCCCGGGGCTGCTGCAGGTCGAGCACGAATTCGATGGCCCGGTCGACGACCGGCCACATCGTCTCGATGAAACCCTGGTCGCGGTACAGCAGGAAGTGATGCCACGTGCCCGCGGCGATGTAGGCGATGACGTTGGCGTCGAGTTTGTCTTGCTCGACTTCGTGCTCCAGGTAGTACTGGTGCCACGACCCGTCCGGCCGCTGGATGTCGACGAGCCACTGGTAGGCGGCTTCGGCTTCGGCTCGGTGTTCGCCGATGGCGAGGGCCATGGCGGCCTCGATGTGGTTCCACGGGTCGGCGTGACCGCCGGGGAACCACGGGATCATGCCCGACGGCAGCTGCCAGTCCGCGATATGCGCGGCGGTCTGGCGGATCTGGTCGGGGGTGATGAGCCCGGGAAGGTCAGGCGCTGACATTGGCGGCCTCCCGAATCTCGCTGATGCGTTCGGTGCGCAGCGGCGATTTGGTGGCCTGCACGACGAGGCTCTTGCCGAGCACCGGGTTGAGGGCCTTCTCGGCGGTGCGGGTGAGCCGCGGCTGCTTGATGATGTCCCATTCGAGCAGCTTGTGGTACTGCTTCACGGTCCAGTTGTCGTCGACTTCGTTGTTGACGCCGACGGCGCAGCGGATCCACCAGTACGGCGAATGCAGCGCGTGGGCCTTGTACGAAACACCGGGGTCGAAGCCGGCGCCTTCCATCTTCTGGCGCACTTCGGTCTCGGTGTAGATGCGCACGTGGCCGCCTTCGGCCTTGGGGGCGTAGTACTCGTCGCTGAGCTTCCAGCAGATCTTCTCGGGGAAGGTGGCCGGCACCGTGGCCGCGATCATCCCGCCGGGCTTGAGGATGCGGAAGAACTCGTCGTACGCCGCGATGTCGTCGGGTATGTGTTCGAGGACTTCACTGGCGATGATCTTGTCGAATGTGTTGTCGGGGAACGGCAGCCGGGTGCCGTCGCCTTGCACCTGGGTGTGCATGAGCTGGCCGTCGAAGAGGCCGTCGTCGATCAGCATCGGGGCGGTGTTGCGGATCGCTTCGAGCTCGGGCATCGCCATGTCGCAGCTGACGACGTGGGCGCCGCGCACGAGCGCCTCGTAGGTGTGACGGCCGAACCCGCAGCCGAGGTCGAGCAGGAGGTCGCCGGCGCGCAGGTCGAACTTGTCGTAGTCGACGGTCAGCATCAGGCGTTGCCTCTGCTGTCGCTCTGCGCGGCGGCCGAGACCCCGCCCGAGCCCATGCGCTCCGCGTGTTCGTCGAGCACGGCGCGGTACTGGTCGACGGTCTTGATGGCGGTGTGGCGCCACGACCATTGGTTCTTGACTCGGTCGCGGCCCTGCGCGCCGACCTTGGCTCGCAGCTCGGGGTTGTCGAGGGCGTCGCGGATGGTGGCGGCGAGGGCGTCGCTGTTGCCCGGTTCGGTCTGGAAGCAGGTTTCGCCGTGGGTGCCGGTGACTTCGGGTAGCGCGCCGCCGGTGGTGGCGACGAGCGGCACGCCACACGACATGGCTTCGATGGCGGGCAGCGAGAAGCCTTCGTAGAGCGACGGGACGCACGCCAGTTCGGCTTCGCTGTAGAGCTCGACGATGCGTTCGTCGGGCACGCCGCTGACGAAGTTGACGCAGTCGTCGAGGCCGAGCGCCGTCATCGTTTGCGACGCGTGGCTGTCGGGGCGGCGCTTGCCGATGATGGTGAGTTCCATGTGGCGTTCGGTGCGCAGCTTGGCGACCGCTTCGAGCAGGAACTTCAGGCCTTTCATCGCCACGTCGGCCGACGCGGTGGTGACGATGTGGCCGGGCCGCCGCTCCACGCCTGGCACCGGCAGGAACAGTTCGGGGTCGACCCCGACGGGGACGACGTGGATCTTGTCGAGATCGACACCCTTGTCGCGGGCGATGTCTTGCTTGGAGTTCTCCGACACCGAGAGGATGCGCGGCATCCGTTGCGCAACCTGGGTCTGCATCTTGGTGAACGCATACCAGCGGCGCTTGCCGAACTTCTCCCATGGGGTTCGGGCGTGTTCGAGCTCGAGTTTGCGGTCGACCGTGATCGGATGGTGGATCGTCTCGAGGATCGGCCAGCCTTCGTGATGGAGCTTGAGGATGCCCCAGCCGAGGGTCTGGTTGTCTTGGATCAGGTCGAAGTCGTCGCGGCGGGTGCGGAGCGCTTTCCAGGCTCGCCAGCTGAACGCCATTGGCTCGGAGAACGTGCCGGTCGAGAACGATGCGTGCTCGAGCGCGTCGGTCCAGTCTTTCCATTCCCACAGGCGCGGTTTGCGCATCGGGTGCGGGTCGGCCCAGATGTCGAGGCTCGGTAGGCCATGGAACGGGATGCGTTCGTCGATGATGGGGTACGGCGGGCCGCCGTAGACCTCGACGTGATGGCCGAGATCGACCAGCGCTTTGGTGAGGTGTCGGCTGTAGACGCCTTGACCGCCGACGTGCGGCTTGCCTCGGTAGGTGAGGTAGGCGATCCGCAGCGGCGAGTCGGGGTCGGGGGGCGTCCATGGCATAGGGCGTCAGGCTAGGACTACTGGGGGGTAGGTTGCGACTCGATGCGTGGTCTGGTGCAACGAGTAACCCGTGCGAAGGTGACGGTTGGCGATGAGGTCACCGGGCAGATCGGCCCGGGCATCCTCGTGTTCGTCGGGGTCACGCATGACGACACGCAGGCGCAGGCTGACAAGTTGGCCGACAAGGTGTGGAACCTGCGGATCTTCGATGATGACGACGGGGTGATGAACCGTTCAGCCGCCGACGAAGGCCACGAGATTCTGGTGGTGAGTCAGTTCACGCTGTACGGCGACACTCGCAAGGGCCGTCGTCCCGGTTACAGCGACGCGGCTCGTCCCGAGGTTGCGGAGCCGCTGGTGGAACGCGTGATCGAGCAGCTCCGTGCCGCGGGTGCAACCGTTGCGACCGGCCGGTTCCGAGCCGACATGGCCGTCGAACTCGTCAACGACGGCCCCATCACCCTCTCGGTCGAGGTGTAGACACTCGCCTGGGGAGGACTCTGCAACTAGGTGCGGTCGCCCGCTACAGGCCCTCTGAATCGGCCGAACGCTCGGAACCGGGCTTCCATTTCGGAGGATTTGATGGAGATGCTCCAAACCCGCCCGATCCAGTATGTGAAGTGAACCCGCTGGCCTGATCCGAGCGAAAGGCGCTCCGGCTCGCCAGTGTCTTTGGCCAAGGCCCACAGCTCACCACTGTGTACGTTAACCATGAGGTAGCCGCGCGTGTGTTCCTCGAAACTCGAGGAATCGGTGTTCCAGCCGAGATGACGAAGTCTCTCCCCCGAAACACCTCCTCCAATGATCACCGCATCCCCGACACGGCGCGCTGCTTTCGCTAGGCGGAACCTGGCGGCGACCCACCAATACGCAACCAACACGGCCCAGCCAGCGATACCTAGCACGGCGGCAAGTTGGCGGCGAGGGAGGGATCCGCCAACCGTTAGCAACAGTGTAATTGACATTAGACCAATGACTGCTGGGCCGTACCTAAGGAGCACCTCTCCTAAGCTGGGTGCCTGTTTTTCGCCCTCGACCGACGATCTATGTTCATCTTTACTCGAATGCATTTCCAACCCAGAAGTCGAACTCCGCCTTTATTGCCTTTGGTATCCACTCGGTAATGAGAACCTCCATCCAGTGGAGGGCCTGCCTTGGGACATCGAACAGCGATGGATCGATGGCCTTGAACAGTTGGCCCAGACCGAGAGTAGCGAGTCCGCCTAGGCCGAAGGCTGTGTGTGGGATGTCGCCGGAGGTTATACCTGCAAGGGCTTCGACTGCGGACGCAGTCGTTGCCACGAACGAAGAGACGAGTACCCCCGTTCCGCACTTCGGGAGTGTGACGATCAAGCCCGAACATCCGATGAATCCGAGCTCAAGGAACGCCGCACTTACACTCACAGTTGATGCCCAGTCGGCTATCGCTTCGTCGTTGTCCAGCCAACTTCGAATCGGGTCAAATTCGAAGTTACCTATGAGCCCAGCGGCCTCGTAGTTCATGGATCGCCGAACCCAAACGTTGTATCCACCGCTGGCATCGTATGGATGCTCCCCGGTGAGCTTTGGGTCTCGGTTAAAGGGACTGACGAAATACTCCGACGTAAACTCGGGATGGTAGGCCGCATCTCCGGTTCCCCCGCTGCCGTAGTTCGTCCCGTTGCACCAAAGGTCTCCAGAGATCACTGAGCAGTGGCCGCTCGGGTCTGTGTAGAGGAGTGGGTTGTTGCGGACGTAGGTGTAGCGATTCCAGTCGGCGCCGTCAGCTGGGTTGGGGATGATGGTGTCGGGTTGGGTGAATTGGCGGGTGGTGGGGTCGTAGTAGCGGGCGTTGTAGTAGAGGAGTCCGTTGTTGTCGTTGATTTGGCCGGTGTAGAGCCGGTCGGTTGGCTCGGTTGATCCGCTTCGGAGGTTGCCGAAGGGGAGGTAGCGGAGCTGGTTGATGGTGCCGGTGGCGGCGTTGATGGTGGCTCGGGTTGATCCGAGGTGGCCGGTGCCGATCCAGGTGACGCCGTCGTTGTCGCGGACCGCAACGGTGCCGGTGGCTGCGGCGTAGGTGCGTCGGGCGGTTTGGGTGCCGTCGTGGTTGACGGTGACTTCCATCATCCCGAGGTAGAGGGTGGCGGTGACGGTGGTGCCGTCTGTGGCGAGTTCACGACGGATCAGGCGTTGGCCGTTGACGTCGTAGACGAACTCGTAATCCTCCGCCGCCGGGGCCGGCGGCACCGTCGTCGTTGGTGGGACCGTCGTTGGTGGGACCGTCGTTGTCGGCGGGGCCGTCGTTGTCGGCGGAGCGGTGGTTGTCGGCGGGGCCGCTGTTGTGGTGGGTGGGGTTTTCGAGCCGCGGGTGCCACTGTCGCGACCGGCCGGTTCCGAGCCGACATGGCCGTCGAACTCGTCAACGACGGCCCCATCACCCTCTCGGTCGAGGTGTAGGGCTCCCATGCCAGAGGGTTGCGGGGATCCTGTCGATTTGATCCTGACGCAGATCTCTCGACCTTCGGTTGCTACTCCCACGGCTGGGTAAAGGCGGAGTATTCGTCGCCGAGCGGCAGTCCGTCATCGGCTGATGCGAGGAGACATCGCCGAATCCACTCGGGCGATGGAGGAGCCTCGCTCGAAGGAGCGCCCCTCGTTGCGAGCAGTTGATCGACCACATCTCTGAGCTGATCGCGGTGCTCGATCGATTGAATGGGTGTTGGTCCTAAGCGAAGAATCGCAAGCTCGCCGTTGCCGACCGTCTCAACAGCAAGGTGTTCGGTGGGTGCCGCGGCCGTCTCCGAGGGCACGATCTGGATCCAGTCGTATCCCCGCAGCGTCTCGATTGGGTCGGCGGCCATCACAACACCGAACAGACTGTTGAATGCGACTCGAAGTCCGTCGCGGTAGCCCACGAAGCCGCCAACCGCGCCGAGCGAGTTGGCGGCGTCCACGACGAGGTCTTGGATGGTTTCGAAGATGTGCGACGACCAGGTTGGGTTCCGAAATCCAACCCCCAGGCGCATTGGCGAGGCCATTGTTCCGAACGATGCCGTTTCGTACGGGCTGGATCCGCTCTGGTCGCTTGAAACAAATGATGCGACGCGCTGGTCATTCCACAGCTCTTCGAGCTCGCCCCAGCTGGTTGTGGTGGTGCGCCAGCTGCGACCGATCTTGGCGTTGACCGTCAAGTGGTCATGTGCAGCAACGACCGGGCCAAGGCACCGCCTGACTTCATCGAATGCGCAGGGGCCGTCGACGCGAAGCGTGAGTGTCATCGGAGCATCCAGCGGACCGGTCTCACGAACAGGGGCCATCAGAAGAACGTACCGGTCCGCCTCACCCCGGTCTCTGAATGACAGCTCATTCTGGGCTGGTCACTTCGTCTCGGCGGAGTGCGGGAGGCGTTCGGGTTCGGGACGCTCCCACCAATCGACGTCCGGGAGGTGAGCTGGTCCTTCGGACTGCTCCTTTCGGGCGTCGATCATTGCCCGGTTGAAGCGGGCATCGACTCGCAGTCCTCGGATCGGCCAGTCTGGGTGGGGCCAGTCGGGGCCAAACGAGCGGTCGCATGGTGGCACGCTGAGGAGCGCCTCTCTTCGGCTGAGCGATGCGACCGCGGCTGGTGTCAGGCCGTCCGAGCTCACGCGCCTCCATCGCGGCGTCCGAACGTTCTCGAGCATTGCGGCGAGCATGTCGAGCTGGTCGGCTGTGGGGATCGGGCCGTTTGCGGTCTCAACGACCCAACCAGCACCGCTGGGCGTCGGATCGATGCTGATGCCGGCAGACGCCGCGAGCTCGCTCATCGCCGGGTCGACCTGATCGTGGACGGCGGATGGCCAGAGATTGAGCCAGCCGTAGCCCTGCGGCCCGAACTGATCGCTGCTAGCCGGGGGTGCCCAGCCGAGCGAGAGAAACGGATTTTCGGGCTCGGAGCTTGATGTGTACGTCCAAGCCACGGTGGAACGATGCAGCCTCGACCACTCGATAAAGCAGCGTCGCATGGTTGACGGGTCTCTTAGCCGTTCGAGCGGAATGACGGCTCGCCACCATGTCGGGTCGTTTCCGTGGCAGGAGAAGTATGGGGTGCCCAACGTGCCATCGCATTCCGCACTCACGGCAAGGCCAACCGGTGATGGCCGTTTCGACTCGATCGCATGCAGCGTGGCCGCGAAACGAGACTCCCCCAGGCTCGCCGGTGTGTAGCTCAGCGCCAGTTCGTCGGTCGGGTAGGTGAAGGTATCAACGAAGATCTTTGCAGCCATAGTTTGAGCATCGATCGACGGCCGGCCAGGCCCGTGACCTTCCAGGTGTAGGACTGTCTCCTTCATTGTGTCTCCGTTGCAGATGCCGACTTAAGAAGACGGAACTAGAGCATGACTCCATTCAAGCCCCCGCCACCAAGCCCTCCACCGAGCCCGACTGCTATTCCAGCTGCTCCGAAAGCTGCCACATAGCCAGTCAGGTCGCTCGTCTCCATTTTCCAGATGTCCATATCGTCCGCTCCAAATACGTTTCGCTGAGCATGTCCCAGCGTCCGCCGCTTGAACCGGTCGATGTGGCTGGGCTGACGGCGGGGCCTTGGAGGGGTGGTCCCCATTCGGTTCCACCGATTGCCTTTGCGCCCTTGTAGGCAGCGCTAGTTGTATTGATCACGGACCTTGTTGACATGGGTCCGTGAATGGGTGAGCTCCCAAGGCGAGTGTGGGTCTGTCGAAGGAACCACATTCTCCAAGGGAGCTCGTTGTGCACGGTAATGCTCGGTTGACGCCGTTGGGGCGTCTGACGTTGGTCACTCGGGTCGAGTCGGGTCGTCCGGTTGCTCATGTCGCGGCAGAGATGGGCGTGTCTCGGCCAACTGCGTACAAGTGGTGGCGGCGGTGGCGCGAGGAGGGGATCGAGGGTTTGGCGGATCGATCATCGCGGCCGAAGTCGTGTCCGCATCAGACCCTGCCCGAGATCGAGACGCAGGTGCTCGAGCTTCGCCAGCTGCTCAAGCGGGGCCCGGCTCGGTTGGCGCCATTGGTCGGGTTACCAGCGTCGACGATCTATCGGGTGTTGCGTCGTCATGGCATGAACCGCCTGGCATGGATGGATCGGCCAACCGGGCGCATGATCCGTCGTATCCACACCGATCATCCCGGCGAGTTGGTGCACATTGACGTGAAGAAGTTGGGCCGGATCCCTGACGGTGGTGGCTGGCGCAGCCGAGGCCGCGGATACGCCAACGAAGGTGCTCGCACTCGACCACCTCGCGGGCGAACCCACCATCGAATTCGAGCTGTCGAGACATGCCGCCGACCGTAGTCAGCAGCACTGACACGCAGGTGGAGGGCGGTTTACCCGAAGCGAATCAGGCGCCCGCGGAGATTAGCACCCAGTGAAGAAAGGCGGCAAAGCTCACATGTGCCACCTCGAGCACATCGCCGTCACGCGTTCCACCTGGTCGCCAGATCTCGACCGCAGGAGACTCCAATCTGCTATCGAGCACGTAATAGTCCACCCCGCCGTCGAAGTAAATTGGAAGATACCGCTCGGCTAGGGGCCAAGACTGTCGAGCAGAGACTGTCGCGCCAATGACGCCAGGAGGCCGCGGGTCGGTGTGGTCGGGTGTAACACCCTTAATCTCGTAGGGACCGATCACCAGCGATCCCAGCAAGGTCACGAACTGGCGGTAGTCGGACGGGAAGGAGACCCCGAGCAGGCGCTCTGCTTCAAGTACGTGGTCCGGCGCCTGCGGCCCAAAGTGCTGGGCTCGGTTGGATCCAGCGAGGGCCCTCTCGCAGAGCGCCTCGACGCTAACGTCCGTCATTTCAACAACCCCCGAAGTCGCATGCCCGTTGCTCCCAGTATGCAGCGCGATAGCGGTCAAAGGCCGAGCGGTTGATTGCTGAACTGGCCACTGGCATGTGGAGGATCGCGTCGTATTGCTGGTGCATTGTCTGCGTTACCTCGGCTAGTGCGCTTGTCTCGCTTTGCATGAGGTGGTGAAGGTTGATCGGGTTTCCATCCGGGCCGATAGGCGCACGGCCAGCTTGCATGAGGTCCAGATTCGTATTGCCGAACTGATCAACAACCTTTGTGGGGTCGATCAGATCATCTCGTTGGTATTCGGTCTTGCCGCGAAATTCTGCACGTATGGTCCAGAATCGCCGACCCTCGTCCGTGGTTCGCGCAACATCGGCAACCTCGTCCGAAGAGGACTTCACAAACGGCACAGCGACGGAGCCGCAGTCCACAGCCGACCCGAGATTGAACCCGAATCCGGCTGCACAGTGGTACCCGTCGTAGCCGAGCTCTGCCGCTTGACCCAGCCACCCGAGTGTCGCTGCTACGACCACCTCGGCAATGATTACGTCCAGGAGGCCAGCTTTCTCGTGGCCGCTTTCTTCCAGCAACGCTATGTCCACATAGGCAGATCGGCACTGACCGTTGCCGAAGCTGTGGGCATCCGGCATACATCCGGTTCGAACCGCCCGAGCCTCGTCCGCAGCTTCGGGGTTCAGCACCACTGCCGGGTCGACGTCACAACTCCATCGGCACTCGTTGGCGAGTGTGTCGGCGAGTTCGTACTTGAGGAGGTGCCGTAGCACTTCGAGGAAGTGGTCGACGGTGAGATCGTCAACGCGATCACGAAGGTCAGCTGGCTCCATCCTCTCCGACCGACCCGCAGGCCACCTGCAACGCAGCGGCCCACAGCTCAACGTCGCGTCGGCTCAGGAACATATTGAGAGCGAGCCGTTGCGGCGGTTCAGAGTCTGACGGCCGGATCTCCAGGGTCTGCGCAAACCCATGCTCCACAAGGTGAACTGACGTTCCCGAGCGAAGCACCATCTCTCGGTTCGGCTGCCGCAGAGTAGGGACGTTTATCTGCCCATCCATCCACGACCAGAACCGAACGCAGATCAGATATCCGGCGATCTGGAACAGAGCCCAGACAAAGACTGCAGCCGAGGCCACTCTCAGCCACACAGCTGCACTATCGACCGAGGCAACGTATCCGAAGCCTATGAATACTGGTGTAAGGAGCATGCAACGTAGATGAGATCGATGAGAGGCGAGCCGCATGAACGCTCCTAGCGAAGGAACTCTTCGATGACAATGTCGCCTGCCTTGTTCCCCACGAGCCCTCCGACTAACCCCGCAACGCCGACAACTCCAGCGGTTCCCCACGGGCCTCCACACGAGAGCCCCAACCCGCCGACGAAGATACTTCCCGCGTTAAGCATCGAGTACGAGACCCGCTACACCCAACCGCATGGCCAATCCCAGCCAGCCATGCGCGAGAAACCGGGGGAACAACCACCCCTGTCTCGCAAGACGGGGGAACTCCACAGGACTCAACGCCGAAGACCCAGCCCACACCCCCCACGCCATGAAGCCAAGGAGCAAACACCGGCGACCGCCGCACCAACAGTCCAACGCATCAACGTTGATTCCTATCGCCGCTGGAGACGGACGTGCGCGCGGGGCGTACACCGGTCGCTCATCGATTGCGCGCGAGGAGGAGCCCGTTGCTGAGGTCGACATCACACGCGGCCTCGAGCTCTTGCGCCACGTCGTCCGCCAGATCGATCATCTCCTCGGACCAGTCATCGTCTTTCGATGTGGGCCCAAGCGGGAGAACATCAAGCCGCGATGAATCCCACGCCGTCGTGGTGAGGTCACGCTCTGCATCCAGGCGAGCGACCAGCCGGATCGACCCGAGGAGATATCGCCACTCAATCGAGCGCTCGTCGATCTTCTCGTAGCGGCCGAGGTGGGCATCGAGAAGCGCCGAGTCAACATGTCGGAACTCGGTCACCAATTCACAAAGCGGGAGTTGTGCCGCCCGGATGCGTGACTCCTCCATCTCAGCGCCCGAACAGCTCATGCCAACGAGTGCGGCGAGAACGCTGAGGCCAAGAACGCAGATCGGTGGACAGCTCACCCGTGAACCCATCCCGCTACCCGCTGCAGTGTTCGTCGAGAGCGGCGCGCAGCGCCTGTGCTGTTGCAGGGTTGTCATTTTCAGCTGCGGCCACCTCGGCAACGTCAAGGTCGGGGTAGCGCTCGACGTACCAATCAGCCTTCTGAGGCAAGCACGGGTCGGCGCCTTGTTCGATCAGAAAAGCCACCACCTCAGGCTGTTGTTGATGCAAGGGTCTGCCCTGCGTTTGGTTGACGTCGGTGTTTAGAGATTTCATGCCGCGTGGGCTGCGGGTTGGTGGAGGGGCAGACCCAAGGAACGAAACCGAGAGCTTGTTGAAACGGCGCCCAGCGTGATGA
>JBCCYT010000103.1:0-14800 GCA_039188975.1 Actinomycetota bacterium
ATGACATCGTTGAGCATCTCCATGGTCGCGACATCGATGGAACCGTGGTGCTTGACGACCCCCTAGTCGAACGTATCCAGGCCTATCGCGAGGAGTACGGCGCATGAGCGAGATCGAGATGGAGATCGCCGCACCTGACGACTGGCACGTGCATTTCCGCGACGACGAGATGCTCGATGCGGTCGCGCCGTACACGGCGAACGTCTTTCGCCACGCAGTTGTCATGCCGAATCTCAAGCCACCGGTGACGTCAACCGCCGCGGCCGAGGCCTACCGGAATCGGATTCTCGCCGCGGCCGGACCGGACGCTCGAGCCGACTTCACCCCGGTGATGGTCCTGTATCTCAACGACGAGCTCGATGTGGCGGACATGTTGGCAGGAGCGGATGAGGGCATCGTCTTCGGCGCGAAGTACTACCCCGCGGGAGCGACGACGAACAGCGCGGCAGGTGGTTCGTCGCTGCTCGGCTATCGGAGCGTGCTCGAGGCGATGGCCGGTGCTGGCGTACCGCTCCTGGTCCACGCCGAGTCAACCGACCCCGAGGTTGATCTGTTCGATCGCGAAGCTGACTTCATCGAGAAGCAGTTGCTGCCGGTCGTCGAGCAGATTCCGGAGTTGCGGGTCACCGTCGAACACATCTCAACCCGGGCCGGTCTCGACATCGTGCAGGATCATCCCCAGGTGGGCGGCTCGATCACCCCTCACCATTTGACCTGCGACCGAGACGACTTGCTGGCGAACGGGATGCGGCCCCATCTGTACTGCAAGCCGGTCATCAACTCCGCCGACGAGCGCAAGGCGATTGCGGCGGCCGCGACGTCGGGCAACCCGTCGTTCTTCTACGGAACCGACTCGGCGCCACATCCATTGAGTGCGAAGGAATCGGCCAAGGTCGCCGCGGGGATCTTCAACGCACCGTATGCGCTGGAGGTCGTTGCGGAGCTGTTCTACGAGATGGATGCCTTGGATCGGTTGGAAGGTTTCGTGTCTCACCACGGTGCTGATCACTATGGCGTCGAGCGGTCCCCCGAGAAGGTGCGCCTCACCCGCCGAGACGATGCCGACGTGGCGCCCGCAGAAGCGGTTTTCACCGCCGACGGCACCGAAGTCAGAATCTTCGGCGCTGACGCCGCTCGGCGATGGAGCTGGGAATCGCTTTGATCGGAGTTCGATCCCGGTGGTGACCTGCACGGTTCGGTGGGACCGGCCATCATGGGGCGGCGCGCTCGGGGGCAGCGCATGACGGGCCTGGGGACTGAGGTGGATGGACCATGGTGATTCCGATCAAGGACGAGAACCCGACGCTTCGGACGCCGATCGTCACGTTCCTCCTGATCGTGGCCTGTGTCGCCGTGTTCTTGGTCGTGCAGCCGTCGGCGACACGCAGCCTCGACATGCCGACCCGGCAGGAGACGATCGACGACATCGAGTTCTCCTACCAGCGGGCCGCGATTCCGTGTGAGCTGAGCGAGGGTCGTCCGTTGACGGCGTCGGAGATCTCCCAGACCGTCATCGGCGGCGACGCGAATGCGTGCGAGAACCGCAGCGGCTCGACCGACATCCCGTACGCCGACAAGAACGTCTGGGGTTCGGTGCTGGTGTCGATGTTCCTGCACGCCGGATGGCTGCACCTCGGCGGCAACTTGTTGTTCCTGTGGATCTTCGGCAACAACGTCGAGGACCAGATGGGACGTTTTGCGTACGTCTTGTTCTATGTCATCGCTGGTGTGGTGGCCACTGCGGCGCATGTGTTGGTCCAAGTCGACTCGACCGTGCCGCTGGTCGGTGCTTCGGGGGCAATCGCCGGCGTGATGGGGGCCTATCTGGTGTGGTTCCCGTGGGCGAGAGTTCGCACGATCGTCTGGCTCGTGTGGATCCCGGTCTGGCCGCGGATTCCGGCCATCTTGTTGCTGGCGTTCTGGTTCTTCAGCCAGTTCTTCATCGGCAACGATGCTGGCATCGCGTGGGTGGCACATGTGGCCGGTTTCGTGTTCGGCGTCGTCGCCGGCCTGATCGCTCGAACCGACGACGACTTCGAGCAGTCACTGCAGACGCAGTATCGGCGCATGGCCCGCGTTCGGTGAACCGGCTTGGCAAGGTTACTTCAAATATGAAATAATCGGCGCATGGCGACCCCCACCGAGCCCCGATTCCAGGCCATCACCGATCACGGCGACCACGTCGATCGCTCCACCGAATGGGACCGGTTGCGCGCCGCTCACCTCCACGATGATCGACCGGTCAGCTCCGCCCGCGGCGTACACCATCTGGCGCTGCTCTCGTCCGATGTCGAGCGGACGATCGCCTTCTATCAGGACCTGCTCGAGTTCCCCTTGACCGAGCTGTTCGAGAATCGGGACTACACCGGCAGCACCCACTTCTTCTTCGACATCGGCAACGGCAACCTGCTCGCCTTCTTCGACTTCCCCGGTCTCGACCTCGGGCCCTACAAGGAAGTGCTCGGCTCGATGCATCATCTGGCCATCTCGGTGACCGCCGAGAAGCAGGCGTATCTCCGCTCGAAGCTCGACACGGCTGGGGTCGACATCGTGTTTGAACACGAGTCGTCGATCTACTTCAACGGCCCAGACGGTGAACGGCTCGAGCTCCTCGCCGATGGCCTCGGCGAGATGTACGGCGAAACCGTCAACTGAATTCGACTCACCTGGGTTCCGCCGGCCGCCTACCGTGGGCCGATGGAGCTTTCCCGCGCTGCCCGCTCAGCCGAGTCGTCGGCTATCCGTGACCTTCTTCGCCACGCCGACCGCGACGATGTCTTGTCGCTGGCGGGCGGTTTGCCTGCCGCAGAGCGTTTCCCGGTCGCGGCGATCAGCGAGGCCGCGAGCCTGGTGCTCGCCCGCGGGGACGGTCTGCAGTACGGCCTGTCAGAGGGCGACGCTGGGTTGCGGGAACTGGTCTCGCCCGATGGCGACCCTTCGTCGGTGGTCATCACGACCGGATCGCAGCAGGCCCTCGATCTCATCGGTCGAGTCCTGCTTGACCCCGGTGACCCCGTCGTCGTCGGCGATCCGTGTTACGTCGGCGCTCGTCAGGTGTTGCTCGCAAACCGGGCATCGCTCGTCGGAATCGACGTCGACCAAGACGGTCTCGATGTCGAAGCGCTCGCCGAGCGACTCAGCGGCGGGCTCCGACCGAAACTCGTCTCTGTGGTCGCGAATTTCGACAACCCCTCAGGTGTGGTGCTGTCGGCGCCCCGGCGGAGGCGCCTCGCCGAGCTTGCCGATCACTACGACTTCTTGATCATCGAGGACGATCCGTATGGACGGCTGCGCTACGACGGCGACGATCTCGATCCGATTCCCGGCGACCGCGTGCTACGACTGCGCTCCGCATCAAAGACCCTCGTCCCTGGCCTCCGGGTGGGCTGGCTCTCCGGCCCACAGTTTGTCGTCGACGCGGTCGTGATCGCCAAGCAGGCGGTCGACCTGCACACGAGCACCGTGTCCCAGGCGATCGTCCATGAGTTGCTACAGCAACCCGGGTGGTTCGAGGCCCATGTCGCAGGGTTGTTGCCGTGGTACGCCGGCCAACGCGATGCCTTGATCGAGGCGGTCGACACCCATCTCCCAACCGCGACGTACCACCGGCCCGATGGCGGCATGTTCCTCTGGCTTCAACTCCCCGGGAGTGACACCGCTTCGGTGTTGACCGACGCGGTCGAGTCAGGCGTGGCGTTCGTGCCGGGCAGCGCGTTCGCCGTTGACCGCGATCTCAGCGACTTTCTCCGCTTGAGCTTTGCCACCGTCGCAGCCGACCAGCTCGACGAAGCTGTCCGGCGCCTCGCCCAGGTGGTGCCGTCGGCCTGATCGGTGCATGATGACGGACCGTCGCCGACGATCCCCGGGGGAAGCCATGGACACCAGCCGCCTGCAGTCACTGTTCGGTCTCGAAGGGAAGCGGGCCGTCGTCACCGGCGGCAGCCGAGGCATTGGCGCCATGATCGCCGAAGGGTTGCTCGATGCCGGCGCCGAGGTGATCATCTCGGCCCGCAAGCAAACCCAGGTTGCCGAAGCGGTCGAACGGCTCTCTGCAAAGGGATCGATCGAGGGCATCCCGGCTGACCTCTCGACCGATGAAGGGCTCGATCATCTCGCAGCCGAAGTCGCACAACGGTGGGACCGGGTCGACATCTTGTGCAACAACGCGGGTGCCTCGTGGGGCGAACCGATCGAGAGCTTCTCGCCGGCCGGGTGGGACAAGGTCATGAATGTCAACGTTCGGGGCGTGTTCTTCCTGACGCAGAAGTTGCTGCCGCTTCTTCGCGCGGCCGGGACCGCCGACGACCCCGCTCGCGTCATCAACACCGGTTCGGTGAACGGCCTCACCCCTCCGGGCATGGACACGTTCTCGTACTCCTCGTCGAAGGCGGCGGTGCACATGCTCACCCGGCACCTCGGCAAGGAGCTCTCGTCGGATCACATCACGGTCAATGCGATCGCTCCCGGTCCCTTCGACTCCAACATGATGGCGTTCGCCCTCAATGATCCGAACGCTCGGGCCGCAGTGGCGAGCGGCATCCCCATGGGCCGTATCGGCGTGCCCGATGACATGGCGGGCGTTGCCATCTACCTCGCTTCGGCGGCGGGCTCGTACGTCACCGGTGCCGTGATCCCGGTCGGCGGGGGCCTGTCGACGATCACCGAGTAGTCGAGGGCGCAGATCAGTCTTCAGAGATAGGTGCCGGTCTGCTCCGGCAAACGGGGACCGCCCGATGGTTGGGTTGGCGGGGCCATCGCTCCGGGCTGTTGTCGTGCCTGCTGAAGACGCTGAAGCTGCATTGCCGCTGCGGCTTGCTGTTGGGCCATCGACGCTTGCAGACCTTGGAGGAGTCCCTGCATCCAGCCGACGAGTTGTGCTTGGGCGACGCGAATCTCAGCCTCGGTCGGGATGCCGTCGTCGTCGCAACAGGCGGTGAATTCGGTGAGCTCGTCCATCAGGTCCGGTGAGAGGACGGTGCCGAGCTCCTCAACCGTCTCGCGATGGATGCGGGCCAGCAGTTGCCGGCTTTCTTCGTCCGATTCGGCGTCGCGCACCTCGGCCATGAGGGTTTGGATCATGGTGCCGAGCCGGATCAGCTTGGCCGGATCCGAGACGGTGCCGAGCTCCGGTTCGGGTGCGGCTTGGGCTGCGGGAGGGTCGATGACCTCGGGGACTTCCGGCGTAGGGACCTGATCGCTCATGACGCGATCGTGCCACACCCGGGGCGAATCGGGTGTGGCACGACCGGTGTGTGGGTTGTTGGCGAGACCGTTCGGTCGGCCGAAGGGTCAGGCGTCAGTGTCGTCGTTGTCTTCGCCGCGGACCCGCTCGACCCGGTCCTCGGCCCGCTCTTCGACGTTGGCCAGCTTCTCCGCGGCTTCCTCGTCGGTGAGTCGACCTGCGTCGACCTTCTCCGCGATGCGCTCCTCAGCCTGGTCGACGAGGAGATCGACGATCACGGCGGGATCGACACCGTTGGCCTCGGCGACGTCGGCGATCGACTGGCCGCCCTGCAACTCGGTGCGGAGCGCGTCCTCGTCGATGCCGATCGCAGCAGCGACCTCTTCGAGGTTGCAGCCGCCGCCGCCACGCCGACCGCGGCGGTCGCCTTCGCTGCCGTCCTCGTCGGGAGTGTCGGCATCGTCGGGGGTCTCGGCGTCCTGGACCTGCACGTTCTGGCCGGTGTCTTGGGTGTCGATGCTGGTGTCTTGTGTCTCGGCCGGCTGATCTTCGAGATCGCCGTAGGCGCCAGCGGTGCCGACAAAGCTCGCGCCAACGGCGGCGCCGCCGAGCACGGAAGCGGCAACGAGACCCTTGGAGAGGTTGCTGCGGGAGGTGAGGGTGCGGTTCATGTCAGTACCTGCTTTCGATTTGGGGTGGGGGAGCTGACAGGGATGTAGACAAACCGTCGGTGGTAAGTCGTCGTCCAACCCAAGATGAGAATTGGTTGAGAATGCCGAGCGAACCCTTCGCACTCGTGGGTGGGCCTGTCATGCTTCGCCCATGAACACCGCCGCCCGCTCCGGTCCGTTGGCTCGTGTCCTCGTTGCCGAGGACGATCAGCAGGTACGTGAATCGCTCGTTCGTGTGCTCGAGTTCGAGGGATACGACGTGCTTGCCGTCAACGACGGTGCACAGGCACTGGGGTCGTTCGACGACTACGGGCCCGACGTGCTGGTCACCGACGTGATGATGCCGATGGTCGACGGACTCGACGTCTGTCGTCGGCTGCGGGCACGAGGTGATCGCACACCAATCCTGATCTTGACCGCGCGCGTCGAGGTCTCGGATCGGGTTGCGGGTCTGGACGCAGGCGCCGACGACTATCTGCCCAAGCCGTTCGCCCTCGATGAGCTGCTCGCCCGGCTGCGGGCCCTCTTGCGACGGCTCGAGCCGCCCGAGTTGACCGCCCCGATCATGATCGATGACCTCCAGCTCGACCCTCAGCGCCGGATCGTGACCCGTGCGGGCCGTGACGTCGAACTGACGAAGACCGAGTTCGATCTGCTCGAACTGTTGATGTTGAACGAAGGCATCGTGCTCGAACGATCGACGATCTACGAACGCATCTGGGGTTACGACTTCGGTACGACCTCCAAGTCGCTCGACGTGTACATCGGCTATCTGCGGCGCAAGACCGAAGCGGAGGGCGAGCACCGCCTTCTTCACACGGTCCGCGGCGTTGGCTACGTCCTCCGCCGGGCCTGAGTCACATGAGCCTTCGTCTCCGTTTGGCCCTGCTCTTCGGTGTGGTTGTTGCCCTCGGCATCGGGGTTGCGTCGGTGAGCGCCTATCTCGCGACCGAAGATGCGCTTGCGACCGAGATCGACGACTTCCTTCGAACGCGTGCCCGAGAGGTCGACGAGGGGGTTCGAAGCGTGCCGGGAAGCGGCCCCGACGACAGACGGGGTCGAGGAGACGCCGACAATCCATCGGCAAATGGTGAAGGACTGGCGGTCGACTCGCTCCTTGACCTGTTCTCCTTTGACGCCGACTCGATCATCCAGGTCATCAATGCTGACGGCGAGATCGAGGGAAGTGATGGCGGCGTTCTTCCGGTCTCCCAATCGGACCTGTCGCTGGCGGCCTCGCCCGGACGAGAACGGTTCCGTGACATCACCATCGACTTCGTCGACTATCGCCTGATCACCCGGCACCTCGAAGGTGGCGGGGCGGTCCAGGTCGCTCGCGAGTTGGAAGAGACACAGCGGGTACTGACGCGAATCGGTGGAACGTTCGTGTGGATTGGGATCGCCATCTCCGTCGCGGCTGCGGTGGCGGGTTGGTTCGTGGCCCGGCGCACGACGACGCCGCTCCGACGCCTGTCGACCGCAGCCCAGCAGATCGCCGAGACGCAGGATCTCACGACGCCGATTCCCGCCTCTGGGCGAGATGAGGTCGGCACCCTTGCGGCAAGCCTGTCGACGATGACCGACGCGCTGGCCACGAGTCGAGAGCAGCAACGCCGCCTCGTGATGGACGCCGGCCACGAACTCCGCACGCCGCTCACCAGCATTCGCGCCAATGTCGAGTTTCTCGACCGGATCGGTGATGCGGCCCCCGAACAGCGTCGCGAGGTGATCGACGCAGTGACCCTCGAAGTCGAAGAGCTGTCGGCTCTGATCACCGAGCTCGTTGAACTCGCCACCGACACGCGCGACGACGACCTCCCGACCGAGCCGGTCGAGCTGCATGGTGTGATCGAGACCGCAGTCGCTCGGTTCCGTCGCCGATCGACCCGGGACGTCACCGTGACGACCGATGACTCGGTCGTGCTGGGGCGAGCACCCATGCTCGACCGAGCCGTGACCAACCTGCTCGGCAATGCAGACAAGTTCTCACCCGCGGGGATACCGATCCAGGTGGTGGTCCGTGATGGCGTCGTGCGCGTGCACGACGGCGGCCCTGGGTTCCCGGTCGAGGATCTACCCCACGTGTGGGAACGGTTCTATCGCTCGGCCGCGACCCGCACGATGCCGGGGTCAGGGCTTGGTTTGGCGATCGTGGCGCAGATCGTCGAGCGCCATGGTGGCACGGTCCATGCCGCCAATGGCGAGAACGGCGGCGCGGTCGTCGGCTTCGATCTTCCCGCTTCACCCGGCTGAGGCGGTTCAGTCGACGATCGAGTTGAGCATGGGGATGACGGTCTCGCGCTCAAGGTCGTCGAGGTCATCAGCGAAGGCGATCACCGAGATGTTCAGCTCGAACGGTTCCGTTGTGATGTAACTGACGATGTCGAGGGTGGCGGTGTCGTACCGTCGCCGCTCCCAGCCACCGACGACGTCCGGAGGTACGGCGGTTTGCAGGAAGGTCTTCTCCACCGGTTCGTAGCCGAGATATGCCAGCACGGCATCGCGATCGAACGGACCCGAGCGAATCACGATTGCGGTCGGGTCGTAGTAGTCGACGCCGCGCCAGTACACCTCCTCGCCGTCAGCACCGCCCGTCGACCAGAACGGGACATCGAGATCGAGCCAGTCGACGCCAAGGCCGGGATCGACATCGAAACGAGATGAGACGAGCTTGGCGGTATTGAGGGTGTCGTCGATGGCGGTGTCATTGAGGTACACGCCGAGCTGATCCTCGAAGCAGGAGACGTCCGGCGCAGCTGACGGGTCATCGACGAAGCCGGCCATCAGGGTTGCGGCGCACGGCCCCACAACGGCGTCGTGGCCGCGATCGTCCACCTCGACCAGGGTGGCGCCGGGAAGTCGCTCCGCCATCTGTCGGGCCCACTCGGCTGGCGTGATCGGGTCGAATCGGCCAGCAAAGAGAAGGGTTGGCTGCGGCCATGTCGCCGACTCGTTCTCCACCGACGCGGCCTTTTCGGTGGCCGGCCAGAGGTCGCAGATCTCGACCATGTGAGGACCGAAGAGGCCCGGTGGGTTGTTGATCCGGTTGAGGAACGGCCGGCTTGGCGATCGCTCCAGATCTGCGTCGACCACGAATGGCACCTCCTCATGGCACTGGACGGCGAGGTGTGCGACCACCGCTCCGTTGTCGACATAGGTCTGGGGGGCCAACCAGCGGAGCCGCTCTCGGTTGCCTTCCTCCAGTTCGATCAACAGATCGGGGATGAGGGCGGCGCCGTAGGAGGCGTAGAGCAGTCCGTGGAGGAGTTCGAGAAGCTCGTCGCCCGCGAACAGCAGCTCGTAGGACGATCCGATGGGCGTTGCGATGTTGACGGGCTGTGGTTCGGCATCGAGGTCAGCGACCGCCCGCTCCAGAGTTGCGAACGGATCGGGGAGGCGGTCGTTGCACCATGCCGCGTCGGCGCATGCGTCGAATATTTCGGTGAGCGCGTGTTCGAACGACTGGGGTACCGATCCGATCAGGTTCTGTTCGATCGGGTAGACGCCGGTCAGGATCAGCGCCCGGACACGGTCGGGGTGATCGCGGACAAGTGTCTGGGCGAGTCGAGATCCGTAGCTCGACCCGTACAGGTTGGCGTTGTCGTAGCCCAGTCCGTTGAGGAGGCGGATCAGGTCGCCGGCATGGGTGGCGCTGTTGTACTGCGACAGATCGATGTCGGTGTAGCGGCTCATGCGATCGGCACAGATCCCGAGGTCGAACACGTACGCGCCGGTGATGTCGGCATGGCGTCGATCGCTTGCGAAAAACGGGTCGTCTTGGTTCCAGGCCTCCGAACAGACGGGAAGCGGGCTCGACAAGCCGGAACCTCGCTGGTCAAAGACCACGACGTCGCGGTCGGCGATGAACGGGTCGACGATGGACGGTGCGAACCCGAGCACTCGGTTGACGACCTGGCCCCCAGGACCTCCGTGGAGGTAGACGACGGGGTCTGGTTCGGGCTCGCGTCGCTCGCTGTGAAAGACGGCGTAGGCGACGTCGATGTTGGCCGCCCGCCCGGGCACCGACACGCTCATGGTCCCGCAGGTCACCGTGTACTCCGAGGTCATGAAGGGGCACTCGGTCTCGGTCATCGCTCGGGGTTCGAACGGGCTCTGCTCCGTCTCCGCTGCGGGTGGTTCATCGAACGAGCCATCACCGACTGGTGCAGGGTCGAGACCGTAGCGAGCTGACAGTTCCTCGGGTGATGCGTTCGCGCAAGCGCCAGCGGCCATCGAGCCGGCGAGGAGTGTCGCCGCGAGTCGTTTCCGTGTTCGCCGCCCCGTCATGTCTGTCACCCTAACGAGGGCCTGGCACCTCCGGTCGGTAGCCTTCCGGCCGTGATCGCTCGCGACGACTTGCGGAACGTGGCGATGATCGCCCACGTCGACCATGGCAAAACGACCCTCGTTGACGCCCTCCTGCGCCAAGCGGGCGCGTTCCGAGAGGGCGCCGAGGTTGCCGACCGGGTGATGGATTCGATGGACCTCGAGCGCGAGAAGGGCATCACGATTCTCGCCAAGAACACGGCGGTCCGCTACGGGGACTACAAGGTCAACATCGTCGACACACCCGGCCACGCTGACTTCGGAGGCGAGGTCGAGCGGGCGTTGACGATGGTCGACGGGGTCGTTTTGCTCGTCGATGCCAGCGAGGGGCCGCTGCCCCAGACCCGCTTCGTGCTTCGCAAGGCGCTTGCCCTCGAACTGCCGGTCGTGCTCGTGATCAACAAGATCGATCGACCGGACGCTCGCATCTCCGAGGTCGTCGACGAGGTCTACGAACTGTTCCTCGATCTCGACGCCGACGAAGACGACATCGATTTCCCCATCGTCTACACGGTCGCCCGCGAGGGCCAGGCCACGCTTGACCCCTCCGAGCCCGGCACCGACATGGAGCCGCTGTTTCGCACCCTTCTCGACACCGTGCCACCACCTCAGCACGACCCCGACCATCCAATGCGGGCATGGGTGACGAATCTCGACGCATCCCCGTATGTCGGTCGGCTGGCGATCTGTCGGGTTGAACACGGGACGATTCGCAAGGGCCAGGCGATCGCCTGGTGTCGAAGCGACGGCACGATTCAGTCGGCCCGGGTCGGCACGCTAACGGTGACCGAAGCGCTCGATCAGGTCGATGTGGCCGAAGCCGGACCCGGTGAGCTGATCGGTGTGTCTGGCATTGACGCGGTCACGATCGGCGACACGCTGGCCGATCTCGAGGACCCCCGCCCATTCCCGACGATCACGGTCGACGAGCCAACGCTGGCGATGACGATCGGAACCAACACCTCACCGCTTGCCGGCAAGGAAGGCGACAAGCTGACCGCCCGCCTCATCAAGGGCCGCCTCGACGCGGAGCTGATCGGCAATGTCTCGATCCGAGTGCTGCCGACGGAGCGACCAGATGCGTGGGAGGTGCAGGGGAGAGGTGAGCTCCAGCTCGCCGTGCTCGTCGAAACGATGCGTCGGGAGGGGTTCGAGCTCACGATCGGGAAGCCCGAGGTGCTGACGCAGGAGATCGACGGCACGTTGCACGAGCCTACGGAGCGGCTCACGATCGATGTTCCTGAGGAGCACGTCGGCGCAGTCACCCAGTTGCTCGGGGCCCGTAAGGCGAACATGGAGAACATGTCGAACCACGGCACCGGTTGGGTCCGGCTCGACTATGTCGTACCCGCCCGAGCGTTGATTGGATTCCGAACCGAATTCCTCACCGAGACCCGTGGCACCGGCATGCTGCACCACATCTTCGAGGGTTGGACACCATGGGCGGGGGAGATTCGCACACGCGACCGAGGCAGTGTCGTTGCGGATCGCACCGGCCAATCGACGGGATACTCGATTCAGTCCCTGCAGGAGCGCACGGCGCTCTATGTTGCGCCTGGCGAGCAGGTCTACGAAGGCATGGTTGTCGGTGAGAATTCCCGCAACGAAGACATGGACGTCAACATCTGCCGAGAGAAAGCCAAGACCAACATCCGGACCCAGTCATCGGATGACACCATCCGGTTGACACCTCCCAAGATCTTCTCTCTCGAACAGGCGCTCGAGTCGATCGCCGACGACGAGTGCGTCGAGGTCACGCCGGAGACGGTCCGTATCCGCAAGACGGTGCTCGACGCGGGCGAGCGGGCCCGGATCCTGAAGAAGCAGAAGCATCCTCGGGACTGAACCCACCCGGAACGACGTCGAGGGCCTGTCGGTCAGGCCACGTGAACGGGCAGCGTCTTGAGCGCGTTGTTGAGGTTGGATCGCTGCCGCGTTGGTGCTCCTGCGAGCTCGATGTGGATCCAGCGGCCCAGCGCCTCTTCGAAGAACACGCGGCCTTCGAGGCGAGCGATGTGGACGCCGAGACAGAAGTGGGTTGCGATCCCGAACGACAGATGGGGATTGGGGCTGCGGCCGACATCGAAGCGGTGCGGGTCGGTGAAGATCTCCGGGTCGCGGTTTGCGGCGGTGTAGACCATGGCGACCTTGTCTCCCGCGGCAATTCGGACCCCGCCCAGCGTGGCCTCGGCGACGGCCGTGCGTCGGAAGTAGTGGAGCGGGTTTGCCCATCGCAGCATCTCTTCAACCGCGGTGGGGATCACGCTCGGGTCGTGGCGGACCTGCGCAAGCTGATCGGGATGTTCGAGCAGCGCGAGCATCCCGGACGACAACATCGTGCGGGTCGTGTCGTTGCCGGCGGTGACGAGCTGCACGAAGAACCGTGCGAAGTCGACGTCGGTCATCGGTGATCCACCGAACGTCTCGCGCAACAACAGGTCGGTGAGATCGCCCTGCGGTGGTGTCTCGCGGCGTGTGGCGGCAAACTGCATGGCATACATCGCCATCTCGACGCTCGACGAGCCTCGTTCGCCTGGGTCGGCGAGATCAGGATCTTGGCCACCACTGTTTCGCTCGGCCAACGCATGGATGGTGGGGAGGTCGTCATCCGGGAGACCCATCAGCTGACCAAGGACCCGGCTCGGCAGTTTCGCACAGACGTCATGTACGAACTCGAGCTTCGGGCCCAGCGCAGCAGTCTCGTCCAGAATCTCTCTCGTGATCGTCCGCACCCGATCCTCCAGTCCGGCGATGACCCGGGCTCTGAACTCGGGCGCAACCGGTTTGCGGTAGGCGGTGTGTCGGGGTGGGTCCATCGCAAGCAACATGTCGCGCATGTTGGCCAGCGCAACCTTGTCGAGATTCTCGACGATCACGCCCCCTTCCGTCGCGGAGAAGATCTCGCTGTGTTTCGCAACATGGACAACGTCGGCGTGGCGAAGCACAGCCCAATAGCCGGGCTCGTCGTCCAGCTCCACCCACGTGACCGGCTCGCGACGGCGCAGCTGGTCAAAGCGCTCGTGGGGAACGCCGCGGACATAGGCGTCAGGATCTGCGATCCACCCAGGCATCGCGGGACGCTACCACCATCGCTTGGGTGGCCTGGTCGCCGAAGTCACGCCGTGACGGAGATCGTCGGGCCATCGACCGTCGCTCGATCGCCGGTGCGGAAGCGGTCGAGGTCGGCCTCGTCGACGAGCACGACCGGACACGCAACGTCGTAGAGCGCGGCCGCGACCAGGGCGCCGGCGACGAGGTTGGCGTCGCCCTTGGCGACGATCAACGCCGCCGGCCCGGTCCCGCGACGCAACGCTTCGCCGAGCACGCCCGGAGTGCCAGAAGAACCCCGGGACCCAGGCATGGCGACGATCGCGCCAGCCATCGACGTGCCGGCTTGAGGGTGAGCGCGGTCGATGATGATGCCGGTGACGGGGTCGACGCCGCCCCAGAAGCTGACCGGCTCATCGAGGCGCAGCACGGGCGCGACAGCGTGGCCCGGGTGGAGAAGCCGTCCCGAGATCATGCGAGCACCTTGCCGGCGATCGCCGATTCCACACAGGCGTCGAGGGATCCGAAGGCGATGTCGACCCCCAGGATGCCGGGTGCGTAGTACGCCCACTTCGCCGAGTTGGTCATCACGACGCCCTCGACACCGGTTGCGACCGGGGTGTAGTAGGTGCAGGTGTCGAGCACGATCGTCACGCCCGCGTTGGCGAGGGTGTCGCGCCATCCCCGGAGGCCAAGCTCGGCATCGACGGCCCGGCTCGTCGTGATCAAGCACGAGACGTCGGGATGGATCGTGCGTCCGTCGAGGCCGTCGATCACGGCGGCAAATTCGTCGATGGAGAAGTGCGGTGTGCCGAGGCACACCGCATCGACGTGTCCGTCTGTTCGTTGCGCCAACTGGGCGCGTGCGGACGCGACTCGCGCGTCGTCGATCACGCAGTCTCGGGCTGGTCGCCGGCCGCCGAGTGCATCGCGCAGGCTGGGCGCCTCCGGCGTCACGCCAACCACGTGGAACATGCCGACCGCTCCCGAGGTGGCGCCGGCCGCAGCGATGGCCTTCAACTCGTCTTCGGTGAGCGACCCGATGCCGTCGAAGACCGGAACCGCGTTTGCGGCCTCTTGGCCGATGATGATGCCGAGCAGGTGGGGGAGCGACGGGTCGGCTCGGATGCTGTCGCTGACGTCGACGCGGAAGACCTCGGTCGCGAGACGGCCCTCGTCGGTGTGGAGTCCAACGAAGGGGACCCGACCGGTGATTGCGGCGGAGACGTCGAGGAGGTCGCCGTACTTGTTGGTGCGAGCGCCGAGCACCGAGTTGAAGAAGGACACGGCGTTCGATTCCGACCCGGCGATGTGGGTGCCGAACGACGGCCGCCCTTCGGCGTGGTGATACGGGGCACAGCTCCACATCGATGAACAGCCGAGTTCTTCGTAGATCTCCATGAGTCGAGCTGCGCCCTGCACGGCATCTGGTGAGGAGGCTGCGGGCCGCAGTTGGGGCTGCGAGCAGTCGATGAGTGATGCGTTCGTGTGAGTCGGGACGGCCAGGCTCGCGCCTTCGGCGAGCAGGAACTCGGCGAAGTCAACCGACAGGCGCCCTGACCAGTGGCACGAG
>JBCCYT010000104.1:0-14693 GCA_039188975.1 Actinomycetota bacterium
AACATTCTCGGTATTCATCAAACCGACTTCGCCAACAACCTGGCCAAGACCGACCGCGACATCGCCGACCTGACCGCCAAGGTTGTGGCCGCCACACTCGACGACGCCGGCATCGGGCCTGACAGCGTAGAGAGCATCCACGTCGGCAATGCGTTCGGCCAGCTCTACACGGGGCAGGGTCATCTCGGCGCGATGCCGGCCACTGTCGAGCCCGGGCTGTGGGGGGTGCCGGCGATGCGTCACGAGGCGGCGTGTGCGTCGTCATCGATGGCGGTGCTGGCCGCCATGGCCGAGATCGAAGCGGGTCGCTACGACTGCGTGCTTGTGCTCGGGGTGGAACAGGAGAAGACGATGCCGGGCGGTCCGGCTGCGGCGGTGCAGACGGCGGCCGCGTGGGTTGGCCACGAAACGGAGGGCATCGACTTCTTCTGGCCCTACGCCTTCGACCGGGTCGCGGGCGAGTACGACCGTCGGTACGGCATCGACGATCAGCACCTACGGGCGATCGGCGAACTCAACCTTCGAAACGCGAAGGACAACCCCAATGCGCAGACCCGGGCCTGGGCGCTTACACCGGAGTCGTTCATGGCCGACGACGACGCGAACCCCGTCGTCGAGGGCCGGCTGCGCCGCAACGACGTCACCCAGATCACCGACGGCGCCGCCGGCGTCGTGCTGGTGAGCGACCGCTGGCTGGCAGACCGCGGCCGGTCACCGCGTTCGGTCATCGCCGGGTGGGGTCACACCACCGTCGGTTTGCCGATCGATCAGAAGTTCGAACGCAGCAGTGACAGCGAGTACGTCATGCCCCATGTGCGTCGAGCGATCACCGACGCCTTTGGCCGGGCCGGCATCGACGGCACCGAGCAGCTCGACGCGATCGAAACCCACGACTGCATGACCCCGTCGGAGTACCTGGCGATCGATCACTTCGGCATCACCGCCCCCGGTGAGTCATGGAAGGCCGTCGAGGAAGGCCGGCTCGAACGGGACGGCGACATGCCGGTCAACCCGAGCGGCGGCCTCATCGGCGGCGGCCATCCCGTCGGCGCCACCGGTGCCCGCATGCTCGTCGATGCGACCAAGCAGGTGAGCAGCACCGCCGGCGACTACCAGGTCGACGGCGCAGAACGAGTCGCCACCCTCAACATCGGCGGCTCAACCGCCACCACCGCCTGTTTCGTTGTAGAGAGGACGCCAGCAGCGCCCTAAGTCGGACGAGCGAGAGCCATACCGGATGAGCGGTCGTCCGCCTCACGGACGAAGAGTGCGTCTGCCTGGATCGCGAGCCCAGACTCGTCGAGCGCCATACCTGACAAGGATCGGAGCGTCAGTCCTCGCTCGATCAAGAATGATGCCACCTCCGAAATGAGCGCCTGGCCTTCGTAGAGCTCAACGAACGAGCACTCGACGAAAACGGCATCGACGGCCGCCAGCAACTGCTCCGCTCCTCTGAGAACATCCAACTCCAGCCCTTGCACATCAATCTTCAGCAGGCATGGGCGCTCCGTGATCAATGTCGCCATCTCGTGGTCGAGCGTTGTGACTGTCACCTGCTCAACCGCCGTCGTATGGGCGTTTCCGAAGTGCTTGTGCTGAAGCCGACCCGGACGAAGAATCGACGAACTGTCGTCCGCCCTTGTCACGTACATGTCGGCAGTGCCCGCACGATCGGACAAAGCGAGCTGGCGCACCTCGTGGTTGTCAAGCTTCAACTCGCGAAGAGCACGACATGGGCGAGCGAGGGGTTCGAAGCTCACAATTGCGGCATCAGCGAACACGTGTCGAGCGAGGAGGGCGAACTGCCCACGGTTTGCGCCGACGTCGATCACCAATGACATCGACCCGAGCGCTGAGAGCCATCGATGCTCAACCGACGAAGCCGGCGCCCCCTGAAGAACGGCGAGCAAGCGACCTCGACGCGCCTCGAACCAGAGCTTCTTCACCCGAAGCGGGAGAACGCGGATCGAGTGTCTCAGCGACATTAGGAAACCTGGAACGCCAGCTCAGCCGTCATGTTCTTCACAGTCTGGCCGTGGGAAGCGAATCGAGCTTCCAGAGCGCAAGGCTCTTGTCGCTGAACCTGCCGCCTTCTTCGGTGCACTTCTCATCGATCAATCGCAGCGGGGGAGGAAACGAGAACGGCTCACGTTCAAGATTGAGCGGCCGCCAGTCGCCGGTGGCGATGTTTCGATTCAAGGCACGGTCGATGTAGGTCGTTGTGAGAAGGTACCTCGACCCGCTTCGCCGCAAGTTCGACACGGCACGAACAATGTCACGGTCGGAGAAGTGCACGAGACAATCCCTGCACAACACAAGGTCGACCTTGGGCAACGAATCCGTCGTCACGTCGAGCGTCTTGAAGCGTCGGTTGGCACCGGCGAAGAGCTGCTGATTTCGCTCAACGGCATCAGGCACGATGTCGGCACCCACGTAATCGATCTCGCCGAGATCAACAGACTTCATCCAGAAGAAGTCGCCGCACGGGAGATCCAACATTGTCGTAACACCGAGTTCGCGAAGGAGCTGAGGCAGCTCCTCCAGAAGGACTTCGGTCTGCAATGCGTCCGACCCGGGGCCTGAAAGCGAGTCAGTTCCATCCCATGACCCTCGGCGGTAAATCTCCGTGAACAGCTCGCTCGAGTCGCTGGGCAACCGGAGCTCTCTCCACTTCACGTGCATCTTTCGCGCCCCCGGGAGACGCTTTAGCTGGCGCCGAATCGGTAGCAGCCATTTTGCTTTCAACCGGATCCCCTCCTGGCTGGCCTCTTGGATGTTGGACGTTTCAACAAAAACAACGAGCTCCGCCCGCTCTCAGCCAACTTCGAGCCTTGAGAACGGGAAGCAACATCTGCGTGTCTTGCGACGGCGAACTCGCCGAAGTACAGCACGGACACGGCGATACCGAGGGTAGCGAGTACGAACGCAGCGCCTTCCGCTCCAGTCCACCAGGCGCCGACAAGCACCAAGGGGACGCTGAGTCCGACGGTGACGAGCCGAACTCGCAGCAGAGCTCGCGAATAGCCAAGCCTGCGAAGCTCGCCAGCAAGTACAACGCTGGGGCCGACTGCGGCGGCCTGGGCGACCGTCAGGGCAACCCCTAGTGCTCGCCCATCAAGCGCCTCAGGCACACGTTCGAACTCTTGCAGCCATCGGAGCACGGCCAAGATGGCTATGCCATACACCAAGGCGAGTCCGGCCAATGCCGCGCTCATGGTACGCAGTCGGGCGTCGCCGCGCCCGACCAAGACCACTGACTGTGTCGCCGCACCAATGGTGTAGACCGGAGAAACGATGGTGACGAAAGCCCGGTACGACCCGGCCTCAGCGAATCCCGCCACACCCGTGACGACCATCAAGAGCACCACCGGAAGGAGCGCACTGAGTGCTCGATCGGTGAGCAATTCTAGCTGTGCGCTTGGTGGCGCCGAGACAGCCTCGCCACGTCCAAGGGGAAGTATCTGGAACGCAAGCACGAGCACAGCAAGACCAGAGGCAGATGCCCACACGAACAGCCCCCCGGACGTGGAGTTCACCGAGAGGGCAGCCACGAGGACGACCAGAAACGCCATCCATAACGCTCCAGCTGCAATCGCTGTCAGGCTGCGATTTCGAGCGACAGCCACATAGCGAAGCAAGTCATAAACCGGCGCCACCAGGCCAACCACAAATCCCCACAACACGGCGGCGTTACCGAGACCGAGCCCAAAGCAGATCGCCGAGACGGCGACACCGAGGCAGACGCCGGCTGCTGCGGACCGGCGTAGTAGCGCTCGACGGAAGATCGGGTCGGTTCCGCGCCGATCGATCAACGCCTCCTCTGCCAGAATCGGCCGCGTAAGTAACGTCCCGCCGAAGGTCACGGCTTGGACGACGCCGAAACGCGCAAAGTCGCCCGGTGAGAGCGTGGCGAGCATGGTCATGTTGAGCACGAAGCTGGAGATCGAGAACACGACCTGTTCGCAGAGAATGGCCCACCTCTCACCGAGCGTTGATAGCGGTCTCATCGTTGCTGGTCCGTGGCCGTCAGAAGTGCTCGGTACGTCGCATCGAGACCCGCTGCTGAGACTTCCGGCGCAAGTCCAGCAAGAAGCGCTCGTGTCTTGGCCCCATACGTCGTCTGCGCGCTGCCGACCTCTCGAACTGCAGCCGCCCATTCATCGGCGCTATCGGACACCTCGAGAATCCGGACTGGCCCGTCGAGAAGCCGAGCACTCTGCACTTCGGTAGTCGCGACCAGCGGTACGCCCGCCGAAGCCGCCTCGACAGGCACGAGGCCGAATCCTTCGAAGATCGAGGGCACCAGCACCACTCGAAACCTCGTCATCTCCCCGACGGGATCAAGCGTTCCCGGCCGGATCACGACTCGGTCGCGGAGTCCGTTCCGCTCGATGGCCGCCATCACTTCGCCCACCATTGGGCCGTCCCCAAAGAGCTCCGCGCAGGCGTCCACACCCATGTCGACGAGACAGCGAACCGTTTCGACGACAAGCTCGGGCCGTTTCCTTCCCTCGAAGCGCCCAAAGAACCCAATGCGAAGTTCGGCAGGTGGCTTCCGATTCGGTGTCGACTCCTGCGGCTCAGAGACCGCGAGCGGCAGAACCGAAGCAGCGACGCCCGGCCCAAACTGTGCTGCTGCCGCGTCCTTCGAACACGCCAATTGGACGTGCGACGACCACACGCCGAGACGGCTGGTCACGAGGCGCCGTAGACGCTTCCACGCTGGCTGCGCCTGGTCGACGACACGCGTATCAGTGTGGGCATGCCAAAGAACAGATGAACCCAAGAGGCGACTCACGACGATCCACGGCAGCGCCGTGTAGTGCAGATGTACGTGCACAACGTCTGCCTCAAGACGCCTTGGTCTCGGGCTGACATCGAGAACGTCAAGCCCGTTCGCCCTCATCGACGTGGCGAAGTCCAGCCCCTTTGCGACGTGCAGGGGAACGATGACGTGGTCGTAGTCGCTTCTCGGCAGGACTCGGTGCAGCCATGCTTCGGTCCCGCCAAGACCGGTCGAGTTCACGATGTGCGCAACTCTCATGACACCAGCCCGTGCTGAGACTCAGCGGCGACAGCTTCCCGGAGATACCAGACCACAAGAGCCGACGGCACGAAAATGGGGCCACCGTTTGCCACGAACATGAGCACGAAACAGCCGACTGTGATCTCCAACCGCCGCTTTCGGGGGCGGTACGCGGCCCAGTACACAGCGGCAGCAACCGGTCCGACGATCAGTCCGTATTCGACAGCCAGCTTCGGAGCAGCTGGAAAGAGTGCCGTCCCCGACTCGACAACTTCGGGCAGCGCGCCGGCGTTGCCTGCGCCAGCCCCGAACAAGATCGTCTCGCCGGAGCCACCGATGGCCGACCACGATGCCTCGTAGGGAAGAATGAACCTCCGGTCGGCGCTCGTATCCGCCGACGAGAATTCAGCAGAACGCTCGGCGATGTACGCCGGTAGGCCGAGAGGAACAGCAAGGAAGAGTCCGAGTCCCGCGAGCGCGCCCAGACGAGCAACGAGTTGTGGGCGAGAGGAAATCAGCACCAACGCCCCTGCGAGAAGGACCAGTAGCCCTGTTCCCGATCCGGTGGTGACAAAGCCCGCCAGCAGAATGCCGATCGTCGGTCGGCTTCGCTTTGAAGCGATGCCCGCCACGATGGCAAGCGCCAGGAACTGCCCGCACAGGGACGGTTCGAGAAAGATGAAGCCGTTCGACCGGCTGAGTGAGCTCTGCCAGCCCCATGTCGCAGCATGGTTGAAGTTGTTCATCGCAATGACTTCCGGCAGAACCGTTGCGTAGGTGAAAACGCGACCGGTGGCAAGGTTCACGGCGATCTGTGCCAAGCAGATCCACGCGACGGCCGTCATGACATCGACGAAGACCTCGATCGACGCAAGCCGGCGACGGCCTCGAAGCCCCGATAAAGCGAGGATGGCCACAAGAAGGATCGTGCTCCCCAGGCTGGGAGACAGCCCCAGGACGAGAGCTGCCAGCGTCCAACCGAGTAAGACGACTGCAGTCAGCAGAACAGACGATCGCAGCCGAAACGCACCACCACCCATCACAACGATTGCGGGCCACAGGGCGTACGCGAACGGGACACTCGTCGAAGACGAGAGATCGAATCCGACGACCATGGAACTCAACAACGCGACAAGCCACACAAGGCCTGCGTGCCGAGACGGCACGTCGCGCTCAACGGCGGTGGGCGCGCTATCCGGCCGCATCTTCGAGAAGATCGTTGACGGCCGCCGCATCCCGCGCCGAGGTGAGGAACCGCCATCGACCTGACGCCACATCCCTCGCAAACGACGCAAAAGCATCGGGATAGCTCAACGGCCCGTGGGATATCGCGACCGCCGAAAGGGGACCCGAGCCATGGGCATGAAACAGCATTCGTGGCTCGTACGGCGACAACCGGATCGCTCCATGCGTACCGATCACATCAAGGCGCGCTGGAAGCGCCGATCGGCGCGAGAGCGCAACGGCAAGGTCCACGCCATGCGTCGTGGTGCCACGGAGGAGGGCTTCCGTCGAAGTAGCCACACCATCGGAAAGCGGCGATGCGTCCAGGTACAGGATCTGTTCCCGGAGCACGAACGCGATTGTCTGGATGGCATGCGAGCCCGTATCCATGATGATCGAACCTGCAGCGCTAAGCAGCGTGTCCGTCGAGAATACGGGCCAGTGGTACGGCGCACCTTCGCTGTGAACGACACGCTGGACAACTCCCAACGAGCCCGACGCGACAAGGTCTGCAGCTTCGCGGGTCGCTCCGAACGTCGAGCGAGGCAACGCAACACCGACTCGGACTCGGTGCACAGCCCGATCGAGTGCAGCTCGTTCGTCAACTCCAAACCGCAAGGGCTTCTCAACCACGATGTCGGAACCGGCTTGCGAAAGCGCGTCGATCGCCTGCGACCTCAACCCCGGCGGCGCAAGAATTAGGCCAACATCTGCAGGATCGGCGCCAAGTTGTTCAGTCGAGGCCACCCATCGGCATCGGAACATGTCCGCCGCCGTCGTTCCGTTCTCCTTGTTTGGATCGACAACACAAACGACCTCGGCGTTCGCAGCACGCAACGCAGGCGCCCACAACTTTGCGAAGACGGCGCCAGCACCGACAACAACGACCCTCACTGCTCGGTTCCTTCGTGCCGGAGCAGTGGATGAAACCAGCTGCCATAGTTCGCACGCAGCGATGGTGGCGTGGCACACACAATCGCGTCATCCATGGGCTCCCAGAGCAGGAACGGGTGAGAGTGCCGATCGGTCTGTATGGAGCTCAGCGTGTTTGGGCCACCGCTGAGGGCATGCTTGACCCTCGAGGCCAACGGACTCGGTAGGGAAGTGAACGCCCGCTTGGCAAAGCTCCGGGACGCAAGCGTGCGGGCGGGAATGACCCGAAGTGCTCGCTTCAGATCGTTACTCGGGTTCCGTGTCGACACCGACAGTCGCGTCGAGGCCCCCGCCGCAATCGACGAGAAGAAGCCCGGCCAGTCCAGCCCATCGTCGTCGATCACATCTCGAGCTCCACCTGCGCGCGCCGCATTGAGCGCGCCGCTCACCATCGTTCGAGCGAGCGAAGCTGCGTGCACGACATGCGCAACCGGCGAGGTTCCGGCGGGCAGCGCGAGCGCCCCGCTGTCGAGCACATCGAAGATGAAGGGCGACCACATCGACCCCACCCCCCAGACCAGGCCCGGGCGCAGCACGGTCACTCGATTCTCCAGCGTTGCGGCGACGCGCCGCTCGGCCTCGGCCTTTGCCCACGCATACGGTGTGTGCAGCCGCGTCGCCGGATCGGCGTGCCCCGCTTCAGCAGCACGAGACGACAGAAACACCAGCCGGGAGCCCGCGCGATCTGCGAGATCGGCGCTCGCTTGAGCGACCGCAGGGATCGACGCGGCGGGGGGTAGTGAGCAATCGAATACGACATCAGCGCGTGGGAGTGACCCTTGCTCTTCGGGTGATCCCCAACCGTCCACATGAATCAGCCGACCGGCAAGCTCAGGAGCTCGGACAGCCCCGGTTCGGCTTGTTGAGACAAGAGCCACGTTGGTTTCACCTAGCAGTGCGTCGAGCTCGACCACCACCGATCGACCGACAAAACCAGTAGCCCCCAAGACCAGTGCTGTCCTCATGATCGCCCCTCTGCAAGCAGCCTGGTTGCATTCACCGGGTATGCCTTCATCTGGGCCTCGGCATCTAGACGGAGGCTTGCGACACACGATGCAAGGTCCCGCCGTGCCATGGAGCTGTCGAGGGATAGCAGTGTGCCAACGGAGTCAGCGAGCACGCCGATCCGATCGAAGTGCTGCGTTCCATGATTCGCCCCGTGGACCGAAATCGGAACCAACCCAAGGCGGAGGTACTCAAGGATCTTCAACTGGAATCCACCACCCAGCGGCTCGTAGACGAGACCCGCAGCATGCTGAGCAGCCAACGATTCCAAGTCCTTGGGAGAGGCCTCGATTGTCACGACGTCCGCAAGTCCGAGGCGGGCGATCTCGCGGCGCAAGCCGGTGGCGACACCCTCGGTCATCCAGCCGGCAATCGTCAGTGTTTCAGTCCGTGAGCGGATCACATCACACCAGTCGTTCAAGACCTGTCGTACGAGACCGACCCGCTGTCGCCAAAGCAAGCTCGTCAACCAAAGCACACCCGTACCAGAACTCGCCGTGCCAGCGATAGCTCCCACGCCAGGGTGAAGAACGCCTACGTTCAAGCGACGATTCGACTCGTTCAGATGGGCTGCGTCTGAGCTTGAGATTGCCGTCGCGAACAAGGCTCGGTCCAGAAGGCGTTGCTCCTCCGACACCAAGCGACGATGATTCATCCGTTCCATTCGTCCGTTGCCGAAACCCCTTCCGCTCTCGTAGTTGTGCGAGAGGTAACCAAGCCACGGACGCTGGCCTCGGCGGCGGACGATCGCTTCGACCTCGGCCGCGACGCGCCAGGATCGCAAGTGGTCGACGAGGATGCCGGAAACACTCTCGGGGAGGCCGAGCTCCGGAAGGCCGGGCTTCGCCGCCATTGACGAAAACCGAGCCAGCCTCAGAAGATAGAGGGCCCGATGCACGCTGTTGCAACGCA
Organism: Actinomycetota bacterium; assembly: GCA_039188975.1. Taxonomy (GTDB): domain Bacteria; phylum Actinomycetota; class Acidimicrobiia; order Acidimicrobiales; family Aldehydirespiratoraceae; genus UBA11606. The sequence continues at coordinate 9,101 of JBCCYT010000104.1, forward strand.
CAACATGGAGTTCACCGAGTCGCTCGGTGCACTCGCCCTCGAGAAAGGTGGAGTACTCCGAAGCACCCGTTGGCATCGCTGAGTTCGTCGTCACCAGGACGATCGTCATGACCTACTCATTCTGACGAGCCCAACGAGGCGCTGCGGTCAGACCGAGAACGCCTGCGCCTTCCAGTACTTGAAGCAGCCCAGCATTTCTTTCATACAGCTCGCGAGCGAGACCGTCCGGCACAGTTGGGAGCGGCGGAGGCCGCCGAGAAGATGAGAGACGGCCGATGAGCTCGCTGTTCTTCACTCGGCTTGCGGCCTCGTGAAAGCCCCGTTGACGGAGCGAGCCGAGCAAGGCCCGCCCCGCCCGGTTCATCAATGGGGACCGCGGACTCCGTCGCTCAAGGCGTGAGCCCGTCCAGCTACCAAGCGGGTTCGGTGAACCCGTGACGGTCACGGAGACGGCGTCGATTGCGGATTCGATGTCGCCAAAGAACGATTCGAAGAACACGGCTGCGACTTCGGCGTCGGGCCGTGCGTCAAGCGCGCGACGAACGTGGGTCACGTAGTCCCCGTGGTCGATCAACTCAGGGAAGTCCACAGTGGCGCCTCGGAGAGATGAGGCGGGCGAGATGCGCCCCTGGTACACCATGAATGAGTATGCGGACTGCATTCGTGCCACCGGGTCTCGGAAGGAGAAGAGAAACCCTATCCGCCCTGGCCAGGTGGCGAGATGCGGGGCCGAGCGAGGATCTACGAGGTACTCGTGACACGCGTCGAAGAGCGGCGACTGGGCGTGAGAGGTCGCTTGGAACTGGTCGAGATACCAAGGGACGCCTCGCGCATGTACGGCGGGGTCCGAGAAGAAGAAGGTCTCCTTGGATCGAGCCGTTCGTACCTCCGGGTGGGCGGAAAAGTAGTCATGTAGCCAGGTAGACCCGGCCTTTGGGGGGCCCATCAACAGCCATAGTTGGGGTAACCGCATCACGTCAGCCGCCGTCACCGAACAACACATCGAGGAAGCGAAGTGAAATCGCATCGATGTCAAAGCTCGCCTCTGCGTAGGCGCGGCCGCGCTCACCAAGCGTCGATCGAAGGCTGTGGTTGCGCAACAGCTGCAGGGCTCCCTCCACGAAGCCGTCCAGGTCTTCGAACACCAAACCCGCCTTTGCTTCGTCAGTGATGAGTCTGGCTGCTGCATTCGATCCCGGCATCAATCCCAGAACGGCACGGGCGGCACACAAGTAGGAGAGGACCTTCGACGGCACGCAGAGCTGGCCCGCATCGGAATCGAGCAGTACCACCATCACATCGGCGGAGCCAAGAACATCCGCAAGTCGTTCGAACGGCTGGAACGGAAGCACAACAAGGTTTCGCAACGGGTCATCCGCAGTTCGCTGCGACTCGAGCCACGTTGCTCCGACGCTCTCGCTGACGACAACCACGAGAGCCTCAGTATCGACATCGGCCATCGAGCGCGACAGCTGCAGGAGAGCCTCGGGCCGATGCTTGATGCCTAGTGTGCCGGAGTAGAGAAAAACGAAGCGGTCGTTCAGACCGTGATCACGTGACCACGACGTATTCTTCGATCGGAGCGGCAACTCAGCAATCGGGGCCCAGTTCGGAATCGTCTCGACGGACTGGTTCGGATCGATCGACCGAACCAGGGCCTCGAAGTCACTGGAAATCGTCACAACGCGGTCAGCGCGCCGAATGCACCATCGCTCGAGCGAGCGAGCGACCCTTGCGGCGACGTGGCGTTCACCAACCGAGAGCGCAACAAGTCCTGACTGGAGATCCTGTAACCACAGCACCGAACGGACGCGCAGGACCCGAGCGGCAATGGTGATGAGCGCCAATGAGACGAGTGGGACCTGGGCGTTAAGTGCTACGTGAGGCCTCCGTCGAGCGAGCTGCACACACGAGAGAACGCCATACCGCATTTCAGCAAGCAGCCGCTTTGAGATGTGGTACTTCTCGAAGTCACCTCCCGTGGAGATACCAACGACGTCAGGACCGTCCTCTCGGGCTCCAAACGAGCCACGCGGTGTCACGTTCGTCGAACAATAAAGGTGCGCCACCTCAACGTGTTTGTCCGCCAAGGCTTCAGAGAGCTCAAACGGAAAGGCATGGCCGGCGTAGTCGTTGACCACCACCCGGTGCGGTTGCGGACGTCGCGAATCAGCAGGATCGGAGGCCTGCCTGTGCCTCAGGGGCGATGTGCCCGGAGGGCGCTTCGCCATCGACCTCTCCTCCGCCGCCGCTTCACACTCGAACACCGCGCCCGCGACGTCGATCTCACTGAACGTGACGCTAACGATACACACGCCTCGTCGCAAGGCCGTTCGTGCGTCGACGTAAGATCACCGAAACCGACCCGAAACGGTCCCCGGCCATCATCGATTGACAGTTGTCTCACGTCGAAGCAGACCACTACTGTCGGCGTCGACGCTACGGACTCTCCAGGCGTCTCGGCGGAAGGAACAACGATGGCAGTTGCTGGTACAGCCAAGATCTTCGTTGCAGGACATCGGGGCCTCGTTGGTTCAGCAATCGTCCGACACCTCACCCAGCGTGGCTACGCCAATGTCATCACGGCAACCCGTGAGGAACTTGACCTTCGTGATCAAGCAGCGGTCAATGACTGGTTCGAAGCACAGCGGCCGGAGTTCGTGTATCTCGTCGCCGGCACGGTGGGCGGAATCATGGCGAACTCGACCCGACCAGCTGAATTTCTCTACGACAACATGATGATTCACGGAACCGTTGTCGAGGCAAGCCGACGGGTCGGCGTCGAGAAGCTGCTGTACCTCGGCAGTTCATGCATCTACCCGCGGCACGCCAAGCAGCCGATCACCGAGGATGAGCTCCTCACTGGACCCCTCGAACCAACGAACGAGGGATACGCACTTGCGAAGATTGCCGGGATCAAGCTCTGCGACTTCTACCGACAGCAGTACGGCTGCAATTTCATCTCCGCAATGCCAACCAATCTGTACGGACCCAACGACAACTTCGATCTCGTCGGGAGTCACGTGCTTCCGGCGCTCATGCGAAAGTTCCACGAGGCCAAGCAGGCGGATGAGCCATCCGTCGAAGTTTGGGGAACTGGCTCGGCGATGCGCGAGTTTCTCCATGTCGATGACCTCGCTGATTGCTGCCGATTCTTGATGGACAACTATGAGGACTCCGGTCACGTCAATGTCGGCACTGGAACCGATCTGAGTATTCGAGAGCTCGCCGAGACGATCCGAGACATCGTCAACCCATCTGCGGAGCTGCGTTTCGACACCTCGAAGCCCGACGGGATGCCTCGCAAGGTTCTCGACGTGTCGAAGCTCAGTGCTCTGGGGTGGACGGCCTCGACAACACTTCGTGGCGGCATTCGAGACACCTACGACTGGTTCCTTGAAAATGAAGACGAGCTACGCGGTCGCGCCAGCACGCACAGCTAGTCCCCAGGGGGTGCACCTCCGCTTGGGCGGCCTGGCACCGCTGTACATACGGATCCAGGCGAGTCAGACTCGCTTGGGATGACCGACTTCACCCAGATCACACTTGACCTGCCGACTTCGGACGATGCCGGGATCGCAACAATCACGCTCAATCGCCCGGACAAACTGAACGCCTTCACAAACGTGATGGTTCGAGAGTTGATCGATGCGTTCGACATCACCGACGCTGACGACTCGGTGCGCTCTGTCATCGTGACCGGCGCGGGTCGAGCGTTTTGCGCGGGCGCAGACGTGAGCGGCGGCGCCGACACCTTCAACGCCGATGCACAACCGGACCGTGTCGCCTCCGACAATACGACCGCCGTGCCCCGAGATGGCGGCGGCCGGGTGACAACCCGGATCTACGAATCCATCAAACCGGTCATCGCGGCGATCAACGGACCTGCAGTCGGCGTCGGCATCACGATGACGCTCCCGATGGACATCCGCCTGGCTACACCAGACGCCAAGATTGGGTTCGTTTTCGCCAAACGAGGCATCGTGCCCGAAGCAGCGTCGAGCTGGTTCCTCCCCCGCGTTGTCGGCATCAGCCAAGCGCTCGAGTGGACCTATTCCGGCCGCATCTTCCGTGCGACGGAGGGTAAGGACGCAGGGCTGATCCGCAGCGTGCACGAACCTGACGACCTGCTTCCTGCTGCACGCGAACTCGCGGCGACCTTCGCCGACGGTACATCGGCCGTGTCGGTTGCGACCACCCGCCAGATGCTGTGGCGCATGCTCGGGGCTGACCATCCGATGGAAGCCCACAAGATCGACAGTCGCATGATCGATGAGCTCGGCCGTGGAAAGGATGCCGCCGAAGGTGTGGTGAGCTTTCTCGAGAAACGCCCGCCCGCCTTCCCCGGTAAACCGTCAACCGATCTTCCGCCGAGCCTGCCGTGGTGGACGGAGCGCACGTTCGAGTGAGCCGCTCAGCCCGTCTGGGGAGCACGGAGCAGCTAGTCGCTACCATGCCTGCGATGTCGACCGAGGAACTCCACATCTTGCTGGTGTGTGGGGACAACGCCCGTCTCTCTCCGCTGGCGGCGGGACTGCTGGCTCGCCATGCCCACGATGTCGGCCTTGCCCTGCGTGTTGCGTCGGCTGGCCTTGTCGACGACGAGCAACCGTTTGATCAGTCGGTCATGTGGATCCTCAAGAACCGTTCCATCACGTTCGACCGGGGGACGAGCCAGCCCCTCGACGATCGGCTGGTCAACGGCGCCGATCTGATCTTGACGATGACGTGGCAACAGGCCGCCGATGTCACGGCCCAATTTCCCCACAGCTCAGTGTTTGCCATCGGGTACTTTGGCAGCGCCCTGCCAGCCCGACCCGACACGCTCGACACCGCAAGCTGGCTCGATTCGCTCCGCAACTTCCCTGACGCTCAAGCGGCCGAAGGGCGCTGGGACATCAAGGATCCGGCTGGCAAGCCCGAATCGGCCTACCTCGAGCTCGAGGTGAAGCTCGACCACCTGATCCGCCGCATCGTCGCCAAACTCGGGAACGGCGAAGCCACGGCCACAGAACCCAACGTGGTTCGCAGGTAGCGTCGCCAAAATGACGGGCGGGCAAACGCTTCACGTGCTCTTCGTGTGCACAGCGAACGTGTGTCGTTCGCCCCTCGCCGCCGGGTTGATGGCGCATCACGCCCGCGACAGCGGGGCGAAGATCCGGGTGGCGTCGGCGAGCATCGACCAAGAGACACGAGCAATGCACCCGACCACGCTCAAGCTCCTCGCCGACCGTGGCATCTCCCTCGACCGCACCGAGAGCCAGCCTCTCACCGCGGGGCTGATCGACGGCGCAGACCTGGTGCTGACCATGACGCGCGATCACGCCAACGCCGTCGTCGGGCGTTTCCCGACCGCCCGAGAGTGGACCTTCGTCCTCGGCCACTTCACGGCGTTGATCAGCGAGCTCGACCGACACGAGACAGTCGGCGCGTGGTTGCGAGCGGCCTATGAGGCCAGCGCGTTCGGGCGCCTGGACGACCAGTGGGACATCGTCGACCCGAATGGTAGGTCGAACCGCGTCTATCAGCAGGTCGATGCTGAACTCGACTTCGCTACCGCATGGCTGGCAAGCGAACTCACCAGCATCACATC
>JBCCYT010000105.1:0-14565 GCA_039188975.1 Actinomycetota bacterium
ACCCGTTGCGTTGTTGGCGGTCACCCTGGCTGTGTCGTTGGGAGCCATGACATCGTGTGCCATGGACGATGCGTCGACCGCGCCCGACGGCGCTGGTCTCGCGAGTGACGAAATCTCCGAGACCCCTCCGACAACGACCACACCGACGACCATCGCGACGACACCGACGACCGTCGCGACGACACCGACGACTCTCGCAACAGCACTGCCGGCGACGCCTTCGTTCTCTTCGCGTGTCCGCAGCACCTCCGAAGCCGAGCTCGACTCGTCGTGGCGGTCGGGGTGCCCGGTTCCGGTCGAGGACCTTCGCTGGCTGGAGGTCACCCACTGGGACATGAACAACCAGGTCGCAGACGGGGTGCTCGTGCTACATGTCGATCATGTCGATGCCGTGATCTCGGTGTTCGAACGGCTCTTCGACGCCCGCTTCCCGATCGAGTCGATGCGGCCGATCACCGACTTCGCCGCAGACGACGACGCATCGATGCGGGCCAACAACTCCTCCGCGTTCAACTGCCGTCTCATCGACGGCACGAACCGTTGGAGTCAGCATGCCTATGGCGGCGCGATCGACATCAATCCGCTGGTCAACCCGTGGGTGCGGGGCGATGTTGTCGATCCGCCGGGCGGGGCGGCCTATGTGGACCGCACGATCGACGAACCGGGGCTGATCCGGGCCGGGGACGTGGTGACGGACGCGTTCGCGGCGATCGGGTGGGGGTGGGGCGGCGACTGGTCGTCGAGCCTCGACTACCAGCACTTTTCACACAACGGCCGCTAGCAGCCTCGATCCGATGCCTGGATGGCTGGCCTGCAGTGCTAGTCGTCGTCGAGAAGACCCTCATCCTCGAGGGCCTTGTGAACCCGAGCCCGGACGTCATCGATCCGCTCTTCGAGCCCGAGCGTCACAACCGCAGCCACTGCGGTCGGGTCGGGGTCGAGATCTTCGCCGAAGAGCTCATCGGAGGCGATGTCGGTTGCCAGACAAACCACCGCCGCTTCGAGTCCCAGTTCGGGGTTGAGCTGATGTTCGACCGCGTCGACCAGCGTTGCGGGCAACCCCCAACGCCGCAGCACGAAGCCACCGACCTCGGCGTGGTCGGCAGAGACCAGCTCGTGCTCCATTTCGTGGATCGACACGCCAGCCTGTCGCAGGGAGTCCGCGGCGGCGGGCTCGGCGACCGCGTCGATCACGTCCATGCCGATGCCATGCAGCAGTGACGCACAGACAACGTCGCGGCTGATGGTCTTGGGCGACATCACGGAGATGATCGCCGCCGCGCTCGCTGCGCCGACGGCGAGCTTGCGGCGTTCGGCTCCGCCGAGGTCATAGAGGTCGAGTTGGGTCTGAAGTCGATCACCGAGCTGACCCCGGATCGTGACTTCGAGAACCCGGGCCGCGCCGATGCGCACAACGGCCTGCTCCAGCGAACCGACCGGGGTCTGGCTTGCCGAGAACGCCGAGTTGGCTTCGCGCAGCACATGGGCGGCCAACGCCGGGTCGGTGCTCAGCACCTCGGTGATCTCGTCGGGCCCCGTGTCGGGGTCCGCGATGATCGACGCCAGCTGCACCGCTGCCGCCGGGAGAGGTTCGAGCCGTTCTGCTGCTTCCGCGAGCAGATGATGGAAGTCGAGGGTGTCCGCCACAGATACCGCCTTTGTGTTGCAGGCGACGCTACTCCGTGCGCGGCCGACCAACGCGCACGCCTACGCAGCGTGGTTTCGGTGACGGCTTGCGTGGCGCTGTACGGTCCACCCGAGGCAGAGGAGTTGACGATGCGTGTGGCGGTGTGGGGGACAGGCAATGTGGGACGGCCGGCAATCCGGGCCGTCGCGGCGCACCGCGACCTCGAGCTGGCTGCGGTGGTCGTCGGCGACTCGTCGAAGATCGGTGTTGACGGCGGCTCCCTCGCCGGCACCGAGCCGGTGGGCGTGGCGGCAACGAACGATCTGGACGAGGTGCTCGCGGCGGGCATCGAGGCCGTCGTGTACACGGTCAACGCCGACTTTCGTCCGGGGGAAGCGCTCGCGGAGATCGAGCAGGTCTTACGGGCGGGCGTCAATGTCGTGACGCCGTCGTTCTACCCGCTGTACCACCCGCCGAGTGCCCCCGATGCGGTTGCCGGCCCGGTCCGCGCGGCGTGCGTCGATGGCGCGTCGTCGTTGTTGGCCTCTGGTATCGACCCGGGTTGGACCTGCGACATCTTGCCGCTCTTTCTCAGCGGGGTGTCAGCCGACATCAGCGAGATTCGCAGCCGCGAGATCTTCAACTACGCCCTCTACGACCAGCCCGCCGCGGTGCGGGATCTGATCGGGTTCGGGGGACCGATGGACGCCACGCCACCGATGCTGCTCGACGTGGCGCTGGAGATGGTGTGGGGACCGGTTGTTCGAGTGGTCGCCGATGGTCTCGGCCTTGAAGTCGACAGGTTGGAGACGATGGTCGAGAAGCGGGCCCTCGACCGCACCGTCACGGTGGACGGCATGGGTGATTTCGACGAGGGCACGATGGGTGCGTTCCGGTTCGAGGTGCGAGGCGTTGTCGATGGCCAGCCGCTGATCGTCATGGAGCACGTGACCCGCATCGACGATGGTTGCGCCCCCGACTGGCCGTATCCCGTGCATGGTCAGGGTGCCCACACTGTGGCGATCTCGGGCCGACCGAACCTCACGGTCGAGGTGCACGGCGGCGAGGTTGGTGAGCCTGGTGCGGCTGGTGGCGGAAACGCCACCGCGGCCAACCGCCTCGTCAATGCGATTCCTGCGGTGGTCCACGCCGAGCCCGGTCTCGTGCATCCGCTGGACGCCGTCAGTTTCGCCGTCGGCGGCCAAATTCGGGGCTGAACCTGACGATCCGCTCTTGGATCAGACCGGAGTCGGTCGATGCTGCCGTCGTGGAAGCGCCCCTGCCTGAGAACGAACCGGACCGTGTCGCCGCCCTGTATCGCCTGCGGGTGCTCGATCAGGGCCCGGCGCCGGCGCTCGATCGCCTGACTCGGATTGCGAAGAACGTCTTCGATGTGCCGATTGCGTTGGTCTCGCTGATCGACGCAAACCGGCAGTGGTTCGCGTCGCGCCAGGGGCTCGAGGTCACCGAAACGCCGCGCTGCGATGCGTTCTGTGCCCACACCATCCTCGACCCCCAGACGATGGTCGTGAACGACGCCCGCCACGACGAACGATTCGTCGACAATCCGCTGGTGATCGGGCCGCCCGAGATGCGTTTCTACGCCGGCGCACCGATCACCCTGCAAACGGGAGAGCGGGTCGGCACGCTGTGCATCATCGACCGTCAGCCGCGCGAACTCGACGAGACCCAGCTGGCGTTGCTGCGGGATCTTGCCGACGCAGTCGAGCGCGAGTTCCAGGTATCGGGCCTGTTGCTCACCGATCCGCTGACGGGGCTGGCCAACCGCCTTGCGGCGGAGGACGCCGGCGACCGTCTGTTGCAGCTCGCACGGCGCCGTCTCGACCCGATGAGCATGCTGTACATCGACCTCGATGACCTCCATGAGATCAACGAATCGCGTGGTCATCAGGCTGGCGATGCTCACCTGATGCGGGTGGCTGAGGTGCTGCGCACGACGCTTCGTAAGTCTGATGTGGTGGCGAGGATCGGCAGCGACGAGTTCATGGCCGTCTTGCCCGATGTCGGTGCCGACGGTGCTGCCGTTGCGGCAAACAATGTCGAGTATGCGCTGGCCCAGGCGTCCGCCGATCACCCGGATTTGCCACCGTTGCAGGCCAGTGTCGGCGTCACGACCTTCATGGGGCCGGAGTCGTTCGGTGAGCTGTTGGATCGGGCCGCGCGCGAAATGTATGAGGTGAAGGCGGCCAAGAAGGACACCGATCCTCGGTTTGCCTCCGTCTGACCGAAACCGGGGGCCGATTCAGCTGCGTGGAGACTCGCGCCAGGAGCGCAGGGTCTCGATGATGTCGTCGACGAGGTCATCGATGGGCTTCTCGTCCACGCGTGCGAAGGTGCTGAATGTCATGGCGCCGGCCGTGAGCGACGGGCTGCCGGTTTGGGGGTAGGGGCCCGATGTGCCCACCATCCAGCCCTTTTCGGCGGCCCAGTGCGGTTCGTGGGTACGGAACTTGAAGACGAACAGATCGGCCGGGCGGCCGGCGTCGTCGAGCGCCGTGCGGGTGATGAGATCGATGTCGTCGGGGGCGCGCCCCAACTCGGCGGGGTACGCCAGCCAACGAACCATGTCGGCCTCGGCGATGGCGGCCTGGGTTCGGAACTGGGCCGGGACTCGTGCCGTCTCGTCGGTCAGTGACAGTTCGCTGAGCAGCGGGAGTCGGGTCTCGGGGTCGGCGGCGATGCGTGCGATGGCGGCGTCGTCGACGGCAGCTGGCGTTCCCGCCAGCGGGCGCACCGCCCAGAGCGCGAGCCATGGCTCGTCGAGCGCGGCCGCGTGGCGCAGCGCAGCTCCGGGGCCGACCGCAGGGAGGCGACCGAGAAGGTCGAGCAGCAGTCCGGTGAGCCCCCGCAGCTGCTCGAAGTCGTCATCGTTGCGTCGCTGTTGTGGTGTCGTCGCCGCAATCTGCTCGGCTGCTCGGTCGAGCAATGTCGAGGCGAACGGTTCGGCGACAGCGGCCACGTGACGTTGGGCGGGGGCGCTCAGTCTGTCGTCGTGGGCCCAGGCGAGCACCGCGTTGGCAGCTGACCAGGACCAGCCGTCGAGCGTCAGGACGGAGAGCACGCCGTCGAGGACCAGGTTGGGGTCGACTCGGCGGTTGGTGAGCGGGAGTAAGACCGGCCACCAGGCTGCACCGGTTTGCTGGATAGAGGAGCGCATCAACAGCCGGTTGAGGGCGACCTGGGCAGTGGCGGCGGTTTGGTGGGCCAGCATCCGAATCAGTGATGGGTGGAGATCGGGGCCGAATTCGTCGATGTGCGCCGTGACCCAGTCGCTGTCGAGCGCCGGGAGGTCGGTCCAGAGCAGCCGGATGAGCGTGTCGTCGGGTCGGGCCGGGCCCGGTTCGAGTGCTCGGTGGCGATCTCGCACCGCCTGCAGCAGCTGGAGGATCTCATCTACCGCGAGCTCGTGTACCGCGAGGGACTGCAGGGTCCGCTGTCCCGCAGTGCGCACCTCGGCGTTGTCGTGCGTTGCCTGTTCGAGTGCCTCCGAGAACCCGCTGGTCGCCATGGTGACAAGCGTAGAACCGCGTGCATGTCGGGTGTCTGAGGTGGTGGACAGGTACTTGATAATGAGACGAGTGTCAAAAATGAGTTGACTCTCAAAAACAGAGACCATACGGTAGGCGATGCCCGCACCGCGTCTGCCCGAGAGTGAGCTCACCCATGGAAACTGCGTTTGATCAGAACCTGGCACCCCGCATCATCATCACCATCGTGGCGCTCGCCATCGCCGTGGGCCCAATGGTCGCCGACTTCAACAAGACCCATGCCACCAATCCGTTGTGGCCGCCGCACGCTCGATTCCACGTCGTGTGGCAGGTGCTCATCCAAACCGGCTCGAGTGTTCTCGCACTCGTGCTGCTGTGGCGGGACTCCGCCGACTACGTCTTCCACCTGTACCTCGCCGCCAGCATCGTCTACGTCTGGATCATCACCTTCTTCGCGACGCTCGCATCGATGGGTCTCTTCGACGGCGCCCTGCGCGATGTCAACGGCATCCCGCCGTTCCGATTCAAGCTGTCGGGTCGGGTTCTCGAGGTTGACACCAATCTTTTCGGTGTCAGTTTGTTCACCGTCGTCACCACTGTCGCCGTCGTGCTCATCAACGGCTGAATCGGCTGCTGCGTCGTCAGCGGCCGTCGTTGCGGCGAGTCTGGACCAGGCTCCATAACAGCCCGACCGTGAGGAGCGCGATCGCCGCGGCAAGCTGCGTCGTTGCGTCATGGCCGGCATGTGCCACGACCGACCCCACCAACGCGGTCGCGAGGAGCCCCATCACAGCTCGAAAACCTCCACGATCAGCGCCGCATCGCCCCAGATGTGGAACGACACCACGTGGTAGGCGAGGAAGTGCGCCCATGCGTTCCCCGTGCGGATCGTCAGCATCGCCTTGACCAGGCCCGGCCCGAAATTCACTACCGAGATGAACAGGAAGGCCATGACCGCATGGCCTGCGCTGTCGTAGATCAAACCCTGGTCGGTCATGCTGAACAGGGCATAGGCAGCCGTGCATGCGACCCCCGCACTGATGTAGGAGCCGGTCAGCGCGTACACCCTCGGGGCAATGACCGCCTGCGTCAGCACGACCACAGGAATGCCAGCACCGAGGCCATAGAGAAGCAAGGTGAGCAACGAGCCAGTCACCATCTGGCCGGGTTCCAGGTCGAGATAGTCCCGCAAGGTGATGGCGAGCACCATGTCGATGCCGCCGATGACCACGAGCACCTTCCAGTCGAGTCGCCAGTTGTTGCCGCGCAACCCGAGGTCTCGGTCGGAGTTTCCGCGAGCGCGCAGCCAGAGGTACGGGATCAACCCGTAGACGATCGGGTTCACGATCGCCCACCACACGAGGTCGCTTCGGCTGAGCGCAGGGTCATTCTCCTGCGGGTGGTAGGTGATCCCCAGGAACCCGAGCACGACCATCGCCGCCGCCGCATACGCGATGACGACGAGCAGCTCGAACCTGGCGCGCTCGGTGTCCGGTGCCCGCTCGGCGAAGTTCGGTAGCGCCCGCGTCCTCGTCAACGCAAAGATCATCCATGCCAGGATCACGAAGGCCGGAATCCGGGTGAACTCTTCGACGAACGACTCGCCGACGGTCCCCTCGAGCGCATCTACCTGGGGTGCCACAACGGCGTAGATCGCATACCCGACGACCACGGTCGCCACCGCCAGCTTCACCGGTCCGTTCGCCCAGAGGGCCCGCATGGCATCGCCGAGGTTCACCTTCGGTGGGTCTGCGACCGTGCCGGTCTCGGTCTCGCTCATCCCTGCTCCTTCATCCCATCGTCGTCAGAACGGCGGGAAACGTACGTTCAGGGTGGGTGAGTCGGCGTCACCCACCTTCGCGAGGCGGCGGGTGAATGTTGTTCGGGTTGGAGGTCGACGCGGCGCTACAGCAGGCCGAGGGCACGCGCCCGAGCGACTGCTTCGTCTCGGCTCGACACGCCGAGCTTTCGGTAGATCTGCCGATTGTGCGTCTTGACCGTGTTGAACGACACGTGCAGCACCTCGCCCAGCTGCCGTTGGTTCAACGTGCCAGGCAACAACCGGAGCAGCGACAGCTCACGATCGGTCAACCGCTCCATGTGCTGTCCGACCGGTGGCATGTCGATTCCCTCGACCCGCAGCAGCCGTTCGAGCAGGGAGAGCTGCCGACCAACGACGCCGGGAACCTCGAGCTGCGGAAGCGCCTGGCGGACGTCTCGCAAAAGGTCGACGGTGTCCAGTCCGAGCAGACGGCGAGCGTCGGCCACGCTCAGCGTTGCCGCGAGCTGGACCGGCAGATCGCTGCGACGCTGCGCGAGGTCGAGGGCACGCCGGCCGTCGACTGCGGCCCGGTCGGGCTCTCCGTGGCGCAGATGAAGGCGCGAACGCGCAAGGTGTGCAGGAGCCATCTGACCGAAGTTGTGAATCCGGTTGCGAGTTGCGGTCTCGAACGCCCGGCTGGTCCATCGGCCGGCGGCATCGAGGTCGTCACGGTCGAGGGCAAGAAGCGCCAGGAACGCTTCGCAAAGCAGTTCGGTGAAACCGTCGCCGGCCGCTTGAGCTCTGTCTCGGCTGGCCCGGAAGCGTTCCTCTTCGGGGTCGCCGTACCAGTAGCGCGCGCTTGCGCCGAGCCAACCGATCGCCGGTTCGGCCCGCAGCACGAAGTCGGCCTGGCTTGCATCGTCAGCATGCTTGACCGCCTCGGTGAACTGTCCTGCGAGCACCGATCGGTAGCTCTCCAGCATGCTCAGCTCCCGCACCATTCGTGGACCGCTGTCGATCTCCGCGACCACGGCAAGGGCTTGGTTCGCTCGTATGCACTGGCGGGCCAGGTCGTCGGGGTCACCCCGCATCAGGGCGGTCCACCCGCGCAGCGTCGCCACTGCGACCTCGGCCGCCGGGTCGTCTCTCACAGGTATGCGGTCGAGCCAGCGATCCAAGGTCCCGGTCGCGCCGATGAACAGCAGACGTGCCGCCACGGATCCAACGAGAGAGGCGGCGACGTCGTACTCGCCCGCGGCGAGGGCATGGTCGACGGCCTGGACGGTGGCGCCTCGCTGGTGCAACGCCCGAGCCGCCCGCTGGTGAAGCAGTGTCCGCCGAACCGGATCGGCTCGGTCCAACTCCGCCAGGAGCCACTCTCGGAAGAGCTGGTGCAGCCGGTAAACGCGGCCATGGTCGTCGCAGGAGATGAGGAACTGGTTCGTGCGGGCGATGTCGTCCAAGAGCTTGGCGCTTCCATCTCGCTCGAGGACCGCGTCACAGAGCTCGGCATCGAAACGTTCCAGCACCGCCACCGAGCTCAGAACGTCGCGGTGGTCTGGGGACAGAGCGGTGAGCACTTCGGTCGACAGGTAGTCGCTGACCAGCCGGTCGTCGCCGGCAAAGCGGCTGATGAACGAAGCCGGGTCCAGCGTCCGCTGCATCGAGAGCCCGGCAAGATAGATCGCGGCCGGCCAACCTTCAGTCGTTCTGACCAGGTCGCCCGCAAGCGCCGGGGAGAGCTGCGAGCCGGTCGTGCCCACGACGGCGGCCGCCTGACGGTTGTCGAGGCGGAGGTCGTCGACCCCGATGTCGCACACCTGACCCGCGAGCCGTCGTCGAGGGAGTCGAAGGCTCGGCTCACTGCGGCTCGCGAGTCCCACCGTCACGTGGCTCGGGCTGACGTCGATGAACGTCTCGATGCTCTGCAGCACGTCGATGTCGGTAACGGTGTGCAGGTCCTCGAGGATCAGAAGAAGTTGCGGTGTCTGCGCCAGCGCCTCGATGAGCGGTTCGATGATGTCGCAACGAGCGTTGAGTTCAGGAGAGCGGGTGGCGATGACCAGGTCGTCCACATCGATGCCGTGCGCAGCGATGGCCGCGAGAATGTGTCTCCAGAATCGGGAGAGGTCGTGGTCGGCCTCGTCCATCAAGACATACGCGATCGGGCCGGGGTGCTGCGTGATCCACTGGGCGAGCAATTGGGACTTGCCCCAGCCCGCCGGCGCAACGATCAACCGAAGCACCGAAGGGTCGGGCTTGGCCAAGCGCTCGACGGCGGCTTTTCGAGCGACCGCGCCAGCAAACACCGACGGCGGTCGGAGCTTGGCCGCCACGATGATGGATTCCGCAGGTCGCTTCGCCATCGAACGCGAGCTTAGGGGCGACCACCGAGCGCAGGAAGCGCTCACCGCCGCAATCACCCAGGCCGGCGCGGCCTGGGTGAGACGGCCACACCCACCCGACCTCGGTTCGATGGCTCGTGCAACACTGTGGTGGTGAACCGGCACCGACTCGTACCATGAGACGCCTTCGGCTGCTGGCCAGCTCGGCAGTGCTCGCCGCTGCGTCGTGCGGCTCCGGGTCGGGCGACCCCGCGGTGTGGGCCGTCGACCCCGCCGACCCGCCAACCGAGTCGTCGGAGTCGTTCACCGCGCTGGTGATGCGGGTTGGGTGTGCTGGCGGGCGGACGGGCGAGGTTCTCGAGCCCACCGTCGACATCGGCGACGACGAGATCATCATCGTGTTCACCGTTGCGGCGATCAGCGGCGATCAGGAGTGCCCGGGCAACGACGTGGCCCGCGTCGTCGTCGAGGTCGGCGAGCCGATCGGCGACCGGCCACTCGTCGATGGCACGTGCCGCGCAGGGGTGGCACCGGCCGGCCTGTGCGGACCCGACACGTTTTCTGACCGCTAGGTCGTTCGAAAACGACGACGTCCCGGCCAAGGCCGAGACGTTGCGTGGGACTCGAACCCGAAACCTGCGGATTAAGAGCGGCGGCCGAGCCATTTTGGCTGGTCCCGGGTTGTCGCAGAAAGTGCCCTCTGACCTAGGGAAACGCGGGTTTCCGGCCGGCCGGAAGTCCCGTCTGATACCTGTGGATAACAGGGGTTCAGGGATCTACTGTGACCACCTCGTGACCACGGCGGCTGCCGTTCCTAGCATCTCGAGTGGACCGCGCATAGTCGGATCCGGCGGCCGAATTGGAGGCCAGCCGGCGTCACTTCTTGAGACACTGGGGAGCATGAGTGAGCAGCCGCAACTCGCAGGTGGGTGGAACACTCGCGTGGCGAGGTCGGGGCCCAACGTAGTTCGTTCGTCCCGACCATCCAGTCGGTCCGTGATCGCACTCTTGGCGCACCTCGAGTCGGTCGGGTATCCGTGGTCGCCGCGACGAGTCGGTGAGGGCTTCGATTCCGCTGGTAACGAGGTGCTCACCTTCGTTGAGGGCGTCAGCCCTCAGCCGCATCCGTGGTCGGATGAGGCGGTGCATCAGGTCGGTGAGATGGTGCGTCAACTCCACGACGCTGCCTCCGCGTTCTCCCCGCCGGACGGGTCGGTTTGGATGGACTGGTGGGGCCGCTCGCTTGGAGATTCCAATCGCGGGTTCGGCCATGGTGATCTTGGACCGTGGAACGTCATGGCCGTCGACGGCATCCCGACTGGCTTTATCGACTGGGACACCTCCGGCCCCTACGACCCGACATGGGAAGTCGCTCAGGCAGCGTGGCTCAACGCTCAGCTTCACGACGACGACTTGGCTGAACGCTTGGGCCTTGGCACTGCTGTCGAAAGAGCGCGCCAACTTGCCCTCTTTCTCGACGGCTATCAGCTGCCACGTCGTGACCGCGGCGGCCTCGTCGATCGAATGGTCGAGTTCGCCGTCCACAGCGCGCGAGCGGACGCCGTCGAGTACGGCGTGGAGCCCGAAACCGTCGAGACGACGGGTGCTGACGGGTTCCCCTTCCTATGGGGCATCACGTGGCGGACGCGGAGCGCATCATGGATGCTCCGCAATCGCCGGTCTCTCGAGCGCTCGATCCGCGAGACGCAAAGCTGAGGTGATCAGGAACGGCCGCGCCCGCGACTGGCTGCGCCACCAGGTCCCGTCGTCATGTCGGGCCCAACCTGCGCGACGCAACCCCAAACTCGTTGTCGGTTCTACGGTGATACGTTTCGAACGCACGGGGTCTAGTCACGAGAGCACCACTTAAGACTCATGTACGTCTAGAGTGGTATTTGATCGACTAACCGTCAAGAGCGATGCCCACACGAACCGTTCCTCGTTCCGTAGCTCCAGTCTTGGAGGCGCTTGAGCTGGATCAGCCGACGATTGTCACGCTGGAAATGCTCGAGAAGCTCGTCGCGGAGACCGAGTTGCCGACGACGGCGGGTCACTCGGCTCGACTCTTGCGCGAGCGCGGTTGGCTCTTGCCGCTGCGTACGTCCGGAGTGTGGGAGTTCGCGCCGGGGGCGCGGGCAGGAGCATGGGGTGCGGGTGATCCGTTCATCGAGCTGCGGGCGCGGCTCGCGACGCGGCCGATCGAGATCGCGATCGCGGCCGAGTCCGCCGCCTGGCTCCACGGCCTTTCGACTCGTGCCCCGGCGCCCCACGTCCTGGCTCTTCCATCGGGGGCGAAGCTCCCGAGGTCGTTGGATGAGTTTCGGGTTGTGAGGTGGACAGCGGACGATGATCTCGCCGAAGTCGACGGCCTTCCTCTCTGGTCGGTGTCGACCATCCTCGCCTTCATGGGTGCACGCCCCGACAAGTACAGAGACTGGCCGAACGTGAGCGAGTGGCTTCGCGACGCCACGAAGCGAGCCAGCGTGACGGCCGTGCGAAGTGAGCTCGCTCACCAGCCTCGAAGCGCCTGGGCGCGGACGAGCTACCTCCTGCACCGCGGTGGGCAGGACGAGATGGCAGACGAGCTGTTCTCCGGGGCGCCTTCAGGACGAGGCCCGTTCCACCTCGGGCCACGCGACAAGACTTCCAAGTACAGCTCTCGATTCGAGGTCATCGACCACGTCTTCCCGACATGGTGGTCGATCAAGGCATCGCCATGAGAATCACCGAGGGCTACCTGTCACAGCACTATCAGGGTCGAGCCGGCGGCCGGGATCCAGCGCTGCTCGACATCGCACAAGACCACGCCATTGCGCTGCTCAACGACCACGATGTCTTCGACCTCGACGTCGTGCTGAAGGGCGGGACTGCTCTACGGAAGTTCCGCGCCGGCAACGCTGGCCGGTTCTCGACCGACCTCGACTTCGCCGTTGAGGACGACGCGACAGCGGCGCTCCTGCTCGACACGCTCGATGGGGGAGAGATCGACGGATTCTCATTCCGGCTCGAGAACCGCGATGGCGATCGCCGCGCCGACCTCGTGGTCGACACACCATTTGGCCAGCCTCGCCTCCCGGCAAAGATCGACCTGTCCACCCGCGGGCTCTGGCTGTCGCCCGCTGTCGGCGAGTTGGTCCCGTTGCCGATCCACAAGCGGTACGACGTCACCATCCCGAGCATCGAGATCATGGGCTTCGAAGAACAAATCGCCGAGAAGCTCGCCCGGTACCGCCGAGCAAGCCTCGCTCGCGACCTCTACGACCTCGCCTGGTGCGCCGGTCACTCGTTTGACCAGGATCTCGTCCGACGTGTCTGGATCTTGAAGTGCTACTTCGACATTGTCGAAGACGGCCTCGGGCATAAGCCCGTCGCTGCAGGGGACGTGCTCGACGATCGCGACGAGTCGTCCTTCGCAGCGGAGCAGATCGGCTACCTCACCACTCCGGTCGACGTGCCCGGATGGGTGAGGAGCGTCAACTCCCGCTTCGCTTTCCTCGCCGACCTTGATGCCGACGAGGCTCGGTGGGCACAGGTCAACGCCGGCGACCGTTGGGACGCGCTACAGGCAGTGGAAGCACTTCAGTGAGCCCGGCTCCCCGCCACTCCCACGGCGCCGTGAGGTCCTCCGGCCCGTCGAGCTGACGGGCGATCGCGGCGCCGAGCAACCGGGACGTCCACTCCTCGACGAGCGAGCTGGCCACGCGCCCTTTCAGAGGGCGTGGATCGAGTCGGTGAGGATCGTGGTGAGGTGTTCGATTTCGTCGGATGAGGCCGTCGGCGTCTGGGCACGGTTGAACTGGTGACCGAGTTCGGAGAGAAAGTCGAGCGCGAAGATCGCGGTGTAGAGGTTCATCCGCCCTCTATCGGGGATTCCCATCGCATCGACGAGACGGTCGACGTAGTGGGTCGAACGGTTGGCCGCGAGCAGTGACGTGCGGGTGAGGGCGGCTGTCCAGAGCGGGTCTCCGAACGCCATCTCGTCGGTGTCGACGATGCCGGTCACAGCGCCGGCGTGGACGATCACGTTCTTCGTCGTTGCGTCGTGGAGAAACGCCGTCGGTGTGATGTCATTGAACGACGCGTCGAGTTCGCTCAGATGGGCGGCGACCAGGTCGCTGAGGCGAGGGTCAACGACCCGGGCTGACTCGATCCGACCTGCAGAGTTCGCGACCGACTGTTGCAGGACCTGGATCCAGGTCCTGCGCAGTGGGGTCGTGTAGTTGACCGCGTACCCGTAGCCGTTCGCTGGAGCGAGTCGGGCTGTCCTCGCCTGGCAGTCGGCGACCGTTGTCGCCACGTGGTTCAAGTCGTCGTTGTTGAGTTCGTCGAAGATGTTGCCGAGGTCGTTGCCGGCCAGTCGCTGCAGCACCATGTAGGGCTGGGGCGCGTGCACATCAGCCGCGATCACCTCCGGCACCGGGACGCCGACTGCTGAGAGCAGGTCGTGCCAAAACAGCCCGCCGGCGAGTTCGGCCCGGTTGTCGGGGTGAGCAAGCCGAACGACGAGCTGGGTGCCGTCTTGCGTCTCCACGTCGTACACCCAGTGGCGGAGCCCGGTCCCAAACCGCTGGCAGGAGCGGACGTGAGAGCCTGTGACGTTGCGAGCGATCCGCTCCGCCTCGAAAGGACCCAACGCGAAAGTCATGCCTCAGCCGGCCTCGTGGAACGTGATCCACCCCAGCTCGCTCCAGAGCCGGATCTCGTCCGCACCGTGTACCTCGTCGCCGACCGGTCGAAGGAGCACGATCTCGACCGGTTGGTGCTCGCATGCGTTCCTGGCAATCGCGAATGAGATCTCGCCGAACGTCGCGGCACCGACGTAGCCGCGAATGCCGTCGCGATCCTCGTTGACAACGAACAGGGCATCGCAGGCAGCGAGTCGTTCATAGAACGCACGAAGAACACCCGCGTATCGCGCCTGGAAGTCGTTGGCAGGGATCGGCGAAGGGTAGGCGACCACCTCGTAGCCACGACGTTGCCAGAAGCCGATCCAGCGCTGGATCGCTTGCTGTTCGCGGGCGCTACCCGAGATGACCATGGTCGGCACGCGGGTGATCCTAGAACTGGATCCAGTGCAGGTGACTGGATGACCTGATCGCTTATCTCAGCGCCACCGCCCAGCGAAGGCGCCAACTCTTCACCGACCCAGCGAACTCCGCGACATCGACATACGCGATCGCGTCGCCAGGGCCACGCCGCTCTGGGCACCCGGCGACCAGAGCGGGGTCGGTCCTCTGAGGTGCGAGTCTGACGACCCCCCCCCGGGGGGGGTCGGCAGCCGACTGATCTCCCTTGGAGCCAGGCGATCACGTCGTCGGTCGG
>JBCCYT010000106.1:0-14543 GCA_039188975.1 Actinomycetota bacterium
CACCACCAAGTTCAGCTGATCACCGAAACGCCGGGGCGACCGGCAGGATCTCGGCGTGCGGCCAACGACCGATGAACCCCGTCAGCTGTGCGTCGAGCCAGGTCGCCAGCTCGGGATGTTCGACTCGGAGCGCCGACCGGCGAGCAGCAACCCGAACCCGGTGAATCAGCCGCTGCGCAGGGCTCGGCATCAGCACGCCCCGCTCGCTGGTCCATGGCTCGTCGAGCCCGTCTTGTCCGAGTGTGAGCCCAATCGACGTCGTCGCCAGCAGCGCCAGCGCAAGGTGGAGATCGTCGACGCCGACCGGATCCTTCACCTCATCGATATATGCCGCGATTGCGGCGGTCTTCGTTTCTTCCGGAATGTCGAACGAGCACCAGCACGTCGGGTTGGGAAGGGCCAGGTAGGCGAGATCCATCGCCGGGTGCATGTGGCCACAACCCTCGAAGTCGAAGAGGCGGACGTCCCCGTCGACGATGACATTGTTGTCGGGGCAGACATCGCCGGGCGAGAGCACTCGGGGTCCGGTCCCCACAGGAGACGATCGCCGAGAGCGCGGAACGACTCGAGCACTGGGGACGGGACAGCAGCGAACGCCAGCGCAGCTTCTGCGTCACCGTGCCGCTCCAAGAGCCAGCTCGGCTTCAGAAGCTGCACGGTCGCTGGGGCCCAGCTCGCGTTGTGGAGCGAGGCAAGCGCCCGCCCGTGGGCGACAAGTGCGGCCGCCGCCTCGTCAGGGCAATCAGCGAGCAGGTGGTCGGCGACCGACGGTCCGTCGCCCAGATCAGTCATCACGACGACCCGCGACGGCTCATCGGCACCGACCAGGGCTGGGGCGAGGCCGGGCGCGCATTCCTCGACCGCCCGAAGCCCGAAGACTTCTGCCTCGAACGCGGCCGGGCCGCGATGCGTTCGCTTGACGATGACATCCGTGCCGCGAAGCACGACCGAGGTGCCGCTGTCGCGCACGACCGTCCAGCCGTCGTGGGGGCGATCCACCATCGTCTCTGCAACCTCGGCAACATGCGCCACGGTCACCTCATCCACCATGGCGACGTACGGTACCAGTGCGGGCATCTACGCTCCGGTGGTTATGGGGACCACACTTCCGCCCGATGAGCGCCTGCTCGGTGAGCGGGAGACGCTCGAGAGCATGCTCGCCTACTACCGGGCGGTCCTGCTGCGAAAGGCCGAGGGGCTGACCCCCAAACAGCTCCAGATCTCGGTCGGGGCCTCGCCGCTCACCATCGGGGGCCTCGTCCTTCATACGGCCCTGGCGGAGGACATCTGGTTCCACTTCCGACTCGCCGAGCGAGCGCCGATCGCGCCATGGACCGAGTGGGAGCACGGTCTCGACCCGGGACGGGTGTTCGAGCAGGCTGTCGGGATGACGGCCGATGAGGTCACCGGACATCTTCGTGCCGCCATCGCCCGCAGCGAAGCGATCCTCGCCGAGGTCGACGATCTCGATCTCGTCTTGCCCCAGCCCTCCGCAGCGGGGCATTCGGCCAACGTCCGCTGGGTCCTCGTGCACATGATCGAGGAATACGCCCGCCACTGCGGCCACGCCGACCTCCTGCGAGAGACGGCCGACGGCCGGACCGGAGACTGAGCACGCCGCGTCGCTACGCTCCAACCATGGGCGCGTTCGAAGAGATCGCCGATCGACGGATCCAAGCGGGCCGTGATGCCGGACTCTTCGACGGGCTCGCCGGTACGGGAAAACCGATTCGTGACCTCGACAGGGTCCGACCCCCGGGCTGGTGGGCGACCCGGCTCGCAGCGCAAGAGCGCAGCAAGCTGAAGGCCGAAGCGCTCGCCGCGGAGATCGCCGCAGCGATGCCGTCACTGTGGCGCGAGCCGACCGAGCCGAACGTCGCCCGACACGTCGAACGACTCAATGCCCGGATCGACGACTACAACGCCGGCACCGCGTGGGAGCGGATCGACCGCCTCGACGCAACCTCGATCGTCGAGCGTTGGCAACGACTCAGCCGGTATCGCACCGCTGACGAAGACCGCTGATCCAACCGAAATCGCGGTCCCGGGGGATGAGGAGGTCAGGTCCGAACGTCTTGGATGCGGCGGCGAGCGATCTCGAGGTCGTCGGGATTGGTGACACCGACCCACGGCTCACTCGTCGGCACGACCTCGACCGTGTAGACACCCGCCGCCTTCAACTCGTTCACCACCGTGGGCAGCAGGTACTCGGTTTTCTCTTCCTCGCCGTGTTCGGCCAGGAAGGCTTCGAATCCGGTCTCGAGATGCGCAAACAGATTGTTGGGGAAGACCCAACAGTTCATCGAGGCCACGGCGTCGTCGGCCAACACGCCTTCGGGATCGGTCGATGTGATCGAGCCATCCTCTCGACGGCCGATGCCGTGGGTCTCGACCAGCGAAGCGAGGAGGTCACCCTCGACCTCACAGATGCCGCGGGAGACCTCCCCGAGCTCGGGCAGGGTCTGGTCGAGCCGGAAGCCCGCCAGCAGCGCCCGGTCGTCGCCCAGGCCGACGGCCGCTTCGGCCAGCGCGACATAGGTCGACGCCCCGTAGTAGTCGTCGGCGTTGAGCACGCAGAACGCCCCCGGCACCTCGGGCGCCGCAGTCAGCACTGCGTGGGCAGTGCCCCACGGCTTGGCCCGGGACGGACCGTGGGTGTCTTGCAACACGTACGCGACATCGAGATCGGGGTGTTGCGCGCCGACGTGACGGCGGACATCGTCCTCGATGTCGCTGCGCACGATCAAGACGATCCTGTCCATCCCGGCCGCAAGGGCGTCCGTGATGGCGAAGTCGAGAAACGCCTCGCCATCGGCGCCGATCTCGGCGAGTTGCTTGGTGCCACCGAAACGGGATCCGAGTCCGGCGGCCATCACGACCAGAGTAAGGCTCACCCGGCTGATGCTAGGCCGTCACCGCTCCAACAGATCGTGAACATGCTGGGTCTCGTTGAACGACCGCACCGAACGGAGTCCGCTACTGCTCGCCGTCACCCGCGTCAGCCCGCAGTAGTCGGGACGCAGCGAGAACACGTCGGTGATGCCGATCAGCGACATCAGGTACACGACGGTGACCATCCCATGGCAAAACACGGCCACGTTGCGCCCCTTGTTCGTCGCAATGACATGGTCGAAGCCGCGTACGACTCGCTCCTGAAACGCCTCGATGCCGTCGCTGAAGATGTGATCCTCGAGGCTGTCGAGGTCGAAGTAGTGGGCCGTGTCGGGATCGTCGGCCGACATCTCCTCGAGCGGAACGTACGTGTTGGATCGATGGTCGCTCTCGATCAGATCATCGAGTTGTTCGATCTCCAGACCGAGCATCTCCGCGGTTGGTACCGCCGTCTGAACCGCCCGCCGCATGCTCGATGAGACGACATGATCGATGCCCTCGCCTTCGAGGAACCCGGCGATCCGGTGGGCCTGCTCGTGCCCGACCTCCGACAGTTCAGGATCAGCGCCCTCGCCCTCACCCACCGTCTGTCGCAGCGGGCGGCCATGCCGAATGATGTAGAGATCCACGGGCCGGGAACCTACCCGAGACGGCCGATGCCGGCACCACCTGTGGGCAGCGCCGGCATCGGAGGATCACACTTTTTTCGGGGGGGGTCAGCTGGCGAGGTGCACCTCCGCAGTCAGCACCATGTCGTCGAGGTAGAACGACATCGGGTCGGCGATCCCGAGGGCGAGCTGTTCATTGTCGACGCTGACACCGATCTGGTACGTCCCGGCTTCCAACACTCCGGTGACCATCGACGTGGCGTGGGACTGCCACTCGTCGGACGTGGCCGTACCGCTTGCGGTGCTGTCGAAGGCCTGGTTCACGTTGCGGACATCGGTCCCATCGAGCAGCAGGTCAACTTCGCACCAGGAGCGATTGGTGCCCGTGCTCGTGCACACCGACTCGGCGGTGAAGCGGGCCTCGATGCGGCCGGTGTGGCCCTCCGGAATCGTGACCGACACCGAGAGGCCGAGGGTGGTCGGATTCAGCGACGACGTGATGACCGGGCTGTCTTCCTCAGCGAACCCGAACAACCCGGCAGTTGCTGCCGCAACGCGGGGGGCCACGACATTGTCCTCGTAGCGCTTCAGGAACGTCACCGCCTCCGCTCGGGTCACGGCGTCGTTTGGCGCGAACGTCGTGGGCGTCTTGCCGGTGGTGATCTCCTTGTCGGCCGCCCACTCGACGGAGGCTTCATAGAACGCCCCGGACGGCACATCGTCGAAGGTGCCGGCCGCGTACGCCGTGGCGGGTGCCAGCAACACGATCGCCACAACGGCGGCGAGCAGCTTGGGCTTGGTCAAGGTGATGGTCATCGCGTTCCTCTTTCGCAGATGGAGAGCCGGTAGTGGCTCGTCTGCATCGTGCGAAACCAGACGCGGTCGTTGAATCCGGCAGCCAAGAGTTCTTCGCGTACGGCTGAGGGGAGCAGCGACCTCCGGCTCGTCACCGGCGAACGGTAGGGATGTCCCTACCCCTGCGTGTCGTTGCCGAGGCCGAACGGGGCGCGTCCCAGCCCGGAGTTCGTTGGGACCGTGATCGTGCCCTCCTCGTGTCGCAACGGAGGTGCAACGTCGGAGGCCAGCAGTGTCGAGGTCGCCACGCCATGGGCGGCGCGGATCCCGCTCGCCGCTGCGACATGGACGGCGTGGGCCACGCCGATCGCGGAGTCGATCATGGAGGTGATGATCGTGGTCACCGAGGCCTCGTGCGCGTGCTGGACGATTCGCATCGCCACGTCCGGACCCCCGACGGCCTGCGGTTTCACCACGATGACGTCGATTCCTGCGGCGATGGCGCAGGAGAAGTCCGCGGCGGTTCGGGCTGACTCGTCGACCGCGAGCGGGACCGGCGAGACCGATGCCAGCGCGGCGATGGCGTCGATTCCGGTGGTTGGTTCCTCACAGAAGGCGATGTCGTAGGGCTCGGCAGCAAGCAGCGCCTCGGCGGCCTCCTCTGGGCGCCACCCCCCATTTGCGTCGAGTCGGATCTCGCCGTCAGGACCGATCGCTCGCCGTGTTCCCTCGATGAGCGCCAGGTCGGCGTCGAGCGAGCGATGAGCGACTTTGAGCTTCACCGTGTCGATTCCGTTGGCCACCGCGAGGTTGACTGCGGTGAGCGCCGTCGAGACATCGGCGGCGCCGATCGTGGCATTCACCGCAACTGCCTCCAGCGGAGCATCACCCAGGTGTTTGGCAAGCGAGACGCCCGTCCGCCGAGCGTCGAGGTCAGCCATGGCGCCAGCCAACGCGGCGCGGGCTTCCGGCACCGATTCGAGGAGTGGGAGTGCGGCAGCGACATCGACGACGTCGTCGAGATGCTGGAGCACCGTCGACAGGTCATGGCTCGACCAGCCCGGCATCGGGCAGGCGTCGCCCCAACCGACGACGTCGGTGTCGGTATCGGTGAGACGCAGCAGGGCCCCGTTGCGTTCGGTCACGACCCGATGAGCGGTGGCCATCGGTGACCGCAACGGCAGCGAGTAGGGAAAGAGGTCGATCCGCATCCGGCCCTCAGGCTCTGGCCATCGTCTCGCGAATCGCAGCCGCGACCATGTCGGGTTGCTCGAGGTGCGCGGCGTGGCCGGCCCGATCGATCACGTGTATCCGTGCATTGCCCAGTCCTGCGGCGAGCTCGTCAGCCAACATCTGGAACTTGGGGTCGTCGGCGCCGACGATCAGGCCGACCGGCATGACACAGCGCGCCAGCAATCCGTGCAACGGGGTCATGCGTCCGGTGCTTGCCTCTCGAAGGCTCGTCGCGAGCGCAGACGGGGTGTTGGTCAGGCGCTGCGCCCGTGCATCCGCCAAGAAGGCGTCGCCGAGGCGGGCCTGCGTCGCGAACAACGGGTTGGCCATCCAGCGATCGACAAATCCGGGAAGGTCGCGCTCGATGAGGTCCGCGAGTTCGTCGTCCGCGGCGGCACGCGCCGAGCGCTCCGCAGGATCGGCGAGCCCCGCCGAGGCCCCGATCAGCGTCAGGCTGCGGACCCGCTCGGGGCTGTGGCATGCGGCGGTCAAGGCAACCCGGCCCCCCATCGAGTAGCCGATCAGATCGATGGGATCATCGGTCGACGCCAGCACGGCTGCCGCCATCGCGTCGACCGTGTAGCCGGTGGGGTCGGTGGGGTGGGGGCCGAGTCCGTGGCCGGCGAGATCCGGCGCCGTCACCTCAGCGGTGATGCGGTCTGCGAGATCCTGCATCGTCGCGCCGGCGCCAGTGAAGCCATGGAGTGCAACAACGCTCATGGAGCGATTGCCGTGCCGACCGCATCACGGATGCGCCGCCGTACCGCCATGTCATGCTCGGGATCGACCCGCACGATCAGGAGATCGACGCCCGGCTCGGTCTTGGACGTCGCCGCCTGCAGCGCCGCCGCGAGATCGTCTTCCTCCTCGATGACCGAGACCTCGATCCCTGCGAGGCCATCCAGGTGTGCGAGATCGATGCCGTGCGGCGTGCGGAAGATCGCCTCGTAGTCGGCCGCATCGATTCGATCGTGGATCGGCAGCATCGAGAAGATCTGACCGCCATCGTTGTCGACGCAGAGCACGGTGAGATGCTCCCCGGCCCGTTGCACGCCGAGCAACCCGCCGATGTCGTGCAACAACGCAAGGTCGCCGGTGAAGACAACAACCCGGGCATCGGCGCCGAGATGCGATGCGATACCGAGCGCGGTGGAGGTGATGCCGTCGATGCCTGCGGCACCACGATTTCCGACGAACCCGATCGGGGTGCCAGCAGGAACGTAGGAGTCGAGATCGCGCGGCGGCATCGAATTCGACGACATGACGAAGAGCGGCTCGCCGTCGGCGATCGAACACAGGTCCCGAACGACCGAACCGCTGGATCGGGCGCCCGCTCCCAACTCGGCGTCGATGGCGCCCATGGCTGCGTCGTCGACCTGCCGCCACCGCTCCAGCCATGGTCCGGGCTCGACACCGATTCGCCCGGCGGCGTTCATGGCATAGATGAGTGGATCGACCGCCAGATGGCTGGTGGTCGTGAACGATGCGTCGTGCCACCGCTGCTCGGGATCGATCGCCACGACCTGGTCGGGGCGAACCCGCTCAAGCCACTGGTTCACGGGCGCCGTCGTTGGCGCTGCGCCAAACCGAACCACGACATCGGGGCGCAGCTCATCGGCGACAGGGGCGTGTTTGAGGAGGTGTTCGCCAGCCGCGAGTACTGACGGACGATGACGGAAACGCAGCTGGGTCATCGGTTCGGCGATGATCGGCCAGCCGACCGCATCGCCGAGATCAGCGATCGCGTCGGCCAACCGAAAGCTGGGCTTCACGCCGGGCGACGCATCGGGCCCAACGAGGATGACGCCCTTCTCGATCCCGGCGAGGGAGGCGAACGGCTCCCCCGATGAGCTCCACAAACCGGGTCGGTGATCGAGCGGTTCGTACGTGCGCACCGAGACGCCGGCGACCGGTTCGAGCGGTTTGCGCAGCGGCCAGTTGAGATGCACTGGCCCCCGGCCGTCACCGGTGGACGCGTCGAACGCTCGGCTCGCGGCCAGTCGGGCCGCCGCTTCGGACCAGTCCGACGGGACCGGCAGATCCGCCGCCCAGCGGACGTTGGACGTGAACATGCCGACCTGATCGATGGTCTGCCCCGCGCCCCAGCCGCGCAGCTCGGGCGGCCGATCGGCGGTGCAGACGATCATCGGCACACAGGCATGGTTGGCTTCGACCACGGCCGGCAGATAGTTCGCCGCCGCGGTACCGGAGGTGCAGATCAGCACCGAGGGCCTTCCCGATGCCTTGGCTTGCCCGAGCGCAAAGAACCCGGCCGATCGTTCGTCGAGCTGAATGTGGGTTCGGAGGTCGGGGTGGGCGTGGAACGTGACGGCCAACGGTGTCGATCGCGAGCCAGGCGAAATGACGACGTCGCGGACACCGTGGGCGGCGAGCTGACCTGCAAATGCAGCGATCGGGTCGTACACGGGGTCGGTCATTGGGCTGATTCCATCACGTCGAGGAGGGCACGAAGCTTGACACCGGTTTCGGAGAGCTCGTCCTGGGCGACGGAGTCGGCCACGATGCCGGCGCCGGAGAACAGTTGCACCTGCGAGTCGTCGACGAGCGCGGACCGTAGCGCGACCCGCAACTCGCCATTGCCATCGAGGTCGGTCCAGCCGACCGGAGCCGCGTACCAGCCACGATCGAAGCCCTCGTGAGTGAGGATCCACTCGACCGCCGGGTCAGACGGTGTGCCGCCGACGGCAGGAGACGGATGCAAGACGTTGGCGACCCGCAGCACGTCCATATCGCTCACGCTTCCTGCCCGCCGTTCGACGCGCGCCGTGATCGGGGTTCGCAGATGTTGCACCCGGGCAAGCCGCATCACGTCGGGCTCGGCGGTTTCGCTCACCAGGCCGAGGGTGGCCAGCCGAGCGGTGATGTCATCGACGACGAACTGATGCTCGGCCCGAATCTTGGGCGACGCGAGCATCTCCGTTGCGAGCGCAGCGTCCGATGTGTCGTCCCATCCGGTGCCGGTCGTCCCCGCGAGGGCCACGGTGGAAACTTCACGGCCATTGAGGGTCACCAGCCGCTCGGGCGATGCGCCGATGAAGGCCCGATTCCCGACCCCGAACGCAAAGGTTGCACACGTCGGGAACCGGTCCGCGAGGGCCCGAAGCACTGCCGGGGTGTCGATGGGGCCTCGGGTGAGTACCCGTGCGAGCACGACCTTGTCGAGCGCACCGCGGCGGATGTCGCTGATGGCGTCGGCAACGAGATGCACATAGTCATCGTCCTCGGCCGTGGCATCGCCGCGCACGATTTCGTTGAACGCGGCCGGAGCCGGTGCCGTCTCAGCCGCCATCTCTTCGAGGCGAGCTTCGAGCAGGTCGAGCGCGGCCGCTTCATCGTCTCCCTCGGCGAGTGATGCGGCAGCCAGCAGCCACGAACCATCGGGGCGGTCGACGACCGTCACCTCGGGCAGCACCCAACGGGCATCGGGAAAGCCTGTCCAGTCGGGGGCGATCGGCCGAGTGCCGACCGTGAACGAGAATCCGCCGACCAGGACCGGCGCCGGCGCGTCGGCGGGCCCGTGGCGGCGGATGCGGGCACTCAACGCGGCGCGGGCGGCGGACGCGGCCGAGAACCGAGTGTCGCCATGGGGCTCGATCAGCTCCGCGGCACCGAGCGCGACGAGCGCGAACCGCTCGTCGGGCCGAACCCACAGCGACCGGTAGTGATCGGTGGCGGCGCCGAAGACCGCGACCGGGTCGATTCGTTCGTCGAGCTTACGGGCAAACACGACGACGCCGCCGCCGGTGGGAGTGTCGTCGCCCAGCCGGGCCAGCGCGCGCGTGCGTAACGTCCGTTCGAAATGCTGCCCGACGAGCGACGATGCGACGGGCACGAGCCGATGCATCATCTCGACGAGGTCTTCACGGTCTCGGCCCTTGGCGTCGCTGTTGCGTTTGAACAGTTCGATGGCGTCATCGACCACGTCTTCGATGTGGGTGGCGTGGCGCATCGCCAGCGCCGTCAACTCTTCGAGCGACACCCCTTCGTTCACGAGGGTGCGGGCTGCGACCAACATGTCGACGGCGTCAGCGGAGAATCGTTGTTCGCCACCCTCGCCGACCGGGTTGAGCAGCCCAGCGCTGACGACGACGTCGACGATGAACTCCGGCACCTCGGCCCGCCGAGCGAGTTCGGTCTTGTCGAGGTCGGGGTCAGCGGCGTTCTGTTCGGCCAGATCGACGAGCAACCCCGCTCGTTCTGGGTCGGACAGGGATCGGATCTGCGCCAGGCTGAACCCCTGTTGGGCGAGGTTTCGGATCTCGCGAACCCGTTCGAGATGGGCAGCGTCGTAAAACGCTCGACGGCCTTCGCGACGAGGCGGAGCGAGGAGCTTCTCTCGCTGGTAGTACCGAATCGTGTCGACGGCGACGCCGGCCTCATCAGCCAACGCTTCTACGTGGTAGTCCACGCTTCAATTGTAGGAGTGATCACTCACAGAGTGACCACTCGGGCCGGTCTCGGACAGGGTGACAGGCGGGGTCACCGGCGCACAGTACGGTCGGGCCCGATGACGAGCTACAACACCGACGGGATGCTCTCGGGCCCGCTCGACACGAACGCGCCTCGTCAGCAGAAGCGGGAGTATCCCGTCGTCGCCGCAAGGCGCGGTCTGGTGCTCGAAGACCGCACGACCGGGGTGGTCGGCGCCCTCGTCTCGTTTTCGCCGCCCCGGCTCGTGTTGCGCGATCGCTACGGCAAGGACCACACCGTGCGCTATGCCGACGGTTCGGTGCGGGCCGCGATCGACGGGAAGGGCGTGCCGTGCCGGCTCGTCGCCCCCAAGACCGAACCGGCCGCGCCGAAAGTCACGGCGAGCGGCTCGATCGATGCCGGCGACGTGCCGGCTCGCGTCGCCCGGGCGAGCCGGATTTGGGTCGAGGGCATCCACGACGCCGAACTCGTCGAGAAGGTCTGGGGCGCGGACCTCCGAGTGGAGGGGGTCGTCGTCGAGCAGCTCGAAGGCGCCGACGGTCTCGCTGAGCGGGTCCGAGGGTTCCGGACCAGTGATCGACGCCGCCTCGGCGTTCTGCTCGACCATCTCGTCGACGGCTCGAAGGAATCTCGCATCGCCGACACGATCAACGACCCGAACGTGTTGATCACCGGCCATCCCTTCGTCGACATCTGGCAGGCCGTGAAGCCGTCGGTGATCGGCATCGAGCGGTGGCCCGATGTCCCCAAGGGGCAGCCGTGGAAGGAGGGTGTCATCGCCGCCCTCGGGGTCACCGCCACCCCCGCCGCTTTCTGGAAGCACGTGCTGGGAAAGGTCACCGGTTGGAAGGATCTCGAAACCCCGCTCCTCGGCGCCGTCGAGGAACTCATCGACTTCGTCGCTCCCCCCGAGCAATGACGCTGCTGAGGTCCGTGCTTGACGCACTCGTCGATCACGAGTGTGCCTTCGTGGTCGTTGGCTCCACCGCACGCCGACTGTGCGGCGACGACGTCGACCCCGACGATCTCGACATCGTGGTCGATCCAGGCCAACCGCACCGTTCGAGCCTGATCGCCGCCCTCTCGTCGGTCGGCGCAACCATCGAGCGGCGTTCGGGCCGCCGACCGATCGAAGCGTGCGTCGCGTTGCCCTGGGAGTGGGGGTGGCATGTCGACACCGACGGCGGGCCCGTGGATGTCATCACCCGCTTCATCGATGGATCCGACATCGCCTTCCACTGCGCAGCCGCAATGTCCGTTGCGCTCGACGATCGCCGCGTCGTGTTGTCCCACCCGACTCGGCACGAGCCATGAGAGCCACGACCGGCCTGAGCCTCCTCGACCTCGCCATCCTCAGCGCCTGCGAGGCCGAAGGCGCCCAACCAACGGCCCCATTCCGCAAGACGATGCGCATTCTCCAGCGCCTTTTCGATGCGACCAGCGTCGGGCCCGATCACGCCCACGAACCGCTGCTGGACCTGGCCCGACCGTGGCTCACGAACGTGCCGCTCATCGAAGGCCATGGCAACATCGGATCGCCCGACGACCCGCCCGCCAATCCCCGCTACACCGAGTGTCGGATGACACCGATCGGTCGGGCTGCCCTCGCCGCCGAGCGAGAACTCATCGGCCCGTTGCCGGTCGGGTTGATCAACGGCTCGATGGGGAGCGGCGGAGTCCAACCGCCCTACGACGTCGCCGGGGTGGCGGCTGCGATCCGCGCTGCCGCCGGGGGCAGTGCCGCAGATGACGACCTCATCGAGCTGGTCCGACCGCCGTCCTTCCCGACCGGGTGCACGGTCGACGTCGATCATCATGCGCTCGCACGCGGAGATCGGGTTGAACTCCGACAGCGAGCAACGATCTTGCATCTCGGCGACGAGATCATGGTGACGGCGTTGCCGCTGCGGATCGGTTTGCAAGGCGTCGTCGATCGCCTGCAACGCCGTCTTCGCCAGCGAGACGCCGACCGTTCGCTCACGGAGACGATTCGCGACATCAACGACAACTCGACCTTCGGGTCGGTGCAGCTCCTGATCTCCCTCAGGCGCGATGCAGATCCCGATCCGGTGCTGAGCCTGCTCGACTCGATCTGGGAACTCAACCAGACCGCAATGGTCCAGCTTCGCGAGCCGCTCACCGACACGATTCGACGGGCGGCAGGCGGCGACGATCTCGAGCACCGGCTGTCGTTGCTCGATGACGTCAGTCGCCGCTGAGCGAAGGTAGGCAGCACCAGCCCCGCAACTCCTAAGGTCACACGAATGACCCGCCGCCCCAACATCGTGCTGATCAACTGTGACGACCTGGGCTACGGCGACCTCGGCTGTTATGGATCCGATGCGCACGACACCCCCCGCATCGATCACCTCGCAGCCGAGGGAACGATGCTGACGTCGTTCTACATGGCCGCGCCGGTCTGCACGCCGTCTCGTGGCGCCATGCTCACCGGCTGCTACCCACCGCGCATCGGCTTCGACGACTTCGACGGCCAGCGGGTGCTGTTCCCCGGGATGCGCTACGGCCTCAACCCCAGCGAGACGACCATGGCATCGATGCTCAAGGCGGCCGGCTATCGCACCCACATCGTCGGAAAGTGGCACTGCGGCGACCAGCCGGACTTCCTGCCGACCAACCACGGCTTCGACACCTGGTTCGGGCTGCCGTACTCCAATGACATGGGAAACCAGGCCGGCACGTGGGGCGAAGAGGAGATCGCCACACTCGAAGCGGCCGGCTTCCAACTGCCGCCACTGCCCTACCCACCGCTCCCGGTGATGAGCGACACCGAGGTGGTCGAGGCGCAGCCCGACCAGACGATGCTGACCCGCCGCTATGTCGACCATGCGATCGATCAGATGCGGGCCGCCGGCGACGACCCGTTCTTTCTCTATTTTGCGCACATGCACGTCCATCTCCCGTTGTATGTGGAAGATCGCTTCCACGACGGTTCGCGCAACGGCCCGTACGGCGCGGCGGTGCACGCCATCGACTGGGCGACCGGCGCGCTGCTCGACGAGCTTGATCATCTCGGTCTCGCCGACGACACGATTGTGATCTTCACGAGCGACAACGGGGCGCTGGCCCGTCCCGGTGAGGGAAGCAACCTTCCGCTGCGGGGCCGGAAAGGCTCGACCCGAGACGGCGGGATGCGGGTCCCCTGCATCGTTCGTTGGCCGGGCCGCGTGCCGAGCGACCGCGTGAGCGACGAACTCACGAGCGCCATCGATCTCCTGCCGACGCTCGCAACGTGGTGCCGGGTCAGCCGTCCTGAGGTAGGCCCGATCGACGGCCACGATCTGGCCGACGTGCTCGCAGGGAGCGCTTCCTCCCCACGGGACGTGTTTGCCTACTACGACCCTCGCTACCTCGAAGCGGTGCGCGACGATCGATACAAGCTGCGACTCATCGCCGGGCGCGACGGCGATCGGCGATCGGTGCGAGAGCTGTACGACCTGGCTTCTGACATCGGTGAAACGACCGACGTCGCCGCCGACCATCCCGATGTCGTCGCCCGACTCGAAGCTGCCGCGACCGCGATTCGCGACGAACTCGGCGATGCGATGGACGCCAGCACCGGGACGAGCCGTCGTCGGGTCGGCACCGTCCCGGTCGGGCACCATCTGACGTCGGCGGACGGCGCCCATCCGATCATCATCGCCGAATACGACCTGGCCGATCGCGGCTGAGCCGACCCGCCGTCACACTGGCTGCGTACGATCGGCACGAATGCCGGTCTCGGTCTCGCTCTCGCCCTATGGCCCCGCCGCTCATGAAGCGCTGGCCGACGCGGTGGCGCGCCTTAAGGCCGGTGATGCACTGCGACCGGTTTCGGTGGTGGTTGGGACCAATCAGATCGGCGTCGCGGCCCGTCGAGCGCTCGGCCGCCGTGGAGGTGTCGCTGCGGTCACGTTCCTCACGCCGTATCGACTGGCCGAGTTGCTCGGCGCCCCTGCGGTCGCGGCCAGCGGCCGACGGCCCGTGTCCACCCCCGTTCTCGCCGGCGCGGTCCGGGCCGTGCTGAGCGACGACCCGGGCCACTTTGCCGGGGTTGCCCGTCACCCGGCCACCGAGCGGGCGTTGGTGCACGCCCATCGGGCGCTCTCCGATGTCGGACCGGCCGGGCTCGATCGCCTTGCCGGCCCGGATGCGACGTCACGAACCGCCGACGTCGTGCGGGTTCACCGCGCCGTTGGCGAACGCCTGCGGCCCCGCTTTTCCGATGAACAGGACCTCGTCCGAGCCGCGGTTTCCGCGCTGGCCGATCCGCCGCCGGTCTTGCGTGACCTCGGGCCGACGATCCTGTTCTTGCCGCAGCGCCTCACGTCTAGCCAGGTGCACCTCATCCAGCATCTGGGGGCTACCCATCCGCTTCACGTGATCGCCGGGGTCACCGGCGCGCCCGATGCCGACCGTGCGGTGCGCCGCTCGGTCGAAACGATCGGCGGCGATTGGCCTGGTGAGACCACCCCGACTCCTCCCATTGCGGACGAGGCGATCAGCGTGTCCGATGCCGACGACGAAGTTCGGCACGCACTGCGGTTGGTCATCGACGCGGCTCGA
>JBCCYT010000107.1:0-14433 GCA_039188975.1 Actinomycetota bacterium
CACGTCATCGGGATCCAGGTAGGGCTTGTCGAGTCGGGCGGGAGGCTGGGCAAAGGTGCAGTAGCCGCACTTGTCGCGGCACAGCATGGTGAGGGGAATGAAGACCTTCGGTGAGTAGGTCACCACACTGCCGAACGCCTCGTGTCGTCGGGCCCGGGCGAGGGCGAGGAGGTCGGGAGCCGAGAGGAACCGCAGATCAGCCATGAGCGGCCTCCATCGGCGAACGACGGTTCGGAATCGATCGGCGACCGGGTCCGGGGCGAGAACTGATCTGCACCGGATCAACCGGGACGTTGCAGGACGTGCACCACAACTGCAACTCGACCCGAGTTCCGCAGGTGTCGTGGACCAACTCAGTCGGCGCGAGTCCATCGGCCATCCAGTGATCGCCCCAGCGCATCAGCGCGACGAGAGCGGGGCTGAGCGCTCGTCCCTTTGCGGTGAGGCGGTACTCGAAGCGAAGCGGACGGTCCTGGTAGGGGACCTTCTCGACGACGCCAGCGTCGACCAGGCCGGCGAGGCGATCGGTGAGGAGGTTCTTGGCAATGCCGAGGTCGGTTTGGATTCGCGAGAACCGACGAACGCCTCGGAACAAGTCTCGGAGGATCAGCAGCGTCCAGCGGTCACCGATCACGTCGAGCGTGCGCTGGATCGAACAGTCGATGGTCGGCTCAGAGTCCACGGCGCCGAACCCTAAACGAGTTGGTTTCGATTTTCAACCAACCCGCTTCAGCTGAAGACGTGGGTCGCGTACCAGCCGTTCTCGCCGCGGAAGAAACCGATGCCGATGCGGGTGTAACCGGAGCCGAGCATGTTGGCTCGGTGGGGACCGGAGTCGGCCCACAGCCCGTGCATCAGGTCGGCGGCTGCGGTGGGAGCGCCAGCTGCGTTGCTCCACCAGCCGATGTTCTCGCCGTAGTTGCCGTTGCTGTGCTCGAGCACATCGCGACGGTGCAGATCCGCCGACCAGGCCCGGGCGATCGCATCGAGGTCAGGGTCCGATGCAAGCGGGCCGAGTCCGGCCTCCCGGCGCATGTCGTTGAGCAGGGTCAGTGACCGGTCGGCGGATTCGAGCAGGGCCGGGTCGACGTCGGGGGTGCCGCTCTGATCGACGGTGACCGCAGGCGACCCCTGGTACCGATACAGGAACGCCGCGATCTCCGCGCGGGTGACCGAGCGGTGCGGCGAGAACGACGTCGGCGTGGTGCCGCTCGTGATGCCTCGATCCACCATCCAGGCGACTG
Source organism: Actinomycetota bacterium (assembly GCA_039188975.1). Taxonomy (GTDB): domain Bacteria; phylum Actinomycetota; class Acidimicrobiia; order Acidimicrobiales; family Aldehydirespiratoraceae; genus UBA11606. The sequence goes on from JBCCYT010000107.1 coordinate 1,245, forward strand.
CGTCGAGGAAATAGTCACCCTCCTCGACATCCGCGAACGGCTCCGCCGCACCCGGGGGAAGATCTGCCAAACGATGCAAGAACACCGCGATCTCGGCTCGCGTGATGAACCGATCGGGACTGAAGGTGGTGGCCGAGGTTCCCTTCGTGATGCCCTGGTCGACCATCCAGGCAACCGCATCGGCGTAGAACGCATCACCGTCGACATCGCGGAACGAGGTGGTGGAGGCAACCGCATCGGTGCCCTCCATCCGATGAAAGAAGACCGCCACCTCGGCGCGTGTCGCCGGAGCGTCGGGTTCGAATCGATTCGGCTGCTTACCGGACGTGATGCCCTGGTCGACCATCCACTGCACCGCATCGGCGTAGTAGGCGTTGTTGGCAACGTCGACGAATCCGGCTGCGGCCCCAACCGGCGTTGTTGCGAGCATCGCCGCAAAGAGCGCGATGATCACCCCTCTTGCGACCGATGCTCGCGACACGGAATTCCCCTCTCGGCAGCGCCCGCGCCAGCACGGGTGATCCCGACGAGCGAGATCCTAACCCCGTATTACGATTCGTAACATAACCGACGCGCCGAGCGCCGCCACGTCATCGATCATCGGTGTCGGGCGAGTCCGCCCCCAGGCCACCAGCGGCGGCCAGCGCGCCCGCGAGCACCGCGGCCCGCTCATACACCAGCGAGAACCAGTGCTCCGCCGCGGTTTCTTGGCCGGTCAGCGGAACTCGCCCCAACGAGCGAACCACCGCCTTCACATCGGAGACATCGTCGATCGACCCAATCGGTTGGGGGAGCGCCGCGTCGTCCCCCCAGAACTCAGCCGGATCGATCTTCGGTTCGTTCTTGCGGCCCTTGCCACCCTGCTTCTTCGACGTCTCGGACGTCTTCGACGCCTCCGACGACGAATTCTGCTGCTTGCCACGGCCACGGCTTCGGTTTCGCCGGCTCATGCGAGCACCTCCTCATGTCCCGGTTCGACCTCGAGCTCCACGAGTTGGTCGGTGTCGATGCCCAGGGCCTGCTGGAGTTGCGCAGCATCGAGGTCGCCGATCGAGCTCGACTTGGGCAGCGTGATGTCAGCGATCTGACGCTTGCCCGCAACCACTTCTTCGACTCGCTCATCGATGGTGCCAGGGCAGACGAGGCGGTGACAGATCACCGTGTTCTTCTGCCCGATGCGCCACACTCGGTCGCGGGCCTGGTCTTCAACCGCAGGATTCCACCACCGGTCGTACAGCACGACATGATTTGCAGCGGTGAGGTTCAGCCCGGTTCCCCCCGCTTTGAGCGACAGCACCATCGCCCCTGCGCCTTCGGCCGACTGGAACTCGTCGACCAGTCGGTCACGCGCTCCTCGGCCCAGCCCACCGTGGTAGCAGGCGATCGGTTTGCCGGTGCGCTCGGTGAGATAGGCCGCCAGCTTCTCGCCCCATGAGGCGAAGTGGGTGAAGATCAAGATCTTCTCGCCGGCCGAGAACACGGTCTCGATGATCTCGTTGAGCCGGTTGAGCTTGCCGGATCGCCCATCGAGACCGTTGTCGTCGGCCTGATAGTTGACCGGGTGGTTACAGATCTGCTTCAGCGCGGTGATCGCGGCCAGCACGGCACCCTTGCGCTCCGGGGTGCCCTGGTCGGACTCACTCGTCGCAACCACCAGGCTGTCGATGACCGCCTGATAGAGCCCGATCTGCTCAGGTGTCATCGCACAATGGTCGAGTTCGTCGATGCGGTCAGGAAGCTCGGCGGCAATCGCCGGCTCGGCCTTCGTGCGGCGATACACCAGGATGCCGTTGAGCGCTCGCAGCGCCGCCTCGCCGTCGTTGCCGTCCTTGCTCTTGTTCGTCGGCGTGAGTTGCGCAATGAACGGCGCCCGCGGGCCGAGCAGTCCGGGGTTGGCCCAATCCATGATCGCCCACAGGTCACCCAGCCCGTTCTCGATCGGCGTGCCGGTGAGCGCAAGGCGGGTGCGGGCATTGATGCGGCGCAGCTGCTGTGAGGTCTCGGCCGCTGGATTCTTGATGGCCTGGGCCTCGTCGATGACGACCTTGCCGAACTCGAACGCGCTGAGTGCGTCCATGTCGCGAACCGCGGTGCCATAGGTCGTGATCACGAGGTCGGCGGCCCGTACGGCGGTGCCCAGCTCCGGGCCCTTCTTGCGGTTCGCCCCGTGATGCACGAGCACCTTCACATCGGGCACGAACTTGCGGGCTTCAGTCGCCCAGTTGCCGACGACGGCCGGGGGAGCGATCACCAGCGCCGTGCCGTGATCGCGAGACAGCGCAACGCTCGCCAGCGTGGTCGGTGTCTTGCCGAGCCCCATGTCGAGAGCGAGACACCCGCCGAGGCCGGCGTCGTCGAGGAACGCCAACCAGGCGAGGGCGTCGGCCTGGTAGCTCCGAAGCTCTCCGGAGAAGCCCTCGGGTGTGGTGGTGGGTTCTTCGGGGAGCGACTCGACGCTGCGGAGCAGATCCGCGGCCCAGCCGCCACCCACGATGTTGACGCCGCCGCTCAGCGGTGAGCCCTCGAGACCCAGCGCATGACGCAACATGTCGGCGCCCGACAACTTCGTTTGGTCCGCTCGTTCGGCGAGCGCCGCAGCGGCTTCGGCCAGATCGGCCTTGTCGATCTCGACCCACTGACCTCGACTCTTGACGAGCGGCCGGGCGTCGCGTGCGAGTTGGGCAATGTCGCTGGCGGTGAGCTCGACGTCGTCGAACACGGCAGACCATCGCACGTCGGCGAGCTGCTGAGCACCGACGACGGTTTCGTCGGCTTCGCTCGTCAGGCGCAGCGAGGCGACCGCCTTCTTGCGTTTCAACGCCGGAACCCGAACATCGAAGCCACAGGCCCGAAGCACGTCCCCCGACTCTGTCATCAGGTTCCAGGCTTCGTCCTGGGACAAGATGACCTCGCCGCGGCGGCGACCACCCAGGCGGAGCAGTTCCGGGAACAAACGCTCGAGGCGGGCCAGCTGGGCCGCCGTCGCCTTCGCCTTCGACTTGGAGTTGGCCGCGAGCGCAATCTCCACCGGATCGAGTCCGCCATCGTCGTTGTAGGCGAGCACTCGCACATGCCAGGCGTTGCTCTCGTCGGGCGGGTCGAGCTGAACGACGAGTGACCGCTCGACCGCGCCGACGACACTCTGGCCCCACTGGGTGAGGCGCCGAACGAGTTCACCGCCGAACTTCGTCGGCGCCAGGAACGGTGTGCCGTCGAGGTGACACAGGGTGGCCTCTCCGACATCTGCCTTGGTCGTGACCTCGGGGGGTGCGGCGGGCATTTCGAGCTGGCTGGCACCAACGCTCACGATCGCATCGGTCAAGTCACCGATCGCCGCAAGGGTGAACTTCGTCTTCTCTTGCTCCCGGGCCCCCGCCATGGCCGCACCCGGAACTGCGGCGGCGAGCGCGGCCAGACGATCGGGGTCGACGATCGCCGGAACCCAACGCAGACGGAACGTGCTCTGGTCTGCAGCAGCAGGATCCTTGCGGCGGCGCTTCGCCTGCACCAGCTGGGGAATCACGCGGCCCTGGGCGACGAGCTCGACCGCCATGACGGCGGCCTGACCCATCCAGGTCACCGAGGTGCCGACCCCGTCGTCGCCGGCGGTGTCTCCCAATGCGACCAACCAACCCAACGCGCTCGAGACCGGCGCGGAATGTGTCGAGACCCGCCCGCTCCCGGGGATCTTCATGGTGGCTTGCTCGTCCCAGGTGATCGCGCCGCCGTCGAGTGCCTTGACCCGCTCGAGCACCTGGTCGTGGTGCTCGCCGCGGAGGTTGTGACCCGCAGCCCACGCAACGATGCGGCCATCGGTTCGGGAGAGCTGGAGTTGCATCGTGCCCTGATAGGGCTCGGGTTCGGGTTTGGGGGCCTCGGGCTCGCGCTCGACAGGGGCCAACTCGTGCTCACCCGGTGGACCGGTGAGCATGGTCAGCTGGGCGTCGATCTTGAAGCACTCGTCGTCGAGGTCGGTCAGCACGTGCGCCCGCGCCGCACCCTTGACGGTGCGGCGCGCCGACGCCAACGCCTCTTCGGCGGCGTCCAAGAGCCGCCAAAGGCTGCCAACCCACGCTTCGGGGTTGGATTCGAGAAGGTGCAGTTGTTCGGGCGTGGCCCACCCGTCGAGATGGGCCTGGGCAAGCTCATCGAACTGGGATGGCCGCAGCCCGGCACGGTCAACAGTGTTGGTGATGATCGCTCCTCATCACATGGCGACGGACACCCGTCGCGGGTTTTCGGCCCCTGAGGGCCAGGAGGTTTGGCTGTGCCCCGCCGGGGGCACGCACCTTCGTCAGCCGAAGCGACGCCTGATGCGCCGGTCGTGCTTCGCTCGGAAGCGGACCGTCGAGCTTCTCACCGATTGTCGGCGATCAGCTCGTGGCATTGAGTGTAGAGCCGGAGTCCACCGGTTCGTGCGGACCCGCTGGTCAGCGCAACGACGCGGCTTTCTCGCCGAGTGCTGCGAGCAACTCGTCAAAGCTCTTTTCGAAGGCGGCAACCCCCTCGTCCTCGAGGAGCTGCGTCACGTCCGCCATCGAGATTCCCAGGTCTTCGAGCGCCTCGATCACTTCGTGCGCACCACCGACGGCCATGTCGATCGTGCGAGCGACCGTGCCGTGATCCTCGAACGCCTCGAGGGTGTTGTCGGGCAACGTGTTGACCGTGTCCGGGCCGATCAGCTCATCGACATAGAGGGTGTCGGGGTACGCAGGATTCTTGGTCGACGTCGACGCCCACAGGGGCCGCTGCACCCGGGCGCCCCGAGCCACCAACGCGTCCCACCGCGGCCCGCTGAAGGTCTCTTGGAAAAGGGCATATGCGAGCTTTCCATTGGCGACCGCAGCGCGGCCTTTGAGCGCAAGGGCCTCAGGGGTGCCGATCGCGTCGAGTCGACGGTCGACCTCGACATCAACCCGTGAGATGAAGAACGACGCGACGCTGCTGATGTCAGACAGGTCACCGTCGGCTGCCTCGAGGCCGGCGATGTAGGCCTCCATGACCTCGGCGTAGCGTTCGAGACTGAAGATCAGGGTCACATTGACCGATCGCTTTTCAGCGATCATCTGCTGGATCGGGCCCAAGCCCTCCGCGGTTGCCGGGATCTTGATGTACAGGTTTGGCGCATCGAGCCGCTCGTCGAGTTGGCGCGCCGCGGTCTCGGTCCCGGCCGAGTCGCGGGCCAGGCCGGGATCGACCTCGACCGACACATAGCCATCGAGCCCGCCGCTGGCGTCATAGACCGGCCGCAAGATGCCGAGCGCCGCGGCGATGTCGCTGACCACCAACTCCCAATAGCTCGCCTCGACGTCGAGCCCACCTTCGATCGCCGACGTGAACTGTTCGTCGTACTCCGCTGACCCCTGGATCGCCTTCTGGAAGATCGACGGGTTGGAGGTCAGGCCGCGTACCCCGCGGTCGACCCAGCCGGCCAGCTCGCCGCTGGTGATCCACCCGCGGCGAATGTTGTCGAGCCACGGGCTCTGGCCCTGCTGCTCAAAGAGGTCATGCAAGCGGGTCATGGGGTGATCTCCTGGTCATCGAAAGGGACGGGTAGGCAAACGGGGGATCGTCGGTCAGACCCCGAGCAGGGCGTGGACTCGAGCGACGACATTGTCGACATTGATGCCGAGCTCGCGCATGACGGTGCCGCCCGGGGCCGATGCCCCGAAGCGGTCGATCGACACGACGTCGTCGACCCACTGGTGCCACCCTTGGCTCACGCCGGCCTCGACGGCGAGGCTCGGGAGTTCAGGCCGCATCACCGCGGCTTGGGTCTCGACATCGACGGCCGCGAACAGCTCCCACGATGGGAACGAAACGACGCGTGCGGGAATGCCGGCCTCAGCCAGTGCCGATGCAGCATCGACACAGACCGACACCTCGCTGCCGGTGCCGACCAGCGTCACCTTGGCATCGTCGACCTCGGTCAACACGTAGGCACCATCGCCGACCGACCCGTCGGCGGAACCGTCGAGCACCGGCAGATTCTGGCGGGACAAGATGAGTGCGGTCGGGCCGCCGGAGTTCACGGCGATCTTCCACGCCTCGGTCGTCTCGTTGGCGTCGGCGGGTCGGATCACGCGCAGGCCGGGAATGGCCCGGAGGGACGCAATCTGCTCCACCGGCTGATGGGTGGGGCCATCTTCGCCGACCCCGACCGAGTCATGGGTCCAGACGAAGATCGTCTTGGCCTCGGAGAGGGCGGCCAGCCGGACCGCGGCCCGCATGTAGTCGGCAAACACGAGGAAGGTCCCGACCACCGGGATCGCTCCGCCGTGCAGCGCCATGCCGTTGGCGATCGCACCCATCGCGTGTTCGCGGACACCGAAGTAGATCTGTCGTCCGCCGGGGTCGGCTTGAGAAAAGACACCATGATCCTTGATGACGGTGCCGGTGTTGCCGGTGAGATCGGCCCCGCCCCCCGTGAGGCCGGGCACCAGATCGACCAGGGCCTGCAGAACCGTGTTGGATGCCTTGCGGGTTGCGATGCCGGCACCGGTCTCGAACTCGGGGAGATCGTCGTCCCATCCGGGCAGGCCCGTGCCGGACAGTTGCGCTTCGAGCGAGGCGCGGTCGCCGTCGAACGCGGCCAGGCGGCTCTCCCACGCCTCGCGCACCGCCGACCCGCGGGTGCCGGCCGCCCGATACCCCTCGAGCACATCGTCGGGCACGTGAAAGGTTTCGTCGGCCGGCATGCCCATCGCGGCCTTGGTCGCGGCGATCTCCTCATCGAACATGGCATAGCCGTGGGCGTGGTTGGTGTCGGCCGATTCGGTCGCCGGCGTTCCGATGATGGTGCGCACGATCACGAGCGAGGGCTGATCGGTGACCGCCATCGCGGCGCGAAGCCCGGCCTCGAGCGCATCGAGATCTTCGCCGACGGCACCGAGTTCGACCACGTGCCAGCCGTACGCACGAAAGCGAGAGGCAGCATCGTCGGTGAGCGCCAGCTCCGTCTCGCCATCGATCGTGATGTGGTTGTCGTCGTAGATGGCCACGAGTTTGCCGAGACCGAGGTGACCGGCCAGTGAGGCCGCCTCATGGCTGATGCCCTCCGAGAGACACCCGTCGCCCGCGATCACGAAGCAGTGATGGTCGAACAGATCGGCGCCGTAGCGGGTGCGCAGCTGCGCCTCGGCGATCGCCATGCCAACCGCGTTTGCCAGACCCTGGCCCAGCGGTCCGGTCGTGACCTCAACCCCGGTGGTGTGGCCGACCTCGGGGTGACCCGGGGTAGCTGAGCCCCACTGACGGAACGCTCGGAGGTCGTCGAGGGTCAGGCCAAACCCGGCAAGATGCAGCAACGAGTACTGCAGGATCGACGCATGGCCCGCCGAGAGAACGAACCGATCACGGTTCGCCCAGTCCGGTCGCGATGCGTCGTAGTTCATGATGCGGGTGAACAACACATGAGCCAGCGGCGCAAGCGACATCGCGGTGCCTTGATGGCCGCTCTTTGCCGCGTGGGGCCCGTCCATCGCAATCCCGCGGATCGTGCTGATCGCCCGTGCGTCGAAATCGGTCACCTGGTTCGTCCTCTGGTCGCTCGCGGGCAACTCCCGCGCTCGTGACCCTACCTCTCCGGCGTGCGCCGCGGTTCGACGCTGACACCTCCCGAGAAAACGGCCTCAGCCGTACAGGAACAGCATCGACGCGGTGAACCCATGGACATGGTTTTCGCCCCCGACCGGGCCGATTTCACCCGCGCAGAACATGCCGGCAACCGGGCCGCGTCCAACCGATGCCGCAACCCGTGATGCATCGTGATGGGGTTCGTCGAACAGACGCTGACCGCGGCCATTGCAGGTGAACACCAAGGCACTGTCGGCATCGACGACCCGCAACAGCTGCTCGAGATCCTCGGTGGCGGTGTCGGCGTCTCGAACATGGAACTGCACCGTCGTGCCGACCGGCGCCCGATCGCCGATACGAAGACCCCCGCTGTCATGGTCAGCGCCGACGATGCCGCGAACCAGGAAGTCTCCTCGCCGGAACTCGGTGGCGTTCTCGTCGACGACGACCCCCATGTGGAGCCCCGATGACAGCAGCACTCGCTCGTCGTCTCCGGCGGTGGCGAGCAACGTCTGGAGCCGTTCGAGCGGCGGTTGCATCCCGAGCCCCTCGATGAGGTTGTCCGTCGATGCGGTGACGATGTACGGCTCGCCGACCGGGCGACAGCCCTGGGACACGACGGCGAACTCGCCGAGCCCCTCGGGCAACAGCACGCCAACCGCACCATCGGGAAAACTCCCGCCGTCGAGAAGCAGCTGATTGGCACCCGGCCCACCCGCCGCAGAGGCAACCCCACCGACGAGCCGGAGATTGCGATATTGCGCGTTGCTGGCCCGAACCAGCGCGTCGACCGGGACCGAGAAGGGGTCGCTCAACAAGATCAACGTCCGGGCGCCGACCGCCGCGGCGTCGGGCATGCCGACCACCGCCGTGCCTTCCGGGGCTCGGACCGTCTCGAGCCGAACCGGCTCGACCGGCCCGATCCGACCCGCCCACAACGAGATCGCAGGAACGTCCTCGGCCTCGAGATCACCACCGATCACCGAGACGGCGGTCGCGCCAAGCAGCACGCCGGGTGTCAGCAGCGACCGAATCGCATCAGCGATGTCGCCGACCGTGTCGCCGCGATGACCGCTGACGAACACGATCGCGAGGTCAGGCGACGCCCCGACCTGTTCCAGCACCGCACCGACGACCTCGCCGACCGCAAGCGACGCGGTCGGGTGCTCAGAGATCGCCGCGCCAAACGACGCCACGTCAGTCGACCGGAGGCGGCAACATCGTGTACGGGACTGTGAGGTGAGGATCTTGGTTGATCCGGCACCTGGCTTCGACCGTGCCGTAGTCGGTGAACTCGAGCTCAGCACGGACGAGTCGATACGTGAATTTTCCCGGCTCGACGTCGAACGGTTGGACGCTTCGCGCAATCTGCTCGTCACTGCGGTGGTAGGTCACCTCGAGGACTCCCTGGCCGGAGCCGTCGGGTGGGCAACGGATGATCACGACGAGATGGGGTGACCAGGTGAACGGCAGAGGCGCCGGCGCTGCGGCGCTGAACTGGACACCGCTGAGGTCGATGCGGGTGGCCGGACCCGCAACCTGACGTAGATCGATCTCGTCGATGAACAGGGCGGCGATGATCTCCATGCCGGCTACCGTACCGGCGCTCGATGACACCGTGACGCCCCGCAGCGTCGGGCCACTAGCATCGTCGCCGTGACTGGGTTGGCAACCAAGGACGCGATCATCATCGCTGCGCAACGCTTGTTTGCCGAGCGGGGGTTTGACGGGGCGTCGCTGAACCTGATCGCCGCCGAGGTCGGCATCCGCCGTCAGAGCCTCCTCCATCACTTCCCCACGAAAGAAGCGATGTACCGCGACGTCTTCGAACGCGCCCTCGCCGAGTGGTACGAGCGAGTCGAGGCAGCGGTGACCGACTCCAATGTCGACGGTTGGGACGAGGTCGACCATGTGCTCACCGCGGGTTTCGAGTTCTTCAAAGCCAACCCGGACTTCGTCCGGCTCGTGCGACGCGAGGCGCTCGCTGAGCGCGGCACGGGCCATGTCGAGCTCGGCGTCGCCCTTCAGCCGCTCTTTGCCCGCGCGGCAGAGTATTTCGAACGAGAGATGACGGCTGGCCGGTTCCGGCGCCATGACCCAGAACAGCTGCTGCTCACCGGCTACGGCGCACTCCTGTCGTACTTCAGCGACGTGCCCTTGATCGCCGGGCTCCTCGACCGGGACCCGCTCACGGAGGCGGCGATGGACCAACGGCTCGATCATGTGCGGGCGCTCTTTCGTGCTGCCTTGCAGCCCGCCCCGGTCGCGGACTGAGCCGCGCGCCGCGACCTGTCGACCTGCACCGCCTAGCCTGTCGTCCCGATGCGCCGGCTCCTGCTCCCGATCGCTCTTCTGGCTGTCGCCATCGGCGCGGTCATCCAGATGAATCGCGCCAACGAAGACGCCGACCCCGGCCGGGCGGTCGAGGTGTCGAGCGACGCCGACCTGAGCACACCGATCTTCTCTGCCCGCCGAGCACCGGAGTGGCTCCGCAACCCCCAGTCCGACACCCAGCTCACCGCGGCGATCAATGGCGTTCTGCGCACCGGCGCCACGCCGCCGCTCAGTTGTGTCGTGGTGGAACGAAACGGTGAGCAACTCGCGGCCAGCAACATCAAGGCCCCGATCCGAACCGACGAGCTCCATCGACTCATCACCGCGACGGTGATCGATGCCGAGGCGGGGAGCGGTGCCCCGCTTCGCACCGAGATCGCAATCTCGATCGATGCGGAGATCGTCGTCATCGATGAAGAGACCGGCGCATCCGAGATCGTGGGCGACATCTGGTTGATCGGCGCCGGCGATCCGGGGCTCGCCACCCGCGCCTACGCGGACCGCTTCGAGAACGGCCGCCTCTTCACCGACTTCGATCAGCTCGCGGCCGACGTGATCGCCGAGCTGCAGCGCCGCAACATCGTCGAGATCGACGGACGGATCATCGGCGATGAGACGAAGTACACCCCGGTCGAGCTCGATTACTTCAACTCGGTGGAGGAGTTCACCGACGAGGAAGGCAACACCCTTCGCTTCGACGTGTGGAACCGAAGCGACACCGACAACGACATCGGCCCGCTGTCGGCGCTGCTGCTCAACGACGGGTTCGAGTCCTGGCCTGAGGAGCAGGACGGTTTCGACCAGTCCCAGAACGTGCGGTCGACCAACCCCGCCGTCTTCGCGGCCGCCTACTTCGATGACCAGCTCGAGGCAGCAGGCATCATCGTTCGCCGATCAGCACAGGCGGGCGAGGCCCCGGCGACCGCCGAACGAGAGACCCTTGCGGTCATCGACTCGCCAACTCTCGACGAGATCATCCAGACCTCGCTGATCGATGCGACCACCGCAGAGATGTTGCTGAAGGAGTACGGCGTGCGCTCCGGCGTCGATTCCGAACGGGTGAATGCGGTCGCGGCGCTGCGCACCGGCGGGTTCACCGGCGCCGGTTTGCCGTTCAACGTGCTCGAACCGAGTCTCGTGTACGTCGACGGGTCGGGCCGCTCGGAACTCAACCGGGCGAGCTGCGAGATCATTCACGCGACCATCGCCCAGCCCGACGGTGTCGGGGCGTCGGTTCTGTCACCCATCGAGTCGTCGCCATTGGCGGCGTGTGCAGCGGGACCCGGTGAAATGCGGGTCATGGCGACCGCCTCGGGGACAGCAACCGGACTCACCGGCTGGTACGACGCGCCAAACGGCGAACGGTTGACGTTCACGATGTTGGCTGAGGACGCGACTCGGCTCGACCCACCCGAGGACGACCCTGAGGGCGAACCGGTCGGACCGTTCGAGCAGTGCAACACACTGCAAGCGGCGCTGATCGACGCCATCGCGGGCCATCCGTACGGACCCGACCTCGGGGATCTCGCCCCACTCGATCCGGCCGGCTGAGATGGATCTTCCCCCAGTGGAATCCGCCACCTACGAGCTCGCCATGTTCCCCCTCGAACATCCGGTGGTTCCGGGCCAGATCATCCCGCTCATGCTGTTTGAGCCTCGCTACCTCGCCCTGGCCGAGCATCTGGCAGAGGCGGATGAACCCGAGTTCGGTGTCGTCGGCATCGATCGCGGCCGAGAGGTCGGGGGCGACGAGGTCCGGGGCAACATCGGCGTCGTCGCTCGGGTTCTGGAACTCGGCCAGCTGCCCGACGGCCGATATCAGCTCGTCGCCACTGGAACCCGCCGGATCCGCGTCGCGGCATGGCTCGACGACGCCCCGTTCCCGCGGGCGCAGGTGAGCGATTGGCCTGATGACCTTGCCGGCGGTGTCGAGGATGCGGTGCGGGACCTGACCACGGCGGTCGAATCACTGCTCGACCTTGCTCGGCAGCGCCAACCCGGTCTTGATCTCGAGATGCCGCCCGCCGACCCCGACCATCCCGACACGTCGATCTGGCGCCTCATCACATTCGCCGGGTTGGGTCCGCTCGACACCGCAGCACTCCTGCGGACGCCGGATTCCGTTGCCCGCGCCCGCGCCGCGGCGTTGTTGATCGAAGATCGGCGTGAACTGCTCGACGCCCTCGGCGACGACGAGCTGTAGGCTGACGCCTACTCGCAATCCAGGATCGAACTCGATGGCTGAAAGCACCTCCACTACCGACAAGAAGGGCGTTGGCGACGTCTTCGACATGGTGAAGGCCTACGCCCGCCAAGAGACGCTCGACCCGCTCAAGGGTGCCGGTCAGTGGATCGGCTTCGGCCTGGCCGGCAGTGTGCTCATGATCATCGGTGGCATCTCGCTGACCCTGGCGCTGTTGCGATTCATCCAAGAGGAGGGACCGTCGTGGACGACCGGCCAATTGACCTGGCTCCCGTACCTCATGACCCTGCTCGCGGTCACCATCTTCATGATTGTTCCGGTCGTGCTTCGCCTCAGGAAGAAGACGCTTTGATGGCTGCTGAAACCCCCCGCATCACCCGAGACGACATCGAGTCCGGCATCCGTGACGTGACCGGCGAACTGCGCGGTCAGGTCGACGATGCCAAGCCCAAGCTGATCCCGGCGGCGGTCGGTGCGAGTCTGCTGGTGCTGTTCTTGGCCTATCTGATCGGCAAGCGCGTCGGCACGACGAAGTCGACCGTCGTCGAGATTCGGCGCATCTGATGGCCGGTGCGCGCTCGTTTGGCCCGGCGTATCTCAAACGTACGTTCCGGTTCAACGCGACCCGAAAGGGGCTGCTCGGCGGCAACCGATTCTGGATCGCCATGTTCGGGCTCCTGCAACTGGCCAAGTGGACGGGGAAGGTCACCAAGCGCGGTGAGGCCCCGATCCGCTTTTCGGAGTCGTTGGGGGCGGGGGAGGCGTTTGTCGTTCGCCACATCGACGCCAAGACGGCGAAGGCCGAATCGCAGGCGTGAAGGTTCTGCTCCGCAATCCGACGCGGGAGCTCGAGATCGATGGTCCGGTGACGGTCTCGGTCCTGCTCGACCAGCTCGACCTCAATCGAGAGTCGCACCTCGTCATCGAGGACGGCACCCTGGTGCCGGCCGACAAGACGCTGAGCCCGAGCGCGACCGTCGAGATCCGCTCCGTCATCTCCGGGGGCTGACGCCATGAGGCCCCGCACCAGAGGTGCGCAGTGAAGTGTCGCACCGGAGGTGCGCGATGAAATGTCGC
>JBCCYT010000108.1:0-14362 GCA_039188975.1 Actinomycetota bacterium
ACTGGCGACCCTGGACGGGGTCGTGCACCCGGTATCGGACGCCCTGACAGCCACTCAATGAGGCCACGCCGTCGAAGTGACCTTGGTACTTCCCAGTCGATCCCGCGGACCCAAAGAAGGCCGCCGTGAACACAAATCGCGAACGGCCTCGATGTCGGGCTCAAGCGGAGACGAGGCGCGCCGAGACTGAAGGAGCGAAGCACGCCCCAAGACGAGGACCCATGAGCACCACGAACGCCGTGATCAGCCGTATGGAGATCATGCAGGCAGCCAACGAGATCGAACCGTTGCCTGCCGCGCTGACGCGCCTTCTCGCGCTCCTGGGAGACGACAACTTCCAAGTCAGCGAACTCGTCGAGATTCTCTCGCACGATCCTGCGCTCGCCGGCGACGTACTCGGCCGGGCCAACTCGGCCGCCTCGGGCGCCATTCGCCACATCGGCGACCTGCGTCAAGCGGTGGCTCGGCTTGGAACGCGCGAGATCGTGGCCATCGCCATGCGGCGCGCCATGCGCTCACAGTTCGCCGTTGCGTTGCCCGCCTATGGCCTCGACGCCGATGCGCTGTGGCAGCACTGCATCACCGCTTCGGTCGCGGCTGAAGTGATTCGCCGCCAGTCTCCCCACCCCGTCGCTCCGATGATCGGGACAACCGCGCTCATCCATGACGTCGGCAAGCTCGTCATCGGCAAGTGCCTCCCGCCGACGGCGATCAATGCACTGTTCGAGGCAGCCGAGCGCGACGACCTGCCGATGTATCAGGCCGAACAGATCGTGCTCGGCCTGGATCACGCAGAGGTGAGCGGCGTCGTCGCCCGCACCTGGGGCCTCCCGGTGAGCGTGCAGGTCGCATTGACGCAGCATCACGAGCCAGAGACCGACGACATCTTCACCCATGCGCTCGTCCTCGCCAACAAGCTCGCCCACACCACCGAGGCGCTGCGTACCGCCCTCGCTGACGGGACGCTCGGCGACAACGACGATCCGACCGAATGGATCGGTGGCATCGTCGGCGATGTCGACACACAGATCGACATCTGCGGGATCGCGCCGAACCAGTTGGCACTCCTCATCGTGCAGATCGCGACCGAGACCGACGACATCCTCGCCGACTACGCCTGATCGCTCCCAGCCCGGGCTCGCACGCCCGAAGGCCGACCATCCTCCGGGTCAGCGAAGCGCCAGAGGTGAGTGACGTGGCGTCTGGGACGCCTCCCGGTGCCGTCTTCTCGCTCCCGAGATCCCCGTGATCTGGGGGTCCGATGCCCGGAAGTCACCGGGACCGAGTGCGGATCAGCATCGCTGATCGTCGACCTGTCACTCGACCGCGATGCCCGATTCGCGACCTTCGCGAACGATCGTAACAACCCCCTGATCCCTCGGTTTCACCGTCATTCAGCGGGTTTGCCCGGCCTCCGTTGTCCGGGCCATGCGTACCCCGGCAACCATCGCACTCACCATCGCCTTGACGTGTGCGACCGTTCAAACCAGCGCCTCGAGCGTCGCCGCTGCACCGTTGCTCGACGACACCCTCACGGTCGAAGTCATCGTGCGAGACGACGTCATCGAAGGCGAGACCCCTTCGTTCACGGTCGTCGAAACCGACCTGAGCGGCATGGTCGACCTGCTGTCGAATCCGGCGCCGGGCACGACCGTCGAGCCCAACGCCAGCGCCTGGATCACCGCCCAGCCGACCGACCCCCAGGTCGTCGCCCAATGGGGATTCGCGGCCGCCAACTTCGCCGGGGCATGGGATCACAGCACCGGCGACGCCAACATCACGATCGCAGTGCTCGACACCGGTGTCACCGACGCCGCCAATCTGGGCGATCGACGTCTGGAGGGCATCAGCTTCGTCGACGGCGACCCAACCATTGACCCCACCGGTCATGGAACGTGGGTCGCCGGCCTCGCCGCCGCCAGCCACGACGAGGTCGGCATTGCCGGCGTGTGCCCGAAATGCACCGTCCTCCCGGTGCAGGTCGGTGACCAGTTCGGGCGGGTGCCATGGGCAGCCGCGGCCGCCGGCATCACATGGGCGGTCGACCAGGGCGCAGACGTCATCAACCTGTCATTCGGTGGCACGACCCGCTCCCAGACACTGGCCGACGCCGTCGCCTATGCGATCGCCAACGACGTCATCGTCGTCGCAGCAGCTGGCAACAACGGTACGACCAACGAGTTCTATCCCGCAGCCTTGGACGGTGTCCTCGCGGTGGCCGGCCACAACTCGAACTATGACGCCTACAGCTGGACGAACTCAGGTCCGTGGGTGGATGTCGCTGCGGCGGGCTGCAACATCGGAGCCGCCGACGGTGGCTACAGCGGCATCTGTGGCACCAGCTTCGCCGCGCCGGCCGTCGCCGGTCTCGCCGCCCTCCTGCTCGACAGGCACGGCGACCTCACCGTCAACCAGATGGAAGAGCTCGTCGAAGGGGCAACCGTGCCAGTCGACTATGTCGAGACCGGCTGGGTCGATGCCGCGGCTGCCTTGAGCAGCACGCTCACCAACGACCTCGAGCAACAGCCCGCCGAATTCGCGCCGACCGACTCGCTGCCCTTCACCGACGTGAACCCGGGTGCCTTCTACGCCGAGCCGATCGAGTGGTTGGTATCGACGGGTGCGACATCCGGCACGAGCCCGACAACGTTCTCACCCGACGACAGTGTCACCCGAGGCCAGCTCGCCACCTTCCTGTGGCGGCTGCACGGTCAGCCCGACCCGGTGAGCGAACCGATCGACTTCGCCGACGTCAACCCTGCCTCGTTCTACGCCCACGCAGTTGCGTGGCTGGCATCGACCGGCGCGACGACCGGCACCACCCCCACCACGTTCTCACCGGACGACATCGTCAGCCGCGGCCAGCTTGCCGCCTTCCTGTGGCGGCTCGAGGGCCAGCCGGCCCTGACCGCCCCTGCGATCGCCTTCGATGATGTCGACCCAACGGCCTACTTCGGTGCGGCGATTGCGTGGATGGCGGAGACCGGTGTCACGACGGGCACAACCGAGACCACGTTCTCACCAGAGGACACGGTCACCCGAGGCCAGCTCGCCACCTTCTTGTGGCGTCACGATCGCCTCGGCGAGTGATGGTGGTCGAGGTCGGTTAGTCCTCCGTTCGACCTCGACCACCCTCACCACGCCCTCACGTTTCGATCACTCGAGCGTTTCGGTCTCCGCGAAGAACGCCTGCCACGTCGCCGTCGCATGCGGGTGGCTGCCGCGCCCGACCTGGCGAGCCGGCCACTCTGCGTCGGGTTGATCGAGCGGGCTCGGGCCGGCGTCGACGCCATAGACGAGGTAGTGCTTCCGATTGGCGCCGAACAACCAGCGACCGTCGCGTCGTTCGTACACGTCGTGGTACTGGATGGCGTGGTGGATCCATCGGCTGCTGTTGGGCCCCCCGTCTTGGATCTCGGCCTTGCAATACACGACACCGGTCGCCCGATCGCCGTCGTCGGCCAGGTCGATGTGGTGGGTGCCGACATTGAGGAACGTCACCCCGACACCGCGCAAGGCGGTTCGCATCAGCGCCGCAAGGGCGCCTCGTCCGCCGAGCGATGATGAGATCCGTACATCGGGAACATAGAGCGCAACGAGGGCATCGATGTCTTTCGCGTCGGCGTGCACTGCGTAGGCGGATGCGAGCTGGCGGATCTCGGCGTAGGCGAGCAGACGTTCAACGCGTTCCATCGCTGACGAGCGTACGCGATGGGGATTGGGCCGTTCGACCCCCTAGGTAGGGCCGATCGGCCTCTCGGAACGCCGTTCGGCCGTCCGACGGGGCCAACGACGGTCGTTGGAGGAGGTTGGAATGAGAACACAGCGGTTTCGTATCGCCGTCGTGCTCGCACTGTTGATCGGTGCCGCGCTGGTGCCGGCAACGACGGTCGGGGCAACCGGTGACGCCGACGGCGACGGCATCCCTGACACCAATGACACGGTCACCAACATCGGCTCGATCGTCTCGCAGGGTCAGCCGACCAGCCAGTCCGACACGATCGGCAACAACTTCGCTCGGTTCGGCCCCGCGCTCGCCGTCGACGGCAACACCGGGGGCCGTTACCCGACCGACATCATGGCGATCACGCGAAGCGCCGACTCGTCACCGAGCTTCTCGCCGTGGTGGGAGGTCGACCTCGGCCGCGTGCACACGGTCGACGGCGTGAACATCTACGCCCGCATCGGCTGCTGCTCGACCCGGCTCGACGGTGCCGAGATTTTCGTGGGGGCGGAGTCGTTCGGCGTTCAGCCGATCGAGGAGGTGCGGCGTAACGCCGTGTGGTCGACGACGATCGCCGGCAATCGCGATCTGTATCAGATCGATGTGCCAACCCGACTGGGCCGGTACGTCCGCATCCACATGGCATCCGGCATCACCGGGCGTCTCGACCTGGCCGAGGTCCAGGTGATCGGTACCGCAGGACGGCCCAACGATGCCGACGGCGACCTGATCGTCGATCGCGAGGACACCGTTGCGACATCGGCCCCGATCGTTTCGACGGGCCAGCCGGCGACGCAGTCGAGCGTGTGGTCGGGCGGGTCCGATGCCGGTGCTGCGGTCGACGACCGCCGCGACGGGGGTCGAGACGGTTCGCAACCGGTCGCAATCACCGATGACGACGAACCCTGGTGGGAAGTCGACCTCGGCCATCTGCACGCCGTCGACGGGATCAATCTCTACAACCGGACCGACAGTGGTCAGCAACTCCTTGCGGGCGCGACGGTGATGGTGGGCGCTCAGCCATTCGGGGATGTCGGTCATGCCGAGGCGGCGGCTACCGCCGTGT
The DNA here is from genome assembly GCA_039188975.1 of Actinomycetota bacterium. Classification (GTDB taxonomy): domain Bacteria; phylum Actinomycetota; class Acidimicrobiia; order Acidimicrobiales; family Aldehydirespiratoraceae; genus UBA11606. The sequence goes on from JBCCYT010000108.1 coordinate 4,791, forward strand.
GGACGACAGCGGTTCCCACTCCTGCCAGTGCCGTAATGCAACTCGATCTCGACGGCGAGGTCGGCCGGTACGTCCGCGTACAGCTCCCTCCTGATGGCGGCCGCCACCTCGGGCTCATCGAGGTCGACGTCATCGCCGGGCCGGTACCGGGCGACGCGGATGGCGACGGCATTCCGGATGGCGCCGATGCGATGGTCACCGGAAACATCGTCTCCACCGGCCACGTGGCGAGCCAATCCCACACGCTCAACGACGACTTCGTCACGTTCGGCCCCGCCAACGCCGTCGACGGGGCAACCGGTCGCTTCTACCCACAGCACCGACTCGCGATCTCTCGGATGCAGAACAACTCGACCGCGTTCTCGCCGTGGTGGGAGGTCGACCTGACCGAGACCCACACGATCGACAGCGTCAACATCCACTACCGCAACTACGGCACCCACCGACTCGACGGTGCAGAGCTTCTGATCGGCGACGCGCCCTTCGGTGACATCTCGATCGACGAGGCCCGCGACCAGGCGCTCTGGTCGATGCCGATCGATGGCCTCCTCGACTTCTACCAACTCGACGTGCCTGCAATCGATGGCCGGTACGTGCGAATCCACATCCCCCCGAATCTGTCCGGTCGCCTCGACCTCGCCGAGGTCCAGGTCAGCGGCACTCCCACGGAAGAGAACTCCTGATGCGCTATCGAATGACCAAGCTGCTGCTGATCGGAGCTGTCGTCGCCACGTCGGTGGCCGGTGCCGCAAGCGCAACCGGCGACACCGACACCGATGCTGACGGCATCGCCGATCCGGTCGACACCGTCGACACGTCTGGCTCGAGCATTGTCTCGGTCGGGAAACCGGCGACCCAGTCGAGCCTGCACCGTGAGCCGTTCTTCGCACGCGGAGCCGTCGACGGCAACCTCGGCGGCCACTACCCGACCGATGCGATCACCCACACCGCGAGCTACGACGACGAGCCGTGGTGGGAGGTCGACCTCGGGCGGCTCCACACCGTGGAGGGCATCAACCTCCACAACCGAAGCGACAGCAACATGGAGAGTCGCCTCGCCGGGGCCGAAGTCTTGATCGGTGCCCGTCCGTTCGGCGACATGTCGTTGGCTGAGGCTCGGGCCAGTGCCGTCTGGTCGACCCCGATCGGTTCCCCGGACGAGCTGATCCAGCTCGACGTTCCCACCCGCCTCGGCCGCTACGTGCGGGTCCAGATCCCGTCGGCCGGAAGCAACTTCTTGCACCTCGGCGAGGTCAGCGTGCTCGGCGCAATCGGACGGCCGAACGACGTCGACGGCGACCTGATCATCGATGCTGAAGACACCGTCGCGACCACGGGCGGTGTGGTGTCGACCTATCAGCCCGCCACCCAATCGAGCGTTTCCGCCGCGCGACCCAACGCCACCGCCGACGCCGCCGTCGACGACAGCCGCGACGGCGGGCGCGACATCGACCTCCCGATGGCGCTGACCGACGACGACGAACCGTGGTGGGAGGTCGACCTCGGTCGCTTGCTGGAGATCGACGGCATCAATGTGTTCAACCGGACCGACGGCAACCAGCACCTGATCGTCGGGGCCGAGGTCATGATCGCAGCGTTGCCATTCGGCGACGTGTCGTTTGCCGATGCCCAGACGGCGGCGACGTGGCGGGCGACCATCGCGAGCCCGGACGACATCGCCCAGCTCGACGTGCCCGGTCAGGTCGGCCGTTACGTGCGGATCCAACTCCCCCCGAGCGGTGGCAACGCGTTGGCCTTGGCCGAGGTCGACGTGATCGCCGGGCCGGCGACCGGCGACCAGGACGGCGACTCGATCCCGGATGGCATCGACACCGTGCCGAACGGTCAGATCGTCTCGACCGGGAAGCCGGCCGCCCAGTCGAGCCTCCATCGATCGCCGTTCTTCGCCGAGAACGCGGTCGACGGGGACACCGGTGGCCACTACCCGACCGATCCGATCACCCATACGGCAAGCAATGACGACGAACCATGGCTCGATGTCGACCTCGAGCAATCGCACGTCATCACGGGCATCAACGTCTTCAACCGCAGCGACGGCAACATGGAAGCTCGCCTCGCCGGGGCCGAAGTCCTGATTGGCACCGCACCGTTCGGTGATGTCGGCCTCGACGATGCTCGAGCGGCCGCTGTCTGGTCCTTCGAGCTTGGCGCTGGTGTGGAGCTCTACCAGATCGACGTGCCCAGCATCGAGGGGCAGTACGTGCGAATTCAGATCCCATCGGCCGGGAGCAACTGGCTCCATGTCGGCGAAGTCCAGGTCAGCGCGGAGGTCGCGCGATGACGTCTCGCTTCTCGCTTCGGACCGCACTGTTGGCGGTTGCTCTTCTCGGCACGACACTTGCGTCGGCGACGACCGTGGCGGCCAACGATGACGCAGACGGTGACGGCATCATCGACGCCAACGACACGGTCGACACCTCCGGGAGTACCAATGTGTCGCTCGACCAGCCCGCCACCCAGTCGAGCGATTGGAACAGCACGCTGACCGCCGACAAGGCCGTCGACGGCACCCTCACCGAATCGACCGGGTACGCCCACACCCGTGATGGCGAACCCTGGTGGGAGGTCGATCTTGGGCGGATGCACACGATCGAGGGCATCAACATCTGGAATCGAATCAGCTGCTGTCGAGACCGGATCGTCGGTGCAGTCGTCATGATCGGTGCCCACCCCTACGGCGACATGACTCTGGAGCAGGCTGAGCAACGCTCCGTTTGGTCGACGACGATCGAGTCCGACGATCTGCTGTTTCAGATCGACGTTCCGACCCGCCTCGGGCGGTACGTGCGCATCCAACTTCCTCCGACGGCGACGCCGTGGCTGCACATGACCGAGGTCGGGGTGATGGGTTGGGTCGGCCGACCGAACGATCTCGATGCCGACTATGTGATCGATGCCGAGGACACCGTCGACAACAACGGTGTTGTCGTTTCCACTGGCCAGCCCGCCACCCAGTCGAGCGTGTCGGCCGGACTCCCGAACGCGGCCGGCCCAGAGGCGGCGGTCGACGATGTTCGTGACGGAGGCCGCGACGGTTCGATCCCCGTCGCCCTGACCGACGATGACGAACCCTGGTGGGAAGTCGACCTCGGCGGTTGGTACTCGATCGACGGGCTCAACATCTACAACCGAAACGATGCCGAAACGCAGGGTCTGCTCGATGGCGCGAACGTCTTGTTCGGCGATGCGCCATTCGGCGATGTGGCCTTGGCCGATGCCCAAGCCGCAGCCTCCTGGACATCGACGATCACCGGTGCCGGGGCCCTCGTCCAGCTCGACGTGCCCGACCGGCTCGCCCGCTACGTCCGTCTGCAACTTCCGCCGGGAGGTGGTGAGGCGCTCGGTTTGGCCGAGGTCGACGTGATCGCGTCGAACGATCCCGACACCGGCGACATCGACAACGACGGCATCCCGAACGGCAGCGACCTGTACATCACCGGCACCAACGTGGCGTTGAACCAGCCCGCCACTCAGTCGAGCGACTGGAGCGGAACGCTCACGGCCGACAAGGCGGTGAACGGCGATCTGACGCAGTCCACGGGCTACGCCCACACCCGTGACGACGAGCCGTGGTGGGACGTCGATCTCGGTGCCGAGTACACGATCGACGGCATCAACCTCTTCAACCGCATCAACTGCTGCCGTGACCGGCTCGTCACTGCGGAGGTGCTGATCAGCGCAACGCCATTCGGCGACATCACCCTGGCCCAAGCCCGAACCCAGGCGGTCTGGAGTGGCACGGTCGACGACGACGGCCTCATCCACCAGTACGAGGTGCCCGACGCGGTCGGCCGCTACGTCCGGGTGCAGTTGCCCCCGGCCGCAACCGACTGGTTGCACTTCACCGAGATCCACGTGAGCGGACAGAACTGATGCGCCGGCGTTTCCTCCCCGTGGCTGCGCTCCTCGCGCTCACCGCCACCATCGCCGCCCCGAGTTCGGTCTCCGCCAACGACGACGCCGACAACGACGGCATCCCCGATGCGGTCGACTCCGTCGCCAACACCGGCATCAACGTCGCGCGAGAGAAAGCCACCGCCCAGTCGAGTGACTACAGCGGCCAGTTTCCGTCGAGCAAGGCCGTCGACGGACAAACCGGCGGGGACTATGCCGCCGGTTTCACCCACACCAACGACGACGAGCCGTGGTGGGAGGTTGATCTCGGTCGGCATCACACGATCAATGGTCTCAACATCTTCAACCGCACCAACTGCTGCGGAGAACGCCTGGATGGTGCCGTCGTCATGGTCGGCGCGCATCCCTACGGCGAGATGTCACTGGACGATGCACGAGCAGCGTCGGTCTGGACGACCACGATCGGCATCGCGACCGAGCTGACGCAGATCGCGGTCCCCGATCGCATCGCCCGCTATGTCCGTGTACAGCTGCCGTCCAGCGGGAGCAACGCGCTCCAGCTCGCCGAGGTCCAGGTCATGGGTTTCCAGGGTCGCCCCAACGACGCGGACGCCGACTTCGTGATCGATGCAGAGGACACGATCGACAACAACGGGGTGATCGTCTCGACCGACCAGCTCGCCAGCCAGTCAAGCGTGTCGAGTACCCGCCCCGACGCGGGTCCTCAATCCGCCGTCGACGGTATCCGGGACGGCGGTCGCGACGGCAGCTACCCGATTGCCTTGACCGACGATGACGAGCCGTGGTGGGAGGTCGACCTCGGCGCGTGGTACTCGGTTGATGGCATCAACCTCGCCAACCGAACCGACGCGGGGAGCGAGTCCCTGATCGTGGGGGCCCACGTGATGGTGGGCGCACAGCCGTTCGGCGACGTGTCGTTCGCCGACGCGCTGGGCCAAGCGGCATGGAGTACGGCCGTCACCGAATCGACCCGCCGGATCCAGATCGATGTTCCAGAAACGGTCGGCCGCTACGTCCGGATCCAACTCCCGCCCGGAGAGGGCTCGGCGCTGGGCCTGGGCGAGGTCGACGTGATTGCGTCGAGCGACCCACAGACCGGCGATCTCGACAACGACGGCATCGCGAACGGGAGTGACCTGTACGTGACCGGCACGAACGTCGCCCGGGGGAAGAGCACCAGCCAATCGAGCACGCTCGGTGGCTTCGTCTCCGGGCTCGCGGTCGACGGCATCACGGTCAACAACACGAACCAGGGCTTCTCTCACACCCTCGACGCCTCGCCATGGTGGGATGTCGATCTCGGCGGGAACTTCACGGTCGACAACATCAACATCTTCAACCGGACCGACTGTTGCGGCCACCGGTTGGGCGACGCCGAGGTGATGATCAGCGTCGCGCCGTTCGGCGATCTCACGATCGAGCAGGCCCGAGCTCGAGCGAGCTGGATTGGCACCGTCGACAGCGCTCCGGGGGCCGTTGTGCAGTTCGGTGTGCCGGATGCAATCGGACGGTATGTGCGAGTGCAGCTTCCCGACAATGGTGTCAACGCATTGCAGCTCACGGAACTCCAGGTCAGCGGTGTCGCGTACACGGGTTTCATCGATGAAAGCGGAGACCCGGCTGGCGACGCCGACGGCGACACGATTCTCAACATCGATGACACGGTCGTCTCGGGCACAAACGTGGCGCTCGGCAAGGCGGCCACCCAATCGAGCAACTACAACGGCACCTTCGTCGCAGGCAAGGCCGTCGACGGCAAGACCGGCGGCGGCTATGCCGACAGCTTCACCCACACGCTCGACGACGAGCCGTGGTGGGACGTCGATCTCGGCGCCGACTACACGATCGACAACATCAACCTCTTCAACCGCACCAACTGCTGCGGCGCCCGGCTCACCGACGCGGTTGTCATGATCAGCAGCCAGCCGTTCGGAGAGATGCCGATCGCCGATGCGATCGCCCAGTCGGGGTGGACCGTCACGATCGAGTCGCCGACGGCCGTCATGCAATACGAGGTCCCCGACGTGGTCGGGCGCTACATCCGCGTCCAGATTCCGTCAGGGCTCGCGAACGCACTCTCGCTCGCCGAAGTCCAGGTGAGCGGCTCGTGACCCGGCCCGTTCCTCATCCCGAAGGCGACCGCAGCATGCGACGACTCGCGAAACTCCTGACGCTGGCTGCTCTGACGGCGACCGTCGTCGTCCCCACCGCCGCAGCCGCGAACGGGGACGCCGACGGTGATGGCATTGCCGACGCAATCGACACCGTCGACAACGCCGGGTCCGTGATCTCGACCGGCAAGTCGGCGACCCAGTCGAGCCTGTACGCCAACAACCCGACCCTGTTCGGCGCGGCCAATGCGGTGGACGGCAACCGCGGCGGCGAGTACCCGACCGACCCGATCTCACACACCATCGACGACGGGCCGTGGTGGGAAGTCGATCTCGGTGGCTGGTACACGATCGATGGCATCAACCTCTACAACCGCACCGACGCGTGGGTCGCCAGCCGGATCGCCGGTGCCGAGGTCCTCATCGGTGCCCACCCCTTCGGCGATGTCGGCATCGATGCAGCGCGAGAACAAGCCGTCTGGTCGGCCCCGGTGGGCGAGGCGGCCGATCTTTTCCAATTCGACGTCCCCGATCGGATCGGCCGGTTCGTGCGAGTGCAGATCCCGGCGGGACGAAGCCCGTACCTGCACCTCGGCGAGGTCGATGTGATCGGCACCCCAGGCCGCCCGAACGACCTCGACAACGACCTCGTGATCGACACCGAAGACACGGTCGCCAACAACGGTGTCATCGTCTCGACCGGCAAGCCGGCAACCCAGTCGAGCGTGTCGCCAGCCCGGCCTGACGCGACAGCCGATGCGGCGGTCGACAATGTCCGAGACGGTGGCCGAGACGGCATCTCTCAGCTGGCGGTCACCGATGTCGAGACCGAGCCGTGGTGGGAGGTCGATCTCCAAACCCACCTCCCGATCGACGGCATCAATCTGTACAACCGCACCGATGCCGACCAACAACGCTTGGCTGGCGCCGAGCTGCTGATCGGAACGACTCCATTCGGCGACGTCTCACTCGCCACGGCACGGAGCAACGCCGTCTGGTCTTCCGCCATCAGCTCGCCTGCTGGCGGGTTGATCCAGTTCGACATTCCCGATGTCAACGGACGCTACGTCCGGGTCCAGTCGTCAGCGGAGAGCGACACACTCGGTGTGGCCGAAGTCGACGTGATCGGCGCGCCGTGGGATGCAGACGCGGACGGCGACGGGATCCGCGACTCGGACGACCTTTTCGTCACCGGACAAAACGTGGCGGTTGGCAAACCGGCAACCCAATCGAGCCTGTACGCCAAAAACCCGACCCTGTTCGGCGCGGCCAACGGGGTCGACGGCGACATCGGCGGTCACTATCCCGACGATCCGATCACCCACACCGCCGACGATTCCCCATGGTGGGACGTCGATCTGGGTGAGGAGTACACCATCGACGGCATCAACGTGTTCAACCGCAGCGACGCCTGGGTTCGTTCGCGGCTCGCCGGCGCCGTCGTGATGATCAGCGACCAGCCCTACGGCGACGTCGCCCTCGACACCGCGGTCGCCCAGTCGGTGTGGACAGCGACGGTCGATGACCCCATCGACATCTTGCAGTACGAGGTTCCGGATCTCGTTGGGCGCTATGTCCGCATCCAGATCCCCTCGGGAGCCAGCCCGTACCTGCACGTCGGAGAGGTGCAGGTCGGACGGGCCTCGTGATCGGATGAGGTTGAACGGCCCAGGGTTCGCACTCGGATCAGGGACCTTCGAGCCAACCACGTGAGTCGGGCGGCTCAAATGGTTCAGTCGAGCTTCGTTTCGTTCCGAGGCCCCGATCATGACGTTCTCTCGTTTGCCCGATCGTGGTGCTTCCACGATGGAGAAGGCGCTGCTCGTGGTTGGCATCTGTCTTGTCTGCCTTGCGTCGATCAAAGCGCTCGGCAGCACGATTGGATGGGGTGACGACGGTGGTGCGGGTGAAGCGACCGGTGCACTCCAGCGCGACTCGGTCGACGCCAGCACGCCCGAAGAGGTCATCCAGGCCGATCGCAACGTTGACGACCGGTCGAGCAGCGGGCTCGGCTACGCGGCGGCTTCCATCACCGGCACACCCGATGTCGATGGTTCGTTCGAAGACGGCTTGACGTCGAGCTACACGATCTACGGCGCCGGCAGCACGATTCACTCGGTCGGTGCCGACGTCGGCGGGTGGGAAGTGGTGAAGGGCACGGTCGAAACCAACGACGCGCAGCGTCACGACTTCGGCCAGAACGCCCGATCGGTCGACTTGAACGGCAACGGGCCTGGCGCGATCCAGCGACAGGTTCCGGTGGTTCCTGGCGTGATGTACACGATCTCGATGACCGTTGCGGAGAACCGCTACTGCGGGCCATCCACCAAGACGATGGCGGTCGAATGGAACGGTGAGCGGATCGCCGAGCTCGATGTGAACCTGCCTCGCGGGGACATCCGGACCTACGAGATCCAGCTGCCCGCTTCGCCGACCGACACGGGGACGCTGTACCTCGAGGGCCTCTCGTCGAGCAGCTGCGGCGTCGTCATCGACGACGCCAGCATCAGCCTCGATCCGGTCTGATCACCGCAGCGCCTTTCGGTACCGCACCTCGGTGAGCTCGATGCCGCCGATCGAGTCGCGCTGTTCGCCACCATCGGCGGTCCATCCCTGTCGTTCGTAGAACCGCCTCGCCCGCTCGTTGTCGGCGAGAACCCACAGAAGGCCGGATTCGAAGCCTCGCCGCACCAGTTCCGCCTCGCACTCAGCCAAGAGGGCGTAGCCAACACCGGCACCCCAGGCCGTTGGATGGACGTAGAGGATCGGAATTTCACCGGTCGCATCGGTGCCGCTTCGATCCGGGACGACAAGCGCGATGCCGACGACCTCGCCGCTCAGCTCAGCCACGAGCCGACGACCGTGGGTCGGATTCGGTGTAGCGGAAATCGCCTCCCGCCAGTTTTCGGCACGCTGATTGCTGTCGAGCCCGTCGAGGTGGGTCTGGGAAACGATGCCGACGTAGGCCGCCTGCCATGACTCGACGTGGATCCGTCCCATGGCGTCGGCATCGGAACGCCGAGCAGTTCGGACGGTGACGGTCATGACCTCCAGTCTTGCAAACCGGCGCGGACGGTACGCTCCGGTTTTGGCCCTCGTAGCTCAGTGGATAGAGCGTCGGTTTCCTAAACCGTGCGTCGCAGGTTCGATTCCTGCCGGGGGCGCTGCCATCGACCGTGCGTCACGGGGTGGGGGTGCGCCTCGCCGCGAGGAAGTCGCGCATCTCTCGGCGGGTCGTCAGCTCGATCACGGTCAGCTGCGGATGCCGTTCGGATCGCCTGTTCGAGCCGAGGGCGCGCCGTTCGGTCATAGTTCCAGATCCATCGGTAGAACGCTCGGTCGTAACGCTCGGGGCACCCTTCAGCCTGGATGGCCTTTCCATGGTTCTTCGTCGAACGCCACAGCGCCGACGCCACACACAGCACGCGATGCCGGGCGGCGATGATCACCGTGTCGGCTCGAGCGAATCGGGCATCGAAGGTGCCGCTGTAGTTGCCGTCGACGATCCAGTGTTCCCCGGTGAGAAGACCGGCCTGACGGCGACGCCAGACGTCGCGCTCCGTG